>DATJIC010000058.1:0-3501 GCA_035493555.1 Verrucomicrobiia bacterium | reverse complement strand
TATGCGTTACCTTCATTTCGGCATCGTCAACAATGTGCGCAAAGTTGTAGGTTGGGTAGCCATCGGACTTAATAAGAATAATGTCGTCGATTACCTCGGGGCCGGTAGAAAGATCGCCCATGACTTCATCGTGCCAGGTGTAGGCTTTGGGTTCGCTTTTAAGACGCAGCGGCCGTGTTCCGTCCCAGACGGGCGGATTTTCGGGGCGGTGGTTACGGTACAGGAACGGCTGTTTGTTTGCTTTGGCCTCGTCGCGGAACGCTTGGAGTTCTTCGGGGGTGTACGGGTCGGCATAGGCCCGTCCGGCATCAATGAGTTTTTGCGCCCACGCTTTATATATTTCAAGGCGGTCGCTTTGTTTGTAGGGGCCGTATTGGCCACCGATGCCGATCCCCTCGTCGTATTGGATTCCTAGTACCTCGAGGCACTTAAGCAGGTGGTCGGCGCTTCCCTCCACCTCGCGTTTTTTGTCGGTGTCTTCAAGGCGGAGAATAAACTGGCCGCCTGCATGCCGTGCGACAAGGTACGCAAAAAGGCCGGTACGAATATTACCAACGTGCAAAAAGCCGGTGGGACTTGGGGCAAAACGGGTGCGAACAGTAGTCATAATTGGCTTTATTATACCACAAGAAAACCAGCGCCCGGAGGCGCTGGTTGCTACATGCTTGTTGCGATGTGCCGGATCTGATCGCCCGAGAGCGGTGCGTCGCCGGTGATGGTGTAAAGGACGCCGCCGTTGACCCAGGCAGCATTACCGCCGTAGGTGTAAATGGTAAGGCCGTGTTCGTCGTAAGTAATGTAGTTGTCGCCAGCCTTCTCTTTTATGTAATTATCGAGAACTGCGCTGGAATCCCAGCTGGTTTTAGACTGCGTGACTGTAAAGTTTTGCGGCCCCGAGTTGGAGGCGAACTTCATGTTTACCTGGCCCTGCGTGTAAGCAACGGGCCCGTTAAGGCTGTAGCCGTCTGGGTGGTACGAAGGATACGATGCGTTAACGCCAGCCTGTGCGGCCGCCACGCGGACCGAAAGGCTTGGCATATTAAGGTAGGTAAAGTAACCGCCAAGAAGAAGTAGCGCCAACGAGGCCGATGCGACGCTCATGATACGGGGCAGACGCCGCGGTTGTTTTACCTGTTTATGGTTGGCAGTATGGCTGGGCGCCTTGGTCATGGATTCCTGAATAGCCTCCTCTTTAATGACCTGCGACGGCTTTGGCGCCAAGGTTGGGGCTTGCTGCTTTTTGTGCAGGGCAGCTGCCTGTTGCTTGTGTACCTTTTCTACGATAGGGTGCGCGACGTGCTTTTCGGGCTGAGGCGCGCTACTTTGGATAGCTCCGGTGGGGTGCGGCGCGAACTTAGCAATAGAGGGGTGCCGGCTGGCGAGCGGGCTCATAGTTGGCTGTTTGTGCACCGATGGAGCCGCTGTCTTTTTTTGAACAATCCGCCGGTTTAGGGTGTGCGATTTTTGCGTTGTCTGGTGCAAGGCAACCGATGGCCTTGATGCTGCGTGCTGGTGCTGGGTATGAGCTTGCGCCTGGGCCACATCGACAGGCATGCCGGTGTGAACATCGTATATCCTGCCGTTTATTGTGACTGTTTTGCTCATTTTTTGGTTCCCCTGCTTTCTGTCTTACATATCATTTCTGTATATGCTTTGTTACATTTTATAGTAGGTAACCTGGCGCAATTATGCAAGTAGTTCATCTAAAAGTTGTATAATAAACGTAATGTACCACCAACCTTCTAAACGTAAACAGCTCATCCGGCGCCTTGCTTCATACGGGTTTATGTCGGTTGCTGTTGTTGTTTTGGTAACTGTGCTGGTGTTTGTTATGCTCGGGTACCGCTATAACGGAAACGACGGCAAAATCGAGCAAGGCGGTCTTGTGCAGTTTGACTCGCAGCCTAACGGCGCTAACGTCACGATTGATAGCAAGCCGTTCAGTACCCGGACTCCTTCAAAGTCAACGCTTACTTCTGGCACCCACGACATAACTATTGGCCGCAGCGGCTACCATACCTGGGAAAAGGCGGTCAGTGTGGTTCCCGGAAGCGTGCTGTGGCTTAATTACGCCCGGCTGGTCCCTAACGACCTCCCCGTCGAAAACGTGGCTGATTTTACGGCCGTGTCGAGCACCTCCGTATCCATTGATAGCAGATGGATGGCGATCAAGGAAAAGCCAGAAACGCCCGAACTCACGCTAGCGGACCTTGGCAGTGATAAAATCGCCACGACAAAAATAAGCATTCCAGCCGATCTATATACCCAGCCAGCCCAGGGCAAAACGCAGTCGTTCAGTTTGTCCGACTGGGATGCCGGAAGCCGGTATCTTATCGTAAAGCATGTTTATAACGGCAACCAGGTTGAGTGGCTGGTGGTGGATACGCGCGACGCCTCCGCGACAAAAAATATTACCAAACTGCTGGATGTTGCTGCCGAAAAGATCGTTTTTAGCGGTAATGACAGCAATACGCTGTATGCGCAAATTGGCACTGATGTCCGCAAAATCAACCTCAGCGCGGCAACGCTTTCGCGGCCACTGGTGTCGCACGTTGCCGAGTTTTCTATTTTTGACCAGACAACGATCGTCTATACTACTGCCCTAGACGCCGCTACAAAGACGCGCGAGGTTGGCTACTACAAAGATGGCGACCCTACCTCGTATGTGATCCGCTCGTATAACGACGACGGCAAAAAGCAGCTGCACCTTGCGCTGGGCCGTTACTTTGGCGACATGTACGAGGCGGTTGCTTACGGTGACACAGTGACTGTTTTAAAGGGAGATCTCCCAACAACCGCGGCGCAGGCTGCTCAGCTAAAAGAGCTTGCAACAGCCACGATTAAGGGCGGTGCCAAGTATCTGTCGGTAAAAACCGAGGGCCGCTTTATTGTCGCGCAAAATGGCGCTGCCTACACTACCTACGACCTTGAGCTCAAAAAAGAAACAACCACCAAACTTAACGGCACAACTCCCGTTACTAAAAAACTGGAGTGGATCGACGGCTACATACTATGGAGCGACCGGGGCGGTATGCTGCGCCTGTACGAGTTTGACGGCGCCAACCAGCACGATATCATGCCTGTGAGCCCAGGCTACGAAGTAACGCTGAGCCCCAACGAAAAGTACCTATACGGCATTAGCAAAACCGGTACGACCTATCATCTCGAACGCGTGCAGATGATATTATCATAGAATGAGCAACGCACTTAACCGCCCTATTAGCCCAACACTCATCAACAAATGTATCGGGGTGGCGCTGCTGCCCGTTGCGGGATATGCAGCATGGAAAGGTGTTGTAAACTGCGTTGGTTTCGATTTGTCTTCGCTAGGAGCAAGCTTGCTTTTTATCGTCTTGCCGTCGGTATGTTTTTTCGTAGTTGCAGTGTTTTGTGTTCTATTTTTAGTAAAAGCGTTTCGTAATGAAACCATAAAGAAAGTTGCCATTACAATGGCGTTCTTCCAGATAGCCTGCGTGTTACTTCTTGTGGCAGTGAGTGCTT
>DATJIC010000057.1:0-32713 GCA_035493555.1 Verrucomicrobiia bacterium | reverse complement strand
GCTGCCCAAGCGGCGAAAGATATCGTACTTGGCGCAGACGCTGTCCTGTTTGTAACGCCAGAATACAACCGAAGCGTGCCAGGTGTTCTAAAAAATACCATCGACTGGATAAGCCGGCCATACGGCAACAGTGCATTTAATAGTAAGCCGGTAGGGATGATGGGTGCCTCGATTGGTCCTGTCGGTACGGCCATAGCCCAGTCCGATCTTCGCCACATTGTTGCGTTTTTGAACATGAAGCTTATGGGACAGCCAGAAGTATATGTCGCTAACGCTCCGTCGCTTGAGTTTAACGAGCAGGGAATCTTGGTTGACGAACGGTGGCAAAAGAATCTGCAGGGTTATATAGACGCGTTTGTTGCGTTTGTCGCACACCAGGGCTAGCATTGACTTTTTTGCATAAGCATGATATAAATTGATTCATGTTTAGGCGCAAAAATCACGAAACAGATACATCGCGGACGGCAGCAGTTTTACCAACTGAAGGCAGGCCGCTAAGCTATCGATACCCCGAAACCCAGGATAGCGCCGAACGCACGACACGCATTCCGGCACGGTATGTTGTAGAGACGCCCGAAGGTGCCGAGTACAATGTTACCGAGCTTATCATGGGCCGTACAGTAACCGGCAGGCGCGGTGAGCGCATGACGGCCGCCGATATTAATGCATCACTTATGGATATGGCGGGGTGGGTCGTCGATCAGACGTCGCCGCAAGCCCGGCTTGCAGGCAAATATCTTATTGAATATCCGCGTGAGTCGGCCGATGACCCTATTGACGGTGCCGTCGTCACCGCCGAGGCGGGTGGTCTGACCCGGTACGATATTAAAGAAGTGGGCGAGACCGTTCTTGTTGTAGGGCGTGAACGGCTTGAAGATGATACGCGATTCGATCTGCCTGCCGGCACTCGGACAACAGCGAGTGTGCGGGCACGTATCCCGGCGGGTGAATACCCAGCCACGGCTGCAGCAGAACAAACCTACGAAGAAAAACTCATGGAGACGATCCGCGACGCTATCGTTGATTACAACGACGAACACCAGTAGCAGGTCTCTTTTACCTCTGATACGTCTCGGCCATTGTCGCCGAGGCGTATTTTTTGCTTGCATTTTTTAGGTACCTTGTATAACATAGAACTATGGACCAACAAGATACTAACAGCGAAAGTTATGCCGAGCAGCTTGCCGTGCAGCTTCGCAAAGGATTTTTGGCGTATTGCGTCATTAAGGTATGTGCCGACCGGGCAATGTATACCAGTGATATCATCAAACGCCTCAGCGAGGCAGAGCTCGTTGTCGTAGAAGGGACGATTTATCCGCTCCTTTCAAGGCTGCAAAAAGACGGGCTCCTACAGCATGAATGGCAGGAGTCGGAACAGGGGCCGCCGCGCAAGTACTACCGGACAACCCCATTTGGACAAGAGGTGATGACGCACGTGACGGCAAAAATAACGACACTTAACACGACACTAAAGAAACTATAGGAAGGGACTATGAAAGAGGTCACACGAATCCATATCGCCAAAATACCCTACGAAATAGAGGTAGGCGCAAAGAAAGAGTTCGAGCAGTATTTAAAAGCACTCGAGAATTACAGCGGTGATGCCGATATTCTGACAGATGTCGAAATCCGCATAACGGAGATCCTTGAAGAAAGAGGCGTCAAAAAGAACGACGTGATTACTATGGCGGATATTGATACGCTGAAAGAGCAGCTGGGGGAGCCGCGCGAATTTAAGACGGATGACGGAATGCCATCTGACGATGCGCAGGAGACGGCTGGAGATACGAACCGCAAGCTGTTCCGTGACACGGATCGCGCAGTGTTTGGCGGTGTGCTTGCCGGGGTTGCCGCGTTTTTTAAAGTAAACCCGGCGGTAGTGCGCATTCTGTTTATTATTGTTGCGCTTGCCTCGTTCGGCACGGCACTTTTGGTGTATGTGGTTTTATGGATCGCGGTGCCGCCTGCCCGCACGGCGGCCGACAAGCTGCAGATGGCCGGCCGATCGGTAACGGTTGAATCTATTCGTGAGTTTAACGAGAGTGATGAGGGTAAAAAAGACGTTCAGGCAGGCACCAGCCGGCGTGTCGCGCTGGTGATTTTGGGCGTGCTCAGTGTTGTTGGCGCATGTATTGCCGCCATGGCGACACTCACCGCAGCCTTTGCCGTGTTCTTTGGCAGCCAGCACTACGTTATTGAAGCCGGAACGGGTGCCAGATATTTGGTGGGTGCATTTAGCCTTGCCGTGACGAGCGGAACACTGCTGACCGTGCTGTTTATTCTTGGTGCCTACGCCTCGTTCGCCCAAAAACTAACGAAGCGCGTCCTTGTTAGTATCTGCGTGGTGATTGCAGTCGGCCTAGTAACGTTTGGCGGTGCAATTGGACTAGCAAAATACGGCAGTTATCAGCATAGCTACTATGTTGATGCGAATACGCGTTCACAGACAGTATCGCTGCCAGCCTCGACCCGTTCTGTTTCGTCGCTCGCGCTTGATTCTGACGGCGTTCAAGTAAAATACTTTGCCACCGATAGTACGCCGTATGCCCAGCTTCATGCGGTGGTTAAGGACGAAGCTAACCTGCCAACCGTTCAAATGCACATTGAGGGCAAGACGTTGTATGTTTCTGTCACACAAAAACAAAACGATAACTGCCGCAAGACGCTCTGGTGGTGCGGTGACTCGCAGCCAACACTGGAGATCCATGGCCCTTTGCTTGCCGCACTCTCGGCCGACAATAACTCGATGATAGAGTACCAGACGAGCTCGCAGGAAAGCATGCAATTGTCGGTTAAAGACAACGCAGCTGTAACTATACTGCCCGGAACAATTAAGAGCCTGACAGTTCAGGAAGGGGCTGACTCGGTAGTGTCGCTTGCCCAAGCAACCGTATACGCGCTTTCGGTAACGAACATTGGCAGTTCGTCCAACCTCGAAGCCGGGACCGTACGATCTTTAAACGTTAAAGACGAAGGCAGTTGTCCGTCACATGTTCGGAGTGCACGGGTGAGCGTATGGAAAATTACTGACGGCGGGTTGACCTTCAACGGTCAGAAAAAGTCTGCCGCCACGATGGATAGTGGATGCACGGAAATAGATATTGAAGGTGAGGAGGACTCTTAAGTGATAGAAGTAAAAAACGTTACAAAGACGTACGGTAAAAAGCATAATGCGTTTAAGGCCCTACAGGATGTGAGCTTTACGATTCCGGATGGAGCGAGTGTCGCGATCTTGGGTAAATCCGGCTCGGGTAAGTCAACGCTTATGCACGCCATGAGCGGGCTCGACCGGCCTGAAACCGGCGAAGTAGTTATTGACGGGCGGAATATTTTAAAGCTGAGCCAAAAGCAAATTGATATTTTCCGTTCGCACCGTATGAGTTTTATTTTTCAAAGCTTTTTCGTGCAAGCGAACGAATCCTGCTATGACAATGTGAGCCTTCCGCTTGAGATTGCCAATGTGCCGCAACGGGCACGTGACAAAAAAATCATTGCCGCGCTTGAAGCTGTTGAGCTACTAGATAAAAAGAAGTCCCGTGCCCGTGACCTTTCGGGCGGGCAAAAACAGCGGCTGGCAATTGCCCGCGCTATTGTGAACGATCCAAAGGTCCTATTTGCCGATGAACCAACGGGTAATCTGGATAGCGCGACCGGCGCCGTTGTCGAGGACCTGCTGTTTAGTTATAACAAGCAAAAGGGCGCAACGCTTATTATTGTGACGCACGATGCCGACCTGGCAATGAAATGCGATATTCGTATTAACATTAAAGACGGAAAAATTGAAACCATTGAATCGTCAAAGGGGAGGACAAAATAATGAAAACACGTGATATTGTCCGCCGGGCGGGGAGTAGTTTGCGCCATGCAAAAATCCGTACGCTTCTTACCAGCCTGGCTATCAGTGTTGGTGCATTTACGGTAACGGTTGCGCTGGCTGCTGGAACGGGTACGCAGGCCTATACCGACAACCTTATTAAAAGTAACGGCGACGAGCGTAGTCTGAGTATTTTTCCAAAAACCGATGAGCAGAGTACGACGCCTAAAGAATACACCGGCTCCAGCCCTGTTTCAGGCAAAGGTGCTTCACTGGGTGATGCCGACGTGCAAAAAATCAGCAAGATCAGCGGCATTGAAAGCGTGACGCCAACGTATAGCCTTAGTGCGACCTACATGATGCGCGCAGGTACAAAAAAGTACCAGGCCGATGTGAACATTAAAAGTGACCGGACTGCCATGACGCTCGAAGCTGGTTCGCTGCCTTCAACCAACGAAATCGCTGCGGGTAACATTGTTGTACCTCACGAATATATTGGTGTCCTTGGATTCAAGCAGCCCTCGGATGCTATTGGCAAAACGGTAACCGTTCACTTTGATAAATTGTCGCGCGATAGTTTTGAGACAGTGGGTGAAGATAAGGTATTTACGATCGTTGCCGTTAACAAGCAATCGAGTCTGCAGCTGCGCTACCAGCCGATCCTTCAGATCTCAGCAACCGACGGCAAGGCTATCTACGACTATCAGCATGCCGGTTCGGGAGAGCAGAATAGCTACGGCGGTATCACTGCCCGGCTGACCGATGCGGCCGATGTGGATAAGACGAAACAGGCGGTAAAAGACGCTGGCTACGAAGTGTTTTCACTGAAAGATATCCAGCAAGTGCTTTTCCAATTTATTGATGTCGTGAAATGGGGCGTGGTAGGGTTTGGCTTTTTGGCTATTCTCGCCTCGGTCTTTGGCATCATTAACACGCAGTACATTAGCGTACTGGAACGAACGCAGCAGATTGGCCTTATGAAGGCGCTTGGTGCCCGCCGCCGCGACATCGGCCGGCTGTTCCGCTACGAGGCGGCATGGGTTGGCTTTTTGGGCGGAATGATCGGGACTGGCTTTGCGGTTGCAACCAGCCTGTTAAACCCATGGATTGCGACAACCTTGGGCCTGGAGAAGGGAACCCAGCTGCTACTGTTTAAGCCAATGACCAGTATCGTACTTGTTGCGAGCCTTATGCTTGTCGCGGTTGCGGCCGGATATTTCCCGTCACGAAAGGCTGCTAAGCTTGATCCAATCGAAGCGCTTCGTACAGAGTAGCTATCCCTGTAGGCATTTGTACGTCGAGCAGGTATAATAGGGGCATGTTAGATATCCGTTACATCCGAGAAAATGCCGCTGCGGTGCAGGAAAATGCGCGCCGCAAGGGCTACGACGTTAGTGTCGATGAGGTGCTGCGCTGGGATAAAACCAAGCGCCAGCTCCAGCAGCAAGCAGACGAACTCCGCGAAAAGCGTAACGATATCTCCTCGCGCATGAAGGGCGGCAAGCCGGAGCCTTCACTTGTAGAAGAAGGCAAAGCGCTAAAGGACCAGCTGACGGCTGTCGAGGCGAACCTTAAAGAGGCCGACGCAACCTTTATTGAACAGCTGAAAAAGCTGCCTAACATGGCGCTGCCTACGGTGCCGGTGGGCACGACGGAAGACGAAAACGTTGTTATTCGGACGGTAGGCGAAAAACCGCAATTTGATTTTGAGCCGAAAAACCACTGGGAACTGGCAGAGACGAAAGACTGGATCGACAAGGCGCGCGCCGCTAAAATTGCCGGTGCACGCTTTGCCTATCTTAAGGGTGATTTGGTCCGGCTCGAGCTTGCACTTTGGCAGTTTGGTATGGATGTCCTTGGGAACGAGGCAATCCTTCAAAAAATTATTGATGACAATGGGCTAAAGGTGAGTGCAAAGCCATTCACGCCGGTTATTCCTCCTGCGGTGGCACGGACGGCGGTTTTCCAGGCAACCGGGCGGCTCAACAAAGAAGAGCAGACTTATAAACTTGAAGACGAGGACTTGTGGCTGAACGCAAGCGCCGAGCACACCATGGCGCCAATGTACATGGATGAGATTCTGGCAGAGGACAGCCTCCCGATCCGCCTTGTCGGGTATACGACCGCCTTTCGCCGCGAGGCTGGAACCTACGGAAAAGACGCCGAAGGCATTTTTCGGTTGCATCAGTTTAATAAACTCGAAATGGAAAGCTTTACTGGCGCCGATACATCACTAGAGGAGCACCTGTTAATGGTGGCGATTCAGGAATATCTTATGCAGCAGCTGGGCCTGCCGTACCAGGTACTTGAAAAATGTACCGCGGATATCGGCCGTCCGAATGCCAAGGGTGTGGACATTGAAGTCTGGCTGCCGGCACAAAACAGCTACCGCGAGACTCATACCGCCGATTACATTACCGATTTTCAAACCCGCGCCATGAAAACCCGCGTCCGTCGCGGTAATGGTAGCGTTGAGCTTGCTCATACGAACGATGCTACGGTGTTTTCGGAGCGCCCGCTCATTGCGATTATAGAGAATTTCCAAACGGCGAGCGGTGACGTTATCGTTCCCGAGGTACTCCGGCCCTACCTGGGCGGCCGAGAGACCGTATAGAAATCCTCACCCTAAAGCGGTATAATAAAAGTACAGACCAACCGAACAAAAGGGGGTAGCATGATTGAAGCAATCGACATTACGGGCGTTAAGTACGATCTCGACGACGCCACGAAAAAGTACGTCACGAAAAAAATCGGACGGCTAGACCGCTATCTTCCAAAGCACGCGCGAAAAAGCGCCTCCGCGAGTGTAAAAATCAAACAGGTAAACCGCGACTACGGCAATAAGTATGAGGCCGAGGTTATTTTAACGATACCCGACAAAATCCTCACCGCCAAAGATTCAACGGTTAATGCGCTTGCCGCTATTGATATCGTTGAGGCAAAAATGGTAACACAGCTGCGCAAGTACAAACAAATCACCATGCCCCATGTTGGCAGGCGGGGTGTTTTGGCACGTTTTAAACGAAGCTACGCACGCGAAGCGCAGTAAAAGGGGCAAACCTCTTTCATCAGATGGCGAAACGGCGTATACTATTACGTAGTATTTCATGAGAAGTTTCAGTTCACCGGAGGGATGAGAAGTTTATGGTTAGCCGACAATCAGCGTTAACAAAGGTGTTTGGAGATCCGCAGAAGCGGATATTGAAGAGTCTTGAAAAGAAGGTAAGCGCAGTCAATGCGTTAGCCGACAAATACAAGGCAATGAAAAAGGCGGATCTGCCAAAGCAGACAGCCGTTCTTAAAGAACGTTTAAAAGACGGAAAGACCACGCTTGATGACGTGCTGCCTGATGCGTTCGCACTCGTACGTGAAGCAAGCGACCGCGTGCTGGGCATGCGTCACTTTGATGTGCAGCTTATCGGTGGTATGGCACTGCACGAAGGAAACGTTGCCGAGCTCAAAACAGGTGAGGGTAAAACCCTTATGGCAACCCTGCCAAGCTATCTGAATGCCCTGACCGAAAAAGGTGTTCATATCGTGACGGTAAACGATTATCTGGCCCAGCGTGACGCTGGCTGGAACGGTGAACTGTTTGACTTTTTGGGTATGTCTACCGGCGTGATTATTAACGACGCGTCGTTTGTTTACGACAAAAACTACGACAACGATGCACACACCGATCCCCGCATGCGTAAACTGCGGCCCGTCAGCCGTAAAGAAGCCTACGCGGCCGATATTACCTACGGTACAAACAACGAGTTCGGGTTTGACTACCTTCGTGACAACATGGTAAACGAAATGGAACTCCTCAGGCAGCGCGACCTCAACTTTGCGATCGTTGACGAGGTGGACTCTATCCTTATTGACGAGGCACGCACGCCGCTTATTATTAGCGCGCCAGCCGCCGAAAACCCCGACAGCTACTACCAGTTTGCAAAAATCGCCGCCAAACTTACCCCCGAAGATTTCACCCTTGATGAAAAGCGCCGGAGCGTTGCGCTTACCGACGAAGGTGTTGAAAAAGTACAAAAAATGTTGGGTATAAAAAACTTATACACCCCAGATTATGTCCGTTCTGTCTACCACATGGACCAGGCACTTCGCGCACAAACCTTGTTCAAGCGCGATAAAGATTACGTCGTTACCAACGAAGGCGAAGTGATCATTGTCGACGAACACACTGGCCGCTTAATGCAGGGCCGCCGCTACAACGAAGGTCTGCACCAGGCGATTGAAGCAAAGGAAGGCGTCTCGGTTTTGCAGGAAAGCATGACGCTCGCCACGGTCTCGTTCCAGAACTACTTCCGCTTGTACAACAAGCTTTCGGGTATGACCGGTACGGCATTTACCGAGGCCGAGGAGTTCCAGCAGATCTACAGTCTTGATGTTATCCAGGTTCCGCCTAACGTCCCCGTACAGCGTATCGACCACGAAGACCTGATCTTCAAAACTGAAAAAGGCAAGCTAAAAGCAGTTGCCGACGCTATTAAGGAGTACCACGCAATCGGCCGTCCGGTACTGGTCGGATCGGCGTCTATCGCCAAAAACGAACTGATCGCTGCCTGGCTCGACAAAGAGAAGGTTCCTTATGAGATCTTGAACGCCAAAAATAACGAACACGAAGCCGCCATTATCGAAAAAGCAGGTGAAAAAGGTGCAATTACCCTTGCGACAAACATTGCCGGCCGTGGTACCGACATTAAACTGGGCGAAGGCGTTAAAGAGCTGGGCGGGTTGGTGGTAATTGGCTCAGAGCGTCACGAATCGCGCCGTATCGATAACCAGCTACGCGGCCGTGCCGGCCGTCAGGGCGACCCGGGTGAGACGCAGTTTTACGTTTCGACCGAGGACGATCTGATGCGTATCTTCCAGGGCGAGCGCATTGCCAGCCTTATGGACCGGCTTGGTGTCGAAGAAGACCAGCCAATTCAGAACAAAGCCGTTTCAAAGACGCTCGAATCAGCGCAGAAACGCGTTGAAGGCTATAACTTTGATACGCGCAAGAACGTTGTCCAATACGACAACGTCATCAACCGTCACCGACGCGTGGTTTACGTTATGCGCCGTAAGATTTTGGAAGGCGGCGATATTAAGTCGGAGATTGAGCGTCTGATGAACGAGAAAGTGCTCGACCTCGTCTACGTTCCCCAAAAGAACAACCCGCATCTTGCCGCTGAATTTGAAGAAGTATTCCCACTGGGCGAGCAGAAGATCGCTGCCTTCAGCAACGAGAAGAAGGACAAGATTCGCGTAAGCAAGGCCCAAGAAGAAGTCGCCAAGCTCTACAAGAAAAAAGAAAAAGAGCTGACGCCCGAGATTTTGCGCAAAGTTGAGCGTGAAGTTTATCTTCAGGTGCTCGATACGCTCTGGATGCAACACCTTGAGAATATGCAGCATCTTCGCGAAGGAATCCACTGGCGTAGTGTTGGTCAGCGCGACCCGCTGGTTGAATACCGCGCCGAGTCGCAAAAACTGTTCGAAAGCCTTCAGGCGACACTTCGCGATGAAGTGCTGCGTGCCATTATGCACGTTCGTCCGAGCGACATTGTCGTTCAGCAGCAAGAAGAGCACGACACGGAGCTGACGCGCCTTGCCGAGCAGGCAGTTGAACGCGGTGTGAACGAGGTGACGGGCGGCGAAGAAAACCGCGACAGCGACTTTACGGTGAAAAAAGCTAAAACGGCAGCCGAGGCGGCCAAACATAAGAACGACGCCCGCAAGAAAAAGAAAAACCAGCGCCAAAACCGCAAGAAAAACCGCAAGTAAAAATAGTCTTAGAAATTGAAAGTGCCCGGTCCTTCGTCCGCATTTAGCGGAGCGAAGGCCGGGCGCTTTCATCGTGCGGTCAGGCAGGTTCAGGCTTGGTCGGCGTCCTGGAGGGGCAGGGCGCCGCGGAAACGGGCAGTGTCGTTGCCGAAGACCGGGAAGCCGTCTTCGGGGTTGACGACATGCGACGATGCCGTCTGTCCGTAGATGATCTCCCGCCAGTTGTCGGCGACGTACCGCACGGTAAGCGCGAGAATCACCAGCAGCAGGAAGGTGATGACGAGCGCGGCGGCAGAGCGGAGAAAGTTGCTCCGGGGGGAGCGGCTCGCGCTGCGCGGGTTGTCCAGCATTTCGTCAAGAACGGACACGGAGTCTCCTTGGTACTGTGACGCACACGATGAAAGGTCTCGCTGCGTCAGCATAGGTCAACACAGATAAAAATACATTAACACATTTAGTATTATTAGTCAATTATGATCTGTTATTAACAAAAAAAGAGGTGGTATTATGATCTTAAAAGTGGCACAATAGAGGACAGTTATTTTGCCAAACCTTTAGAGTAGGAGAAGATTTTGAAACACACCGTTGAAGAAGTGAAGCTGCCAAGTGGCGCTCGCGGACTTTTGATTGATATACCCGGCGCTACCGTCATGAGCTTCCAGTTTCAGTTTAGAGCGGGAAACCGTTATGTGCGCAGCAAGGAAATTTACGAGACTGCGCATGTTATGGAACACATGGCTTTTGGTGCCAACGCAAAGTTCAAAAGCGAGCATGAATACGAGGCAGAATTTACAAAAAACGGTGCGTATCATAACGCATATACCAGCGATCTTTCCATGGTGTACGTGGCCGACTGCGCCGACTTTGAATGGGAGCGTATTTTGGCGCTTCAGCGCGTGGCAATTTGCCAGCCAAAATTCAATCAAGACGAGCTTGAAGCCGAAAAAGGCAATGTAAAAAGTGAGCTAACGGGCTATCTTAATAACCACAACCGTGTGCTTTGGCCTAAGATCCAGCAGCTGCTTGGCGAAGACGTGTATACCTTTTGGCAGCGGCTGCAAACAATTCCGAACGTGAGTCTTGCGGATATTCGCGAGCATCATAAACGCACGCATACGGCGAAAAACATGTGCTTTGTTATAGCAGGAAAGCTGAACGGCCGAAAGGCAGAGATCAAACGCCAGCTGGCAGACTGGGAGTTACCCGAAGGCGAACGTTTTGAGGTTCCGCGCGATGAACTTACAAGCGGTAACCCAACACTTATCCGCCGCAAGGAAGCCTCCAATCTGACCTTTGGTCTGTCGCTGACATTACCGCGCGAACTAAGTGACGAAGAAGCCGAGGCAATGAACATTCTGGACCATATTTTAACCGGAACGATGCACTCGCGGATTTATGGCGCAGCTCGTAAAAAAGGTCTCGCCTATGGCGTGTTTTCGGACACGTCGGTTGGGTTTCATGATAGCAGCTGGGACTTTGGCGGCCAGGTTAACTTGGAAACGGCAGAAGGGTTATTTGATATCATTGTCCGCGAAATGAAGTACGTTATGGATGGAAAAGTCACCGAGGACGAGCTAACGGCGGCGAAGTCATATGCCCTGGGCCGGTATCAAATGGGTGCGCAAACAGTAGCCCAGATTAGTAACTTTTATACCGGCCGTTACTTTGCTGATGGGGTAGTAAAAGACTACGAAAAAGTCCCCGAATCCATACGAAAAACCACCCGCGAGCAAATGATCGACACCGCACGGGAATTTATCGCCAGCAACACCTGGGTCCTTGCGGGCGTGAGTAGCGGGGAAAAGGAAGAAATCGTCACTCTTAACGACAAACTGGCGCGATTGTTCCAAAAAACGGCGGAATAGAGGGCACAGCCCTTCGGATGATACAATAGTAGGTAATGCAACCTCTGAAAAAAAGGCTCGATAGCCTGAAGACCGAAATTTCTGACGCTTACGCGCGGCTTAAAATTGATGAAAAGTCCCGACAGCTCGACCAGTTCGAGCAGGAACTCGCCGCGCCGGAAATCTGGAACAACCCTGCGTACGCGCAGGACAAAAGCAAACAGCTTGCCGCACTTAGAGCGATGGTTGAGCCGTGGCAGACCCTGAGCGCGCAGACGAACGACATGCAGGAGCTCATGAGTCTGGGCGATGATAGCTTGCTCGGGGAGTTCGAAGGTCAGATAGCGGCCCTTGAAAAAGAGTTTGCCGAACGCAAAAAAGAGCTTTTATTTAATGGCGAATACGACGATCACAACGCGATTTTACGCATTACCGCCGGTGTTGGCGGAACCGATGCGCAGGATTGGGCGGGAATGCTCGAGCGCATGTACCTTCGCTGGGCAGAAAAAAATGGTTTTCACACGACTACCGTTGAGCGGTCCACCGGCGAGGAAGCCGGTATCAAAACCAGCGTTATCGAGTTAACTGGTCCGTATGCGTACGGACGGCTGCGTTCGGAAAACGGCGTTCACCGGCTGGTCCGGCTAAGTCCGTTTAATAGCGATAATTTGCGTCAGACAAGCTTTGCGCTTGTGGAGATTTTGCCGCAAATTGATGCGCCCGAGGAAGTCGCGCTCAGCGACAAAGACCTTAAGATCGACGTGTACCGCGCGGGCGGCCATGGTGGCCAGAGTGTCAATACGACCGACAGCGCCGTGCGCGTAACCCACCTGCCAACGGGGATTGTCGTGGCAATCCAGAATGAACGTTCGCAGTTACAGAACAAAGACATGGCCATGAAGATTCTGCGGTCCAAACTGGCCCAGCTCCGGTTGGAGCAGCACGCCGAAAGTATCAGCGATCTTCACGCGGGCGAATCAGCAAACTGGGGCAGTCAGATCCGCAACTATGTGCTGCATCCGTACACCCTGGTAAAAGACACGCGGACCAAGTATGAAGAGCGTGATGCCGGCGGTGTGCTTGACGGCAAGATCGACGGGTTTATGACGGCCTACCTCGAACAAAATATGCACGACAAATAATCGGCGGCGCCCTAGAAGTAATCCCGTTTATGGTATACTATAGGTAGTAATGATTCTGTTAGATAGGGTTACCAAAACGTACGGCAAGGACGCAAAGCCGGCAATCAACCGTGTCAGTCTTCACGTTGAGCCGAATGAATTTGTGATTTTAGTTGGTACCAGCGGTGCGGGTAAGACCACGCTGCTCAAACTTCTGACCCGCGAAGAAAAGCCGACTACCGGCAAAATCGTGGTTGGCGGTATCGACTACGATACGCTTAAAGACAAGCACATCCCGCTCCTTCGCCGCAAAATTGGCGTGGTGTTCCAGGATTTTAAGTTATTGCCACAGCGTACGGTGTTTGAAAACGTCGCTTTTGCGCTTGAGATCGCCGGCATGACAAACCGCGAAATTAAAAACACGGTCCCAAAGGTAATCGAACTCGTTGGTCTTACTGGTAAGGAAAAGCAGTTTCCGCACCAGCTCTCAGGAGGTGAACGCCAGCGCGTGGCAATTGCCCGGGCAGTTGTGCGCCAGCCTAAAATTCTTATTGCCGACGAGCCTACGGGCAACCTCGATCCTAAACACAGCTGGGATATTGTCCGTCTGCTCGAAAAAATTAACAAGTATGGCACGACGGTCCTGCTGACGACCCACAACGTAGAGATCGTTAACAAGCTAAAACGCCGCGTTGTAACATTGGAGCATGGTAAAATTACCAGCGACCAAGCACAGGGGAGTTATAGGCAATGAGCAAACGTAAGTTAGACGCAAAAGCATTTGCGCAGCAAAAGCGCGCACGCCGGCAGTGGATTACTTTTTTACGCATGTGCCGCTACGGTGTGAATAACTTTAGCCGTAACGCGTGGTTAACCATTGCCGCTACGGCAATTATGACCATTACGCTTCTAGTGGTGTTTGTGACACTTTCGGCGCGTAACGTGCTACTCGATACGGTAAGTGAAATCCGCGACAAAGTCGATATGTCCATTTACGTTAAAACGGATACGAGCGACGAGGACGTCCAAAAAATCCAAGATGGCCTAAAGGCACTTAAATCATCGGTGCGCAGCGTCCGTTATGTGAGTCCCGAAGAAGCACGGGATAATTTTGCCCAAACAAACAAGGGAGATGCCGGTACGCTTAACGCGCTCAACGAGGCGACCAACGAGTTTCCAGGCACGTTCCGCATTAGTCCTGTCGATATTAACAAAACCGACGAGCTCCGTCATTTTGTCGATACTGACCCCACGCTAAAGAGAGATATCGATTCTAACCGGGCGCCGTCATTTGCAGGGGAGCGGCGGACGGCAATCGAGAATATTGGCCGCTGGGTCAGTTTTGCCGAAAAAGCCGGGCTTATAGCCAGCATTATCTTTATCGCCATTTCATCGCTTATTATCTTTAATACCATTCGCATGGCAATCTTTAATCGCCGCGACGAAATACAAATGATGAAGCTGATTGGGGCCGACCGCAACTTTATTAGGGGACCGTTTATTGTCGAGGCGGTTGTCTATGGATTTATCGCGGCTGTCGTTGCGACGGCGCTAGGCGTGGGGCTATTGTATGCTTCCAAGGATACGCTTTTGAACTACGGCATTATCATCGACAACACCCTGAAGATCGTTACTGTGTACATTGCCTTTGTCCTGCTTGCAATGATAGTTCTTGGGGCAATTATCGGCGTGGTCTCATCACTCTTGGCTACGCGCCGTTACCTCAAAATCTAAGCATAAACGAGTTTGACAATTTATTAAGCTTGTGGTAACATGAACCTAAATGAAACAACGGTCCACCACACCAGTTTCGCAAGGGTTAGTCACACGTTCGGCGATTGTGGCAGCTGCGGTATTGATGGTGATCGCTTCTACTCCCGCACTTGTTCCGCGCGCTTACGCCGACAAGTTTGACGACCAAATTAACGCCCTGCAAAACGAAATTAACCAGTACGAATCCCAGGCGGGGCAGCTTCGTACTAAAATTGGATCGCTGCAGGATGAAATCTCCGGTATCGACAAGCAGAAGAACATAATTCAGCGCCAGATCGATCTCAGTGAGGCGAAATACAACAAACTGCAAGAACAGATCAAGCAGACCGAAAAATCTATTACCGATAACCGGGTTGCTCTTGGCGATACCATTGCCGACCTCTATGTCGATAACACCATTTCGCCGCTGGAGATGCTTGCGAGTAGTAAAAATATCGGCGACTATGTCGACAAACAAACGTACCGTTCGTCTGTTCAGCAAAAACTAACACAGACGATCGCTAAAATTAAAGACCTTAAAGCGGACCTTGAAAAACAGAAAGCTGATGTCCAGCGGACGCTTGCCGATCAAAACAACTCCAAAAAAGCCTTACTTGCCAAAGAAAGTGAGCGGAGCTCGTTGCTAGCCCAGACACAGGGCCAAGAAAGTGCGTACAAAAACCTGGCCGCAAACCGCGAGGCTCAAAAGCTGCAGGTCCAGCAGCAACAGCAAGCAGCTATTGAAGCAGCTATTGCAGCCGCCGGCGGTGGCGGCGGGAGTGCCGTGATTCTTCCGGGTACTACCAGTTACCCCTGGAACTCATCGAACTGCTATGTTGATTCGAACGCTTGGTCGTACGGCGGGGTGGACGGCAACGGGACCGATGGTCTGGGATACGGCTGCCGCCAGTGTGTCAGCTATGTTGCATGGCGAGTGTACAAAGAAACCGGCTACGCACCCGTTAACTGGGGAAATGCCTACGACTGGCCATCAAGCGCCCAGAGCGCTGGGTTTGAGGTAAGCCCCGTTCCTCGTGCACATTCTGCCGGCGTTATTATGTCGGGCGGAAGCCCGGGGCATATTGTCTGGGTAGAGAGCGTCAACGCCAGTGCAGGAACTATGATTGTTAGCCAGTATAACTACTACAACGCGGGCGGCCCAGGATGGGGCAACTACAGCAAGATGCAGGTTCCTATCGGCACCTACCAATCGTACATCTACTTCTAAGGATAATAAAAGCAAAAGAAGTATAGCGCACTCCACTCGGGGTGCGCTATACTTATAGGAGTTGATTTAAGAGAAGGGTTTACTAGTGGCAGACACGCAACATTCTATGGCCGTTACTAAAACAAAACGGGCAGGAATTTCTAAAAACATCTATTTTCTAACGATTGCTGTCGCTATTGTTATTGGGTTTGTCGCGGGAACAAGAAGCAACGAGCTTTTGAGCGCCATGGCACCTATTTTTGGTATAAAAGTTGCAACGGGAACAATAGACCTTAGTTCCGTGGAGCGGACCTACCAGCAGCTGGCGGCGAACTATGACGGCAAACTGGATACGAAGGCGCTGATTGACGGGGCAAGCCGGGGTCTTGTGGCGGCGGCAGGCGACCGGTTTACGGTGTTTATGGACGCCAAGGAGGCGAGCGAGTTTGATAATGATCTGTCGGGTAACATTGGCGGCGGTATTGGGGCGGAAATTGGCGTACGCAACGATCAGCCTACTATTATTCGGATTCTTACCGGTAACCCCGCTGAAAAGGCCGGCCTTATGGCAGGTGATGTGATTGTGGCAGTGAACGATCAGTCGACCGTTGGCTGGACGGCTGACAAGACGGCATCTGCCGTACGGGGTGAGGTAGGAACAACCGTAAAAATTAAGGTGTCTCGGGGCGAGGGCCAAAAGGAATACACAGTGACGCGCGCTACCGTTGATAATCCAAGTGTAGATAGCAAGGTAGAGAACGGCATCGGTACACTAACTATTACGCGTTTTGACGATCAGACAAGCACGCTGGCGCGAAAGGCCGCCGAAAGTTTTAAACAGCAAAATGTTAAGGGTGTTATTCTGGATCTTCGCGACAACGGCGGCGGATACATTACGGCGGCACAAGACGTAGCTGGTTTGTGGCTCAAGGACAAGCTGGTTGTCTCAGAGCGGACGAACGGGGTGACGACCGACGAGCTGAAATCTGGCGGGGATCCTGTACTTGCCGGCATACCAACCGTGGTGCTTGTTAACGGTAACACGGCGAGTGCAAGCGAGATTGTCTCCGGTGCGCTGCAGGATTACAAGGTCGCAACGCTTATCGGAGAAAAGACATTTGGCAAGGGGACTGTACAAAAAGTCTTGGATCTTGGTGCCGGCACCAAACTAAAGGTGACTGTTGCGCGGTGGTTTACCCCTAATGGCAAAAATATTGATAAGCAAGGTATTACTCCTGGTCAAACGGTTACTCTCTCGGCGAGCGACGCTAATGCGGGGCGCGACCCGCAAATGGCAGCGGCAAAGTCGCACCTTGGTAAGTAGCGGCGCTTGTGCTTTTGGCCGACTTTAAGTACTATTATAAGTAGTTATGGACACAAAGAAGAAAATATTACTTGTTGAGGATGACACGGCGCTTGCCGCAGTGTATAAATCAAGGCTTGAACTTGAAGGTTTTGAAATCCGTGAAGTGAACAACGGGGAAGAAGCGCTTTCAGCGGCAATCGCGTTTAAACCCGACCTCGTCCTTTTGGACGCGATGATGCCCAAAATCAGTGGCTTTGACGTGCTGGATATTCTGCGCAATACACCTGAAACGGCAAATATTCGCATTATCATGCTGACCGCTTTGAGCCAGCCAAAAGATAAAGAACGCGCCGAATCACTTGGGGCTGATGATTATCTTGTAAAATCACAGGTGGTTATTGGCGACGTTGTCGAACGTATCCGCCATCATCTTGGCATGACTGCCTAGGCAGCGTAAAGCGCCAAATAAAATTCCCTCCGGTATGGAGGGAATTTTATTTGTAACCGCGCCGGGTTATAGATTATTTGCCGGCGGCAACAGGCGTTTTAACGGCAGCAGCAGTAACGACGCTTACTTGCGTACGAGGAACTGTTTTACCGGTAAAGTGACCTTTTTTAACCTTATCAAAGGCAACGACACCATCAACAGCAGCGTGGATAGTGAAGTTCTTGCTGACGTACGTGCCAGGGCCAGAAATTTTGGTGCTACCTGTTTGGCGGACGAGTACCTGACCAGCAGTAACTTTTTGGCCACCAAAGCGTTTCACACCAAGACGTTGACCGGCGTTGTTGTGGATGTTCTTACTAGAACCACCTGCTTTAACGTGTGACATAAATACTCCTTAACGTTTTTGAATCAATCTGTTCCATTGTACCCGCAAACTAGTGTTTCGTCAAGACTTTACGAGGACGAGCAGCTCGCGCGCAACAACTTGGTCTTCGCGGTAATAAAGGAGATCATGATCGCGGACATTCCTAAACTCATGGCGCTGGTATCCGAGGCTTTCAAGTTGGGCGATAAGTGGCAGGTGAGTGAAACCGCCCGAGATGTCCCGCCAGGCGGGAACGGCGATGCAAAGTGGTGTCCCCGGCGCGATCTGACCAGAAATGTTCTTTAAAAATTCGGAAATAATGTAGTTACAGTTTTTACGTACTTGGTCGAGCTTGGAGGGGCTTGGGGGAGCACTAAAGGGCTGTCCGAGGTAGGATTCGCAGACCACTGCATCGATGGGTGCTTTCCATTTTGCCTCCATGGCGTCGCCCTGGTGAAGAGTACTTTTGACAGTAATGTGATGCGACTCGGCAAGCCATTCCAGGTTTGTGCTGGTAAAGTTGATCATTTTATCTGACAAATCGGTACCATACACAGCGTAGCCCATAAGGGCGGCCTCTTGAAGAATAACTCCGGTGCCGCAGAAAGGGTCGAGAAGGGTTGGAGCCCGTTCGGTGCTCTTGCTCGTAGGGCTTCGCTCCGGGCTTGATAAGGGTCCCGACGCCTTATCAACCTCGGGCTGCAGATTACTCGCAGAGGCACCGATCGGTTGCTGATAAGTGTTTGCCAGATTAATCATGATTTGCGCAAGTTTTGGCGGCAACATACCAACGAACGCATCGCGTTTAGGCCGCATTTGGTCGCGGTGCGCATAGGCGGTAATATTTTGTGCGCCAATGCTTGTGGCGACAATAACCTTGCCGCTCCGTGACCGAACGACAATAAGCTCTACTTTGTTTTCGGAAAGCCCCAACTTGTTGTGGTGCGAGGTGGCGCTGTTTAGTGCTGGCTCGCTGTTAGGAATAAGCCGCAGGCTGACTCCGCTGGCTTTTAGTTTCTGTTTAAGGATAATTCCGGTTTTTTGAACGTCGCGCGAGGAAACATCAAACCCATAAGCGCTAATACCAAGCGTTAACTTGCCTTCGAACATACTCCACTGCTGGACAAAGGTTTGAACTATTTTCATGCTGACGCGTCGCCAGTCACCGTTTGGAAGCTCTACTGCTATCCGGCCCGCTTTTTGCGTGCCGCCAAAGGTATCAAGGGAAAAATGGGTAGCTGTAATAACTGCTGACTGGTCGGAAAACCAGCGAACCGAGTCGCTTCCATATGTTGTTTCGAGCTCGCCCATGCCGAGAGCGGGTTGCCGGCCTAAAATCGCAATATACATATTTCTTAGTATATACTAGTAGCATGTCTTTTAGAGCCTGGCTGAGCGTTATTACGCTTGCACTCATTGTTGTCATTATCTTTTTTTCGCGTCACGAACTACTGCACGCGTGGAACCTGCTGGGCCAAGTTGATATCTGGATCCTTCTTCTGCTTATTCCAGGGCAGCTGCTGGTGTACTACACCGGTGGTGAAATGATGTTCTCTTACTTGCGTGCAAAAGATTCGATAGGGAAGGTCTCGGCACCCGAACTTGCCGGTATGGCACTAGAGATGAACTTTGTGAACCATATTTTGCCTAGCGGTGGTTTAAGCGGTGTGTCCTATATGACATGGCGTCTGGGAAAATATGGCGTTTCGTCGGGCAGGGCAACCATGGCACAGGTGGTCCGTTATGCGGTAGGGCTGCTTTCATTCATGACACTACTGTTTGTGGCTGTTTTCATTGTGACGGTAGACGGCAGTATTAACCGTTGGATTATTCTTATGAGCTCGCTGCTTGTGGGTGGAATGACGAGCGCGCTGGTTGCAGCCGTTTACCTGCTGAGCAGCCCCAGGCGTATCACTGGTTTTTCGTCATGGTTTGTTCGTACGACTAA
Source organism: Verrucomicrobiia bacterium (assembly GCA_035493555.1). Classification (GTDB taxonomy): domain Bacteria; phylum Patescibacteriota; class Saccharimonadia; order Saccharimonadales; family Saccharimonadaceae; genus CAMLKC01. Next base: position 13,143 of record DATJIC010000057.1, on the reverse strand, counting down.
CAAATTAGTCCGCAAGTTGACGTTCGGCCGCAAAAAACGCGTCGTCGCCCAAACGAAAGTTGAGGCGTTCTTTATGGAGATGCACGATGATTATCTGGCGCTCAAGCACGACAAACGGATTCTTATTAAACCGTTTTTGTGGGGGCTGGCATTTACGCTTTTGGACATCGCACTGTTCCTTATTACGTTCTGGGCACTTGGCCACCCAGTTAACCCTGCGCCGATTTTAATTGCGTATGGCGTTGCAACGATTGCCGGCTTTTTTGTAATCACACCGGGCGGGGCGGGTGCGTACGAGGCGATCATGGTGGCATTTCTTGCAGTAGCAGGCCTTGATAAGGGTACGGCGATCGCGGGTATTGTTTTGACCCGCGTGATACTGCTGCTGGGAACAATCGGCCTTGGCTATTTGTTTTACCAACGGGCCCTTATAAAATATGGACGAAAGTAGCCTTCTACTAAGTGTTAGTGACTTTATTGCGGTTACTAACCAAACGCTGGAATACGCATATCCTACCGTCAGCGTAGAAGGCGAAGTTGCTAGCTTTAAAGTAAACCAGGGCAAGTACGTCTTTTTTGATATTAAAGACCAAGGCGGAAGCATTGGTTGTTTTATGACTGTCTGGCAGCTGCGCGTGCCTATTGAAGACGGCATGAAAGTAATTGTGACTGCAACGCCAAAGCTTACCCAGTGGGGCAAATTTAGTTTAACCGTGCGGGCAGTGCGTCCAAGCGGTGAGGGCAACTTAAAAAAGAGTTTTGAGCTGCTCCGCGCCAAACTCGAAAAAGAGGGGTTGTTTGCCCTGGAGCGAAAACGCCGGTTGCCGGAAATACCGCACCACGTGGCGGTTATCAGCAGTACGGATGCGGCGGGCTACAAGGATTTTATAAAGATCGTTAACGATCGTTGGGGCGGACTAAAAATAGACGTGGCGCACGTACAGGTGCAGGGTGTGGGCGCGCCCGATCAAATACTCCGGGCGATCAAATATTTTAATGAGCAAGAGGACCTCCCTGAAGTAATTGTTATTATCCGTGGCGGTGGAAGCGCCGATGACCTGAGTGCGTTTAATGACGAGCTGTTAGTCCGTGAAATCGCCGCCAGCCGCATTCCTACGCTGGTGGGGGTAGGGCACGAAGTCGACGTAAGCCTTGCGGATCTGGCTGCCGACGTACGAGCGGCTACTCCAAGCAATGCTGCGCAGCTGCTTGTGCCGGATAAAAACGAAATTATACGGAATGTTCGGCACCGTGTGACGCTGTTACTGCCAAGGACAATCCAGGCTTTGGAGCGTGGCCAGCAAAATCTGCGGGATACTTTAGAGACTGCGCTCGCGGCTATTCGGCGCCGGTATGATTGGTATGACGACCATATACGCTATAACCGGCGGGTGTTAAGCGAGCTCGACCCGCGCAAGGTGCTGGCTCGGGGGTATGCGCTCATACGGGGTGACCTGACGGTAGGCAAAGCAATAGAGATAGAAAAAAGCGATATACTTATAAAAGCGGAGGTAACCCATGTCGACAGAAAAGCGTAGCATCGCCGAAAAAACAGCCCAGTTAGACGAACTTGTCAGCTGGTTTGACAGTGATGCTTTTGAACTCGAGCAAGCGCTCGATAAATTTAAAGAGGCAGAAAAGCTTGCCGCCGAAATTGAGAAGGACTTGCTGGCTTTGAAGAACGAAGTGAACGTTATTAAAAAGAAATTTGACGAGGCGTAGGCGCGTGTTGTTTTGGCTGCTTGTGGCAATCGTGTTACTGTTTGGGTTCGTGGTATTCCGGGGTGCGCCGTACGTTCCGAGCCATCGGAGCGACGTAACGATAGCATTTGACGAACTGTACAAAGTAGGCACCCGCGACGTTGTTGTTGATGTGGGATCGGGCGACGGTATTATTCTGCGCATGGCGGCAAAGCGTGGCGCGCGGGCGGTAGGGTACGAGCTTAACCCGGCACTGGTTGCGATCAGCCGTTTCTTGTCCCGTGGGGATAAGAAAGTGAGTGTTCACCTGAGTGATTTTTGGTTCGCTAAACTCCCTGAAGAAACAACGCTGGTATATGCCTTTGCCGTAGAACGCGATATTAAAAAACTGAGCGATAAGCTTCAGGCTGAGGCTGACCGTTTAGGCCATTCGTTCCATGTGATAAGTTACGGCAGTTCCATGAGCAGCCCAATGCCAACGCACACGCTGGGTGCGCATCACCTCTACGTTTTTCATCCTTTACAAGGGAAGAAAGCGTAAGTATAATAAGCGCCATGAGTACGTATCGACATAAAAACGAACAAGGTGGAATCAGCGGATCGCTTATTGCGATTATCGGTCTGGTCGTTCTTGTACTGGTAGCTGGATCGGCAGCGATCTGGGCCTACACGAGCTACCGGGACCAGAAGACCGACGTGGACGGAAAAATAGCGCTTGCACAAGCCGAGGCAAAAAAAGACCAAGCCGACGTTGACGAGCAAAAATTTGCGGAGCGGGAGAAAGAACCGAACCGCCAGTTTGTAGGGCCTGAAAACCTTGGCCGTTTAACATTTAGCTATCCAAAAACGTGGAGCGCGTATGTCGCGGATGACGGGGCAGAGGGCAGCACGTACCACGCCTACCTCAACCCGGTCGTTGTTACGCCGGTAACGGAAAAGCAGCAGTACGCTCTTCGTATTACTATCGAACAAAAAGACTACGACCAAGTTGTAAAAACCTATCAGGAAAAGGTAAAGAAGGGCGATCTACGCTCAAGCGCAACCAGCGCCAACGGCCACAACGGGACGCGCCTTGACGGCACGTTCTCAAAAGATATCCGCGGGGCTGCGGTGATTTACCAAATCCGCGATAAAACCGTGACACTCAGGACCGACGCCGATACGTTTAAACCTGACTTTGAAGCGCTTATCAAGACACTCGATTTTAACCAATAGAGTCCGCTTGCATGCTACACTATAGGTAGTATGAAGGGGAGTCGGGGACAGTTACATATAAAGGACGGATTGCTGCATGACGCGAGCGATCTGTCCTTTTTATTAACGGCGGCCCACGAGCTTAAATCACCGCTGGCGCTTATCCGCCAGCTGGCGCTCTCGCTCGAGACGATGCAGGGCTTGCCGGCAAGCGAACAAGAGCGCATGCTGCGGCAGATAACACTCACCAGCGAGCGGGCGTTGCGGCTGACAACCGATTTAATGCGTTCGTCGCGGCTGGAGGATAGCCTGTTTGAGCTTGAGCCGCTTAACCCACGCCAAATATGCGAGGATGTCGCACACGAACTGGCGCCCTTATATAAGGCAAAAGACCGCGAGATCAGGGTTGCCGCGCGGCCCCGCCCGATTTTGGTCGTGGCAAACCGCGAATTGCTCCGGCGTATCTTACTTAATTTTGGTGACAATGCCTTGCACTATACTGATCAAGCACCTGTGGAGCTGAAAGTGCAGATGCTTGGCGCTAAAAATACCATCCGCATGGGAGTGCGCGATTTCGGCCCTGCCGTTCCGGCTGACTTGTGGCAGCGGCTTCAATCTAATTTGGGTACAGGCGCGCAAACACTCCATGCCCGCCCGCAAAGCAGCGGGCTGGGGTTGTTCGTTGCCGGACAGTTCGCCTCGGCTATGAGCGGCCGCATAGGCGCTACCCGGCACCGCGACGGCGCCACCTTTTACGTTGATTTAATGGCATCGAGCCAGCTGAGCCTGTTATGACAAAAACACCCTATGTACTTATTGTGGAAGATGACGAATGGTTGGCAGAGCAGTATATTCGTACTCTCGGCGAAGCCGGGATCCGCGCCGAATTTGTGCCGCACGCCTTGGCGGCTATCGACTCCGTTGACGCAAAGTTACCCGATGCGTTAGTGATCGATCTACTGCTTGCAGGTCCGAATGCGTTTGCGTTGCTGCACGAACTACGCTCGCACGCCGATCTAGCGGCAATCCCGGTTATTTTATGCACAGCAAGCGCTGACCAGATTGCCAAAGAGGATATTGAGGCGTATGGGGTAAAGCAGGTTTTAGATAAGGCGAGTATGGTACCGCAGGATCTCATTGCGGCAATCAAAAGGATACTATTATGACAACGGTTCGTACTCGGGCGATTGTGCTGCGACGTACGAACTATGGTGAGGCCGATCGAATTTTACAGTTTTTGACTCCAGAGGGTCGCCAAAGTGTCATTGCCCGGGGCGTCCGGCGCGAAAAGAGCAAACTCGCCGGTGGTATCGAGCTTTTTGCCGTGAGTGATGTTGTGATTACTCGCGGCAGGGGAGAACTGAACATTCTTACGTCTGCCCGACTCGTTCAGTTTTACCGGCATATTTTAGAAGATTACGACCGCCTGCAGTTTGGTTATGAGGTGTTAAAGCAAGTGACGCGGGCAACCGAGTCAATTGACGAACCGGAATGGTTTGATGTTTTACAGGAAGCACTTGCGGGGTTAGATACGCCATCGGTTGCGCGGCAGCTGGTTGAGGCGTGGTTTTATTTGCGGTACGCGGCGCTTCTGGGACGCGAACTCAGCCTTACTAATGATATTTTTGGTGAGCGTCTAAACCCGGAGCTCCGCTATACGTACGATGTCAGCGAACAAGGCCTCCGTGAGGCCGCAAGCGGTGAAATTACAGCAGACCATATAAAATTCCTGCGTCTTTTGAACGCCAAATCCCTAAAGGTGCTGGCACAAATCGGCGGGGTTGATACTGTTTTGCCCGACAGCTGGTCGGTGGCCCGGCAGCACGCTGCAATATAAATAATTTCGTGGTTTGTGGCGCACTATTTTAAGCCGTGCGCCGGGGCTTGGATGTCAAAGCGACATTCCTAGCTATGCGGGGTCAATAAGCCCCTTGGTCTGCAACTCGTTGGTGATCTCCATGACCCTTGCCGGAGGATTCTTCTCCATCAGGTGGGTCATGGCCAGGGTGCCGGCCTCGGTGATGGCGTTCGCCGTCTCCTGCGGAGTGAGACCCCAGTTGCGCAGGTGGATGCCCTTGGCCTTCCGAATCTGCTCGAAGGCACCGGCGTAGTCGCGGCGGAGATAGGCCTGCTTGGCCTTGGTGAGGGCTTTCTCGATCTCCTTGGCATGAGGCAGCTGCTTCATTGCCGCGATGCAACGGGCCTCGATTGGCGGCCGGTCCCTTGGGGGGACTTGCCGCAGATCTTGCAGGATCTTGGCCAGCGAAGCCGCTGCTGTCTGGAACCTGCGGTCGAGCGCATCAACCATTGCGAGAGCCGCGAGGTACTGAAGGCGCCCTGCGATTCTGTCGGGTCGATGAAGCTTTCCATCGGTGAAGGCTGCCCTGAGGACGGAGCGTGCCGCGTCAGGGTTGCCGGCCTGCGCGTGCTGGGTGGCAATCTCGACCATGTCGAGCGCCCTCTGGTAGTCGCCATTGTTCGCCACGGTAATTCCTTCCTTAACCTCTAACAGGTAGTGCGGTTACGCTGCAGCCGGCTGGCTGTAGCGGACGGAAAATTCTCGCACGCAGGCGAGAGCCGAAGTGGTCTCATCCGTGAGCATTCGCTCAAGAATGTCGTTCCAGGCGCGTGACACGCTACTGCCGACTCGCGGCGGTACGAGGTGTCCGACGCGCTTCAGCTCGTCGCCTGCCTGGGTAAGCAGGTATAGGGCCTCGGCGTAGTTGCCGGCATTGCCGTATCCGTACGCATTACTGACCATCCTTTCAATCGGGGCGGCATAGGGGAGCTGCTCCATTGTCAGAAGACAACGGTCCCACACCCACTGATGAACTACGGGCGGGAGTGCGTGGCCTGTACGGCGAAGCTCACTTAGGGTGAGCCCCAGAACGTGGACAGCGTAGGAGACGTTTCCGTCAACTGCGCTTACAAATGCCATTGTGACCATGTGCTCGATCCGGCCAACTGCGCTGTTCTTCAGGTCGTCCCATGACGCGCGGAGATTAGTCCGGGCGGCATCGGGGTTTCCGTGAAGGACATGGGCGATGGCGAGGGAGAGCATTTGGACGGCCCGGTAAAAATGCTGCCGGGAGAATGCAGTAGCCATAAAGCGGGACCTTCCTGGTTGTTCCGCGGATTCGACCGTAACGAGTATACCATAAGCAATATGAGTATAATATGTGTAGTATAAATTAGTCTCAGTGTTTGCCCTGCCCAAAGAACTGAGGAAAAGTGGGCTTCTCTCTGTTATAATGAAAACATTATGGAAGAAAAAAGCACAACACTGGAAGATATCGTTAGTTTGGCCAAGCGCCGCGGATTTGTGTATCCCGGCAGTGATATTTACGGCGGTGAAGCCGGACTGTACGACTTTGGACCGAACGGTGTTGAGCTGCTTAACAATATTAAAAAGTCGTGGTGGAAGGCAAATATCTACGACCGCGACGATTTTGTCGGGATTGATTCGGCAATCTTTAAACACCCTAAGGTATGGGAAGCCTCCGGCCATATTGGCGGCTTTTCTGATCCGCTCGCTGAGTGTAAAGTCTGCCATACTCGGATCCGGGTTGATAAAGAGCTGGGTGCGATTGGCGTTACTGCCGACGAAAAAATGAGCGAAGAAGAGATTAACCGGCTGTTCGACGAAAACCGCGATAAAATCAAATGTCCAAAATGCGGCAGCCAGGATTTTAGCGACGTCAAACCGTTTAATCTGCTAGTAAAGTCGAACCTCGGTGACTTTACCGGTGAAGATGAGCGCCCAGTTTATCTGCCAGGTGAGGCGTGTCAGGGTATTTACCTTAACTTTAAAAACATCGTTGATACGATGCCCGTTAAGGTACCGTTTGGTATTGCCCAAATCGGCAAGGCCTTCCGCAACGAAATCAGCCCGCGTAACTTTTTGTTCCGTACCCGCGAGCTTGAACAGGCGGATACGCAGTATTTTGTAAAACCGCACGAAAACAAAGAAGCATACGAGAAAATCAAAGAAAACCGCTGGAACTGGTACCTTTCACTTGGTATCAAGGCGGAAAACCTTCGCTGGAAACAGCACGACAACCTCGTATTCTATGCGTCGGATGCCTGGGATATCGAATATAATTACCCGTCGCTTGGGTTTGACGAGGTAGAGGGCGTGCACGACCGGACCGACTACGACCTGACGCAGCACATGAAGTTCTCTGGCGTTGACCTTCGTTATACCGACCCAATGACACAGGAGAAGTACATTCCATGGATTCTTGAAACTTCAATGGGAATGGGCCGTATCTTTTTGGCTGTTCTTAGCGATGCCTACGTGGTAGAGAAAATGGAAAACGGCGATACGCGCACGGTCCTAAAGCTCAACCCCGAACTGGCACCGGTAAAATATGCCGTTTCGCCGCTGCTTAAGAACAAGCCCGAGCTGGTAGAAAAAGCCCGCGAGGTGTACATGGCGCTCAAAAAGAAGCACGGAAACGTTATGTGGGACGATAACGGCAACATTGGTAAGCGCTACCGCCGCCAGGATGAAATCGGCACGCCGTACTGTGTCGTCATTGATTTTGACACACTTGAAGACGGCACAGTGACCGTGCGTGACCGCGATACGACCGAGCAAAAGCGCGTTTCTATTGACGAACTAACCAATAGCTAATCCTTACCAGTGATACAATAAGTACATGACAAAACATGTGCTTATTACGGGTGGATCAGACGGTATCGGAAAACTAACGGCCAAAAAACTTATTAATGCTGGCTATATAGTTACCATACTTTCGCACGATGCCGACAAAACCAAAGAGACGGCAAAAGCGATTGGCTGCCAGTTTGTAGTTGCCGACGTGGCGGAGGGCGAGATGGCAGCCAGCGCCATACAGGAGGCTGAGGCGCAAAACGGCCCTATTGATATCTTAATTAACAACGCAGGCATTTGGCTTTCACGCCCGATTGATGAAGTAGCGCCTGATGAAATGAAGCGGGTGATAGAGGTAAATACACTGGGAACGATGTACTACACCCAGGCGGTTTCAGCGGGTATGAAGCAGCGCGGTCATGGCCGGATTATCAACGTTAACTCACAGGCAGGCCTATACGCACACGCCAAACGGAGCGTATATCATGCCAGCAAGTGGGCAATTACCGGGTTTACAAAAGCGCTTCAGGAAGAACTTCGTGAATTTGGCGTTGCCGTAACTGGCTTTTACCCGGGCGCTATGGATACCCAGCTTTTTGCAAAAGCGCATGACATGAAAGACCGTAGCGGGGCTCTGGACCCGCATGCCGCGGCCGATACATTGTTATATTTATGTAATTTGCCAGACGGTATTGAAGTGCCGGAGTTTGGGTTAAAGAGTCTTACGTATTAAAAGGAGGGGCTATGAACGAAACAAATTATGATTTTAGCAATCTAAAAGCAGTCTTTTTTAACGGCACGCTTACCAAGTCGCCGGCGCCGAGCCATACCGATTTGCTAATAAAAATCAGCACCGACATTATGAACAAACATGGGGTGCAGACAGAAGTTATTCGCACTATCGACCACGATATTGCAACAGGCGTGTATCCCGACATGCGCGAAAAAGGCTGGGCAACCGACGAGTGGCCGGAGCTATATAAAAAAGTGCAGGAGGCGGACATACTGGTGCTGGCTGGCCCTATTTGGCTGGGCGATAACAGCTCGCAGATGAAAAAAATTATCGAGCGCCTTTATGCCAATTCGGGTGAGTTAAATGACAAAGGCCAATATGCGTATTACGGCAAGGCGGGCGGGTGTCTTATTACGGGTAACGAAGACGGTGCCAAGCATTGTTCGATGAATGTGCTGTATAGCCTGCAGCACCTTGGGTACGTTATTCCGCCGCAGGCTGATGCCGGATGGGTAGGGGAGTCTGGCCCGGGCGCGAGCTACGGTGACAAACAGGAAGACGGCACGGTCGTGGGTGTTGATAACGATTTTACGAACCGCAATACCACCTTTATGACATGGAACTTAATGCACATTGCCAAAATGCTAAAAGATGCCGGTGGCATGCCCGCCTTCGGCAACCAGCGTAGCGAGTGGGACGCCGGCGCGCGGTTTGACTACGAAAACCCTGAATACCGCTAAAAAGTAAAGCCCGCCTCCTGCGGCGCTCTACTGTCGAAAGGATAGGAGCTGCCGCGATGGGCGGGTGGTGGCTTACTGATCCGTGTCCGAATCGTCCTCTTGCGGCGCCCGCTGTGTCAGCGTGACCTTGGCAAGGTTCTGGCTGGCGACCTCACCGATCTCGGCGATGATCTCGCCGATTGTCGGGTGGGGCGGGAGACCGCGGTATGGGTCGTTGCTACGATTCACGGGATTTCCTCTGGAGAGGGGATAGCTTGGTTATATTATAACATATTTGAACTAAATAAAAACCCAACACCAAGAGTGATACACTAAAATGTATGATTGAAGAAATGAAAAAAGCAGCGCTAAAAGCGGGCGAATTTATGCGTTCAAGCACTGAGCGCGGCTCGACCGAAAAGAGCAATGCCAAGGATTTTGTTACCGTAGCGGATATTAAATCGCAGGATATTCTACGGGAGGAGCTGGGCAAGGCGTTCCCAAGCGTTATTATCTTGTCCGAGGAAGACTCCGAAGAAGCGCGCCGGGCAATGTATGCCGATGGCTTTACGGGATTTATTTTGGATCCGATCGATGGAACATACAACTTTAAGCGCGACATGCGCGAGTCGGCTATTTCGGTCGGCTACATTAAAAACGGTGAGCCGCTTGCGGGCGTCATTTACGACCCATACAAAGAGGAGCTGTTTGAGGCCGAAAAAGGTAAGGGCGCGTTTAAGAATGGCAAACCGATTTCGGTGAGTACGCAGAGTGACCTGGCCGGTGCAAGCATTGCCACAAGCAACAGTTATGATGACAAGGCGATGGAGCGTAATTTGCGGCGTCACCTTGCAATTTACGAGGCAACCGGTACGATGCCATGGACCAGCTGTCCAGGAAGCGGCGTTCTTATTTTGGCATGGGTCGCGTGCGGTCGGATTGATGCGTACCACCACAACGGGCTTAAGCCATGGGATAACGCGGCCGCGTTTTTGCTCGTTCGCGAAGCGGGTGGAACGGTCCATTCGCTTTCTGGTACGACCGATGCGCTCTTTACGGAATCGGCCATGGTTGCCGGAGGGCCGGCCATAACGGAAACACTCGAAGCGGTATTTAGCCAAATGAGCCCCGAACTTTTGCAGTAGGATAAGAGGGCGAAAAGCTGGTATACTTTATATATGAAAGCAGTTTGGAATAACGAAATTATCGCTGAGTCCCCTAAAGAAGATCTTATTAAAATTGAAGGCAACTGGTACTTTCCGCCAAAAACACTCCACTGGGAGTTTTTTACCGAGAGCGACCATCATACGACCTGCCCCTGGAAGGGCGAGGCCAGTTATTACGACGTTGTCGTAAACGGTGAAACGAATGAGTTTGGGGCCTGGTACTACCCAGAGCCAAAAGCGGGTTCCATTGAGCGGGTAAAGAAAGACTTTACGAACTACGTGGCATTTTGGAACGGGATTGAAGTTACCGAATAGTGAAACTGCTCAACAATCTTGTTAGTTTTTTGCTTGAGCTTGCTATGCTGGGCGCAATCTCATTCTGGGGTTTTCATGCAGGGAACACGAGTTTAATAAAATGGCTCCTTGGGCTGGGCATTCCGCTGCTTGTGATTGTTTTTTGGAGTGTTTTTATGGCGCCGCAGGCAAATAACCGTATTGCATGGCCATGGCTGCCGGTGGTTTCGCTTTTGCTGTTTCTTATTTCTGCTGCTGCCTTATACGGCGCAGGGGAGCGTAGTGCAGCGGCGGTGTTTGCGGCAACGGCAGTTATTAACTGTATCTTTGTGTTTATTTGGCACCAGTACTGATTTTCAGACATGAAAATGCCCCTCCCGCGGCATTTTCATCCAGGTAAAAAAATGGATGTGTGCCGTGTGGGTGGGGCTAATGGATGTTGTCGCACAGACCCTCTTTCCGGAGACGGGTTTCCAACTGGTCAAGGCTATCCGATGTAAGGACAACCACCTGGTTGGAGGTGCCTTGAGTGGCTATGCAGCGAACCCCGACCTTTCTGTTGCCGAGGAATTCCCAGCGGGTAGCCCGAAAGTTGAGCGTGCCGGAGCGGCTCGATTTTCGGGACTTTGTGAAATGTCTGGTTTGAATGGTGCGGATCTCAGGCCATTCCTCAAGCTTTAGAAGAAACTTGTCCAGACCCTCGATCAACGTGGAATGCCCGCCGGTAATGCGCTTACCTCGGCGCGAACGATTAACCATGGGTCTCACTCTCTCTGCGCGATCAACCTCTTTTTAAATTATAAAATAAATACCATATTTAAGCAACTTATTCTGCTGCAAAAAATAAAAAGATTTTTTAGGCCACCTCTGGATAGCGCATACGAGGCGTATCTTGCGGCGATAAATCAAGGGGTAGTATAATAGAGGTAACCTGATCGAAAGGGGGCGTGTAACGGTATGAATGATGATGAGCTTATGAAAGTAGAAGACCCATCGCATAACCCTTTTGTCCCTCGATCTTCTCCCTATGAGATGCTAGTACGCCAAAGCCAAAAACTTGGCCAAGTTGCAACACATGCGTTTCATGACGTAAAAAACATTTTGCAAAAGGAGGTTACCATGCCATCAGCAGAACAGTTTTTAGGAAATTTCCCTCACGTATCACGTGCGGATGTAAAAAAAGACAAAGAACTCAAAGAAGCCGATAAGCTTAAAAAAATGGTCAAACGGTCGCATCAGGTTCTGGCAAACGTCCGGACGGTTTTCCCGCTGACCCTGTTCCCGGACAGTATAGTGGTGGACCGTACAAAAATAAGCATTACCTACCGCAGTTTTTTCTGGTCGTCGAGGGTAATTAGCTTCCAGGTAGAGGACGTGTTGAACGTCTCCAGCTCGGTTGGCCCGCTGTTCGGCTCGCTTACTATTGCTAGCCGTGTCATGAGCACCGTCGATCACTTTCCGGTCAACTTTCTTTGGCGGAGCGATGCGATTTTTCTAAAACAGCTTATCCAGGGGCACATTATTGCTAAAAACAACAAGCTTGAAACGGATCAGCTGAGCCAGAGTGAGATGGTGGCGATGCTCTGCGAACTTGGGGGTGATGCAGAAAGCTAGGGCATAAGTACGCTATACTGTAGGGTATGATTACGTACTATACCGACGGGAGCTGCAGTCCAAATCCCGGTCCTGGCGGTTTTGCCGTCATAAAAAACATGAAGCCCGAAGTTCTGGGCGCCGAGGCCGATTCAACCAATATCCGCATGGAAGGAAAGGCGCTTGTTGCCGCGCTTAAAGACGCCGATGGTGCTGAGTGTGAAATTTACACGGATAGTGAATTTTGGATCAATGTTATTACCAAGTGGTCGCTTGCGTGGGAAAAGAACGGCTGGAAAAAGAAGGGTGGCGAGATCAAAAACCTTGATATTGTTATGGAGGTCTGCCCGCTTTTTCGTGCGTCGCACGCAAAGCTGATATGGGTGCGCGGGCACAATAACGACGAAGGCAACGAGCTTGCTGACGAATGGGCAAACAAAGCCCGCGAACGTTACTTATTGGAACGCTAGCATGACAGCCGAAGACGTAAAAGCAGCCCTGCAAGCCTATGTAAAACCGGAAAGCGCCGCACTGTTAGGACGTTTTTTCAAAACGGGCGAAGGGCAGTACGGTGCCGGGGATGTATTTATCGGCGTGCGGGTACCGGATACGCGGCTTGTCTGTAAAAAATATAAAAATCTTCCGCTCAAGGAAGTCGAAGAACTCTTAAAAAGCCCCGTTCACGAGCACCGCCTTGCAGCGGTTATTCTGCTCTCGTCTCAGTATGCGGCGGCAGATGCAGCTGGCAAAAAAGCAATTTTTGATGCATATCTGAACGCCATGTACGAAGGGTATATCAACAACTGGGACATCGTCGATACGTCTGCCGGGTATGTCATTGGCAGGTATCTGTGGGACAAGCCGAGGCGTCTGCTGTTTACTTTGGCTCGGTCGAAAGATCTATGGCAGCGCCGCATTGCCATACTGAGCACCTTTGAATTTATTATGCGCGGCGACGCTACGACAACCTTGCAGATCGCCGAAATCTTACTGCACGATGACCACGACCTTATCCAAAAAGCGGTCGGCTGGATGCTGCGCGAAGTAGGGAAGCGCTGCAGCGAAGACCTGCTGCTTGGTTTTTTGGATGATCATGCTGCAACGATGCCCCGGACGATGCTCCGGTAT
>DATJIC010000056.1:0-2083 GCA_035493555.1 Verrucomicrobiia bacterium | reverse complement strand
GACCGTAGATACGATTGTTGGCGAGGTGTAACGTATGGACCGCTACTGTACTAAGTGCGGCAAAGTTGCCATAAAAAAGAACGACAGCCTCTATACCTGTGAGGCCGGCCACGAAAACTGGATCAACCCGGCTGTTGGCGTCAGCGCTTATATCATTAAGAACGGCCGTGTTCTCTTTGGCGTTCGCAGCTCCAACCCGGGCAAAGGCAAGCTGGATGTCCCGGGCGGCTTTGTCGAGGTGAATGAATCTGCAGAACAGGCAGCCATACGCGAGACTAAGGAAGAGTTCGGTATTACTATTACCTTGGAGCGCTGTTTCGGAACCTACACCAGCGTCTACGATGGCAGACCCGCACTGAACATTGTTTTTATCGCCTCAATGACCGATCAACCTATTACCCCTTCAGATGACATGAGCGGCGGCGAGGCGGTTTGGCGCGACATGAGAAATCTTCCCGGCCCGGATGAGGTAATGGACGATTGGCTGGTAACCGCCCACAAGGATCTGCTTGCATGGTGGCGCAAAATGCCTGAAAACCAATGACGCAGCAAATTTTGTTATACTAATCAAATGAACTACAAAGCGGTTTTATTTGATATGGACGGTGTTATCGTTGACAGCGAACCACTCCACGTGGCCGCTTTTCAAGCAACCCTAAAAAACTATGGCTACAGCCTATCCGACGAGCAGTATAAGCAGCACTTTGCCGGCAAAACCGACGAAGCGGGCTTTAAGCAGTACTTTGATTTTATTGGCGAAACGGTTGACCTACCGGTAATTATGGACAAAAAGGCCACGGCATATTTAGAACTCGCCGCAGATCGGCTCGTTCCGTACCCCGTTGTTATTGATTTTATCAAAAGCCTCGCGGAGCAAGGCACGCCGCTTGCACTCGTCACCGGATCGCTACGGGCAGAAGCCGAAGTAACACTTAAGACATTTGGCCTGACCGACTTTTTTAGCTCTATTATTGCAGCCGAGGATATTTCCCAGAGTAAACCAAGCCCGGAAGGCTACTTAAAAGGCGCCCGGGCGTTAAGGGCTATGCCATCCGATTGTATTGTTATCGAAGACGCTCCCAGTGGCGTCAAGGCCGCCCGCGCCGCAGGAATGCGGTGCCTGGCTGTTACCACCACCCACACAAAAGAGGAGCTACGAGAAGCAACCGCCATTACCGACCGACTACGGCCAGGCTGCATTGATTCCCTCTAACTTTGCGCATCGCTCTTGACTAAATGAACTGTCATTAGTATAGTAACTACATAACAAGTCCTACGTTATGACTGCACCCCTGAAAGAAATTTCGGGGGCTGCTTTTATTTTCGGACTAAAAGCTGCCGGCCGCCGCTTGACCGCACAAGCTCGTAACCGTGTTTTTCGTAAAATCGAAGTGCCCGCTGGTTATCCTCATCGGTCTCAAGCCAAAAACTATCCTCATATCGCATCCGCGATGCAAAGTCTTTATGCGCCGCTTCCAAAAACGCGCCAGCAAGCCCCTTGCCCCGCTGCGCTTCGTACATTCGTATGGCAAAGGTATATTCTGCACCAACTTCAGGACGGGGTGTATGAGTAAACCAAATAATACCTTCGAGAGTCGCTTTTTTGCCGAGTGCGTACACCACATGCCCTTTTTCGTAGTACCACCGCTCGGCTGCTTCCGCATCAACAAACCGTTCTCTGGCATCGCGCCCAGTATATCGCCGGATTTCTTCTTCTTTTGAACGCTCCACCAGCTGGCGGGCTATTGCCTCATTCCAACCCGTATAGACCTCCAGACCCTTGTCTTCAAGCGGCAGGGTGCGGATGTTTTCTACCCGCGATATTCCCTCGCCAATTAAAAAACGACTGCTCATAAAGCAGCCTCATCACGGCGGTAGAAGGTGAGGAAAGCATTTCCGTAACTACGATTGTCCACCACAACAACTCCCGTTTTGGCAAGTTCCTCACCCCTACCTGGGTGTGATAATACCATATACCCGCCCGGTTTTAATAGACCCAATAATTCGGAGGCTGTGGATAACTGCGGGTCGTTATAGGGTGGATCGGCAAAAATGATATCAAATTCTTTTTCGTCTTTTGTTT
>DATJIC010000055.1:0-10449 GCA_035493555.1 Verrucomicrobiia bacterium | reverse complement strand
ATAGGACACTATCGGCGTACTCCCGATCCGCCGCTGATAACTCCTGTGCGCGGAGACCGCTGTAAATATCCCCGATAAAACTGTCGATCGCTAGGCTTTGGCCATGCGGTCCGGGCGTCCATGCGTCTATCACCTTTTTTGTTTTAAGCGCAAGGCTGCTTGAGACATGCATAGCTTTTTCGATATCCTCGGGCGAAAGGGTCTGTAAAAATGCCGCTAGTTCACCCGCCTCGTGTAAAAGGGCAGGTGTGCGAAGCTGGGACGCTTTTGCGTCCTGACGCATCGTTTTTGACGAATGAAGAAGAATAGCTAAGTGGTTGGATTGCATAGCTACCTTTTGCTCATCCAACGTATATCCAGCTCTACGGCCTGTGCATTTGGGTACGAGGGCAGGTCATAAAAAACGTCGGGCGCCAGGCCTTGCTTAGAGGCTTCAATAACGCGCCCAACGCCGGCGTGGCTAACAAGAACTACGGCGCCCGGCAGTGCGCCGTACTGGGCAACGGCGTCAAGAACGCGTTGCTGGAAAAGCTGGGGGTCTTCGGCTCCCTCGGCGCTAATAAGTTCCCGTGAGGTTACTGTCTTGCCTTTATTTGGCGTTCCGGTAAGCGCGCCCATGTCGTATTCGGCAAGCCTGCTGTCGATTGAAACATCGCGTATGCCTAGGCTGGCTGCAACAATCGCGGCCGTTTCGCGTGCACGTTCCAGCGGTGAGCTGACGATTGTTGTGATATGACGGTCCTGGAGGGTTTTGGCGGCCGCCTGTGCCTGTTGTCTTCCGAGGTCTGTCAGCGGTGAGTTTTCTTTTTGCCCGGCAAAAAGTCCGTTAAGATTAGCTTGGCTTTGGCCGTGGCGTAAAAAGTATAAAGGCATGGTTAAAATTATATCAGACTACCCTCCCCTGTTTTTGTAAGGTAAAAAACCAATTACATGGTATGATAGTACAAGTAGTTAACAGATTGGAAAAATATGGCCAAGCATAAAAACTGGCACGGTGCTGCTCGTAAGCGCCTCCTAAAGAAAAAGCTTAAGTCGCTAAAAATACGCGCTAGCAAGTAATTTCAAATAAAACGACCCTCCGTAGGGGTCGTTTTTGTTAGCGCACGTTTGTCTTTGTTTTTAGCTTGAGGTTCGATAGGTACTGGCGGTGATTTAGATTTGGGTAATTGCTCATGTAGTTCATGTGCTTATCGATAAAGAGGAGTTCGTCGGAGGAGACGGCCGTGTAGGTAGAGCGGGTATTGTAGCCCGTGTTTTTGACCATCTGTGTGAGTTCGTTGCGGAGCCACACCCCTTCCTCTGATTCAAAAAACAGTTTCTTTTGGATAGTGCTCGCCATAGTGTTGGAACCTTCTTGGACGCTGTTTTGCTTTTTTGTCGCCACATGTCCAGGTGGAACAAAAAGATATAGTTATAAACCTATATCTCATTATGGACCTTTTTGCCGTAATTACCTAATTTTTAGAGGTCGATACACCGGAACTCGTACGCAGGTTCAGCCTTCGCAGCAGCTGCGCGTTCAGGGCAACAACAATAGTTGATAGCGACATCAGCACGGCTCCAAATGCCGGCGAAAGAACAAAACCAAGCGCCGCCGTGCTGCCAGCGGCGAGCGGAATGGCGAGGGCGTTATAGCCGGTTGCCCATGCAAGGTTTTGCAGCATTTTACGGTAGGTAGCTTTTGAAAGCCGCATAACCTTTGCAACACCGCGCGGATCGCTCGAGGCAAGAACGATGCCGGCCGACTCAATGGCAACACCAGTACCCGCACCTATGGCAATGCCAACATCTGCCTGCACAAGCGCGGGTGCGTCGTTTACGCCGTCACCTACCATAGCGACCCGGCTTCCGTCGCTTTGGAGTTTTTGTACGGCTTGTGCTTTATGCTCGGGTAAGACCTCGGCAAAATATTCGGTTATATCAAGCTCGGCAGCCACCCAAGCTGCAACTCCCTTTGAGTCGCCCGTGATCATTGCTACGCGCTTTCCCATTTGACGCAGTTCGCGGACAGCCTCTTTTGATTCGTCACGGATAACATCGGCGAGCATGATCGCCCCAAGTACTGCCTTGTTTTTGGCAATAACAAACACCACTGTTTTACCCTCGCTCGCTGCAGTAGCGGCGGCCTTTTGTATTTTTTGGGGTATGGCGGCGTTTAGCTCCTCGATAAGGCGAGGTCCGCCAATATAGGTGGTATGCCCCGAAACGCTGGCTTTTACGCCGCGCCCTGTCAGTGCGGAAAAGCCCGTAGCCCTGGGAACGGACAGCTTTTGCTCTCTGGCTGAGCTAACAATAGCTTTTGCTATGGGATGTTCCGAATCAGCCTCCAGGGCTGCCGCGGTCATCAGCAGATCTTGCTGGTCACCTGTTGCAATAATCTCCACAACCCCTTGCCGGCCTTTTGTTAGTGTGCCGGTTTTATCAAATAACACCACGTCGATATTGCGTGCCGCCTCAAGCGCCATGCGCTGCCGTACCAGTAATCCGCTGTTTGCTGCCTTGGTGGTGGAGATAGCGGTAACAAGGGGTATTGCTAGGCCAAGGGCATGGGGACACGCGATAACAAGTACGGTAACGACACGCTCTAGAATAAATCCGGCCGATTGGCCCGCTATAGTCCAGGCGATGGCGGTGATCAGTGCGGCGCCAAGGGCAATAAACGTAAGGTAAAAAGCTGCTTTGTCAGCAAGAATCTGTGTTTTTGATTTGCTGGTTTGGGCTTCGGAAACCAGTTTCATAATGCCCGCCAGTGCGGTTTGGTCGCCAGTTTTCGTCACCGAAATAGTCAGTGAGCCTGTGCCGTTGATGGTTCCGCCCACCACCTGTGCTTTTACGGTCTTTTTTACAGGCTGCGATTCACCTGTCAGCATAGATTCGTCCACAGCCGATTCGCCGCTTACCACAATGCCATCGGCTGGCAGCTGCGCGCCTGGCCGCACGAGCACCCTATCGTTCTTTTTAAGCGTGCCGGTAGGAACCTTTTTTGTTGAATCGCCTACAATCAGCTCGGCTTCGTCGGGCATCAGTTTAGCCAGCTCGCCAAGTGCACCCTGCGCGTTCTGAACCGACGCCATTTCGAGCCAATGGCCGAGCAGCATAATGGTAACAAGAGTAGCAAGCTCCCACCAAAAATCCATACCGTCTACCAGCTTGAGTGTCGATGCGAGGCTGTACCCAAACGCCACGATTATAGCCATGGAAATAAGCGTCATCATACCGGGCTGCCGGTTCTGCAGCTCGGCCTTAGCGCTTTTAATAAAAACAAGCCCGCCATAGAAAAAAATAACAATGCCAAGCACCGCCGGAATATAGCTGCTGCCGGCAAACTCTATACGAAGGCCGAGCCAGTTTTGTACCGTGGGAGAAAACAGCAGTGTTGGAGCGGTAAGGAGCAGGCTGAGCCAAAACTTGGTTTTAAACATCGCAGGGTCATGCCCGGCATGTTTGTCGTGGGATTCGTGGTGTTCGCTATGCGCGTGCTGGTGTTCTTTCTCCATAGTTATCCTCTATTTTTTGGGTGCGATCAAATCTGGTGTATCAATTTTGGGAGAGTAGATGCCGTCGCTCACCTCAATGATGTGCAGTTGCTCGCTTGAGGCAGGACGGAGCATGTCGAATAGCGCGTTGGCATCTGTCACCGATGTATCCAACCAGCGGCTCTCCTCGTTGCGGCTTAAAATAATCGGCATGCGGTCACCTAGGTGGCGCAGTGCGTGCGGAGCCTGGCTGGTAATGACAGAATAGGTCGAGTGTGTCTTGCCCGCCTCGTCGTTCCAGCTGCTGTATATTCCTGCAAAAGCAAAAAGCGGGGCATCTTTTGATTGGATATAGTACGCATGTCTTTCGTTGCCGTTTGCTGCCAGCTGGTAAAATCCGTTAGCGGGTACAAGGCACCGGTGCTGCCGGACGGCCATGTCCCAACTGTGTTTGGCAAGGATTTTTTCAGAGGGTACGTTATAGGTTTTGTAACGAAAAACAGAGTTCGTGTCTTTGGTGCCTTTAGGCAACAGCCCCCAGCTCATTTGCTGCACGGAGATATCGCCGCCGTTATTGACAATAACCGGTGCTTGCAGGGTGGGACTAATGTTATAGTGCGGCTTTACCCCCTTGGGGAGCCCCGCTGCCAGATCAAAGCGGTCGCGCAGGTCGGCTGTGGTGTAAAGACTGTATCGTGAGATCATATTGTTAGTATACGCTACTCGCGGGTTTCTGGCAGATGGCCAGTACCTTGGCCATGGTATACTACGTATACTCAACCGAAGGGTCAGAAATGACTACATATAGAAAGCTCGACGCCACCTCGTTCGAGGAGGCAAAAAGTCAGCTCAAACCGGGAGAGGAGCTGGTGGTCAGCGGGCCGAACACCACTGATCCGCAGCACTCATGCGTGCCGGTCACCAGCGATAAGAGCTTCAGGGTTATGACAGGCAACGGCAGCCCGCGCGGGGTTCCGTACGCCCGTAAGTCCTGAACGCTCTGTTGGCGGTACTAACCCGCCCTAGCCCTTTTATGGGCACAGCCCCTCTCCCGGTTTAAGCGGTGAGAGGGGCGTAGCTTACCTCCTGCTGGTGCTTTATAAATATGATATTTAAAACAAAAAAAGACCCTTTAGGGTCGTTTAAGTATTCGGGGAATGCGAGGCGGGAGGAGTCCGCCGGTGCCAGACATGTACTGTCGGCAACCGGCGGAACTCCTCCGCGCCAGACCTAGAGCGCGGCGCGGCTCAGGTCAGCATCCGGTGGATCAGACCTCCGGCACGTAGACGTGCAGGAGGGCGCGCTGGTCCGGACGGGACGTCACGCGGCACTGCTGGGCCAGCAGCGCCTCGGCGTCGAACAGGTCCCCGTGCAGGTGCTTGGGGGTGTTGTCCGGGGTGAGCTGGCGCATGAACACGCCGGCCAGCTCGCGGAACGCCCAGACCGTCAGGCCCTTCTCGTCGAGCATCATCTCGGCCGGCCGCAGGTGCGGCTGGTGGATGTTGCCCATCGTCAGGGTGCCCATCGGGTCGATGGTGGCCGTCTGCATGCTCCGGGTGTCCTGGATGTGGAACACCAGGTGCCCCTCGGCCCCGCGCGGGCTGCACACCACCCGGAAGGCGGTGCCCAGGTACGTCCCGAGCTGGAACATCACGTGCTGGGCGCGGTCCCGGTCCGTCTGGTCGAACGCCTGGGGGGCGTCGGGCTGGACGGGGGTGGTGCAGCTTGCGGTCGTCGCGGTCATCGTTCAGTCTCCTCGGAGATCGGTCGTGCGCCATGATCCACATGTCAAATGCAAAGTTCGCGCGTGCGAACCTTGACCTGCGGGTCCTCTTGCGAGTGGCAAACAAGGCACAGCTTACTCTGCTTTGTTTGCTACCCACAAGAAGCTTCCCTACGGATGCTTCACTCAAAGAGTGATTGTTGCTATTATAACATGCAAGCAATATTATTGCAATAGCTACGAGCCGTAAATTGCTAAGCTGATATAATAACGCGTATGCATAAGCAACCACTTTATAAAAAAATCCTCTTCAGCGAAAAAGAGGTCAACACAAAAATAGATGAAATGGCTGCCGCAATCGCGACCTCGTACGACAGTTCTAGTACTGTATTCGTGAGCCTGCTCAACGGCGCACAGCCCTTTACGGCAAAGCTAATGAGTGCGATTTGGCGCTATGATCCTTATTTTCATCCTAACGTTCAGTCTATGATTGTCAGCCGTTACGGTCCCAACCGTGAACCCGGAGAAACGCGGGTCGTTACCGATCTCCCGCCAAGTTACCGTGATTTAACCGGCAAGCATATTGTTTTATTAGATGACCTGGTTGACGGCGGCGGCACGCTTGAATTTGCCGCCGATCATCTGTTTAGCTACGGCGCCGAAAAAGTAGACAAAGTCGTGCTTATCAAAAAGCAAAAACAATCTACCGGTACGGAGGTGGCGATGTTCGGGTTTGAAACGCCCGATACGTGGCTGACGGGTATGGGAATGGACGATGAGCGCGTTGCAGCCGAAGGTAATCGCTGGGCTGGGTGGATAGCTGTCGCAAGCGACGAGTAATTGCTACTCTACTACAGCGATCGCATCGATTTCTACCAGTGCTCCGGGAACGGTAAGGCTGTCCACGAACATACTGGTAAGCGTTGTTGGAAAGTTCCCCCATATTTTTTGGGAGGCCGCGTAGCCTTCTCTAATATCCTGGCCTTTGGCGGTGTAAATGGTTAGTTTTACGACGTTTTCTTGGGTAGCGCCGCTGCTTTTTAATATCTCGAGGATATTTTTTAATGCCTGCTCCGTTTGTTCGCCGAGCGTCGCGCCTGCCATCGTGCCGTCGGGCAGTATGCCGTTTTGGCCGCCGATATAAAGGGTTTTACCGCCTTCGGCTACAATAGCCTGCGAAAAGACAGGGCTTTTATACATTGTGTCCGGGTTTATATGAGTAAGCTTCATATGTATCTCCTTAAAGAATAGTCCACACCCATGTAGGGGTTGCGCCGGAATAATCGAGTTCGATGGTTTTTCCGGTTGGTACGATTACCGTGGCACCTGCGACGGTTCCGGTAACGCCAGTTGAAACGCCGTCGACTTTTACGGCAGTGACAGCACCCGATACCGACACGGCAACATCGCGCCAAAATGGGTTTTTGAGCGCGCTGGTGCTTGAGGGCACGGTTGGCGCCGCTACATTGCCTGGGTACATTTCAGTATTAATAATGCGGAGTCCAGCTGCACCGTTGACGCCGAGCGTCGCGTTATTGAGAACATTGGTATTAAGATCGTTAGGGTCGTTTGCGTTCGAGAACATCCGGAAGGTACCGACTCCCCCGTTCCCCGGGTCGTTGATCTGGTGGTCGCCTGTACCTGCGGTTGGCGACTCAATATCAAGGCAGTCGATGTTGAGCTTTGCGCGGCTGGTGGCAAATGCAACCGAGCGTTTGCAGTTTTCAACGCAGGCGTACCCGATCCAGTTAGCATGAGGAAAGCCCGACGAACCATCGCAGACAATTCCGTTAAAACAATTGACTGCCCGTAGTGAAGTACAGCGGACATGTTCGGTAATGCGCAGGCCGCTAATGTGGCCTTCAACACTAAAGCTATCGATGTCGCAGAGGGCGTTGTTAAGGATGTCTGGCGGAGAGAGCGCCCAGCCCCATACAGGGTCTGGGATCGATGGCGCACCGGTGCCCGTAGATGCGGCCAGTACCGCAGCCGATTTAACGTGCATTTCGGCGAGACCTCTAAAGTCAAATCCGCATACCCGAGGGTTTTGCGGTACTTCTACAAGCAGTCCGTCCACCACGACGAGCATGTTTGAGAACAGCCCAGTTGGATAGCCATATCCATAGTGCGGGGTGGGACCGCCAATGACTGAAACCTCACCTGTTGCCGGAAGGCTATTGCCGGCATTATGAGTGGTTTTTAAAACGGTACCGGCCTGTTGCGGCGTTGTTTGGTACCAGTGGTAGAGGCCGCTTGCATCGCCTATGCCTTTTAAGGCAAGGGTCATCTTTTGCCCGGCAACAGGGAGAACGGGTAGCGGGATCATTGCCGACCCGTTGGTCGAGCCGCCGGTTGTCGGCGTGTTTACCAGGTATGTTTTTGCCTGGAACCGCACCTCGGCGTAGTAAGAACCATCACTTTGGGCTGCTGAAACGGCTGCGGCAATGGCGCTGGTGATCGCGGCCGAATCATCGGTGGTGCCGTCGCCTTTCGCACCGTAATCCTCTACGTATACGGCAACGCCGTTAAGTTTGGTAACATCGGCCGCATCCGCTTTTGTCGAGAGGCTGCCAGAGGTTTTGAGCGTGCCGTTTGTATTGTGTTCGACAGCTAAAAAGTCGTTGAGGACATCACCCCAAGTCCCATCGTCGGAACCCGGAACCGGTAGCCTGGCCATAAATTATTTTTCTCCCTGTAATAATGAATATGCTTATATTGTTACAGGTATGGGCGGGGAATGCAATAATGTCCCGCGGCCTACTGTTGTTTTTTGGCAATGGTTTGTGTCTGCCAGTCATGGATACCTGCCACCCACTCCCACCCGTTTTTGGGCGAAGTAATTCGCGGGTCGGAAGTAGGTGTTCCGTCGCGTAAGGCCGTTACGTAGCTGCGATCCTGTTCAATCCGTTTGCGTACCTGGCTGCCCTGGCCTACGGAGCCATGGCCCGGAATAACAAACTCGGCGTCACCTGCCATGCGTTCAAAAAGGTCGAGCGCGGCCAAATAATCGTTCACTGGGTCGGGGGCGGCCACGTTAAGCATCGGTATAAAAACATCGGACAACATGTCGCCGGCTATGAGCACCCTGCTTTCCTCCACAAATAACGCCGCATGGCCTGGCGCGTGGCCGCTATGTTCGATAACCCGTACTTTAGGACCGTTCCAAGGTAAATGCGCGGTGCCGGCGGGAAGCGCGGTAATCTTGCCAAAAAGGCCGTCAAGCGGTACCTGGCCGGCGACTTCCTCGGGCAGGTCTGCCGCCTCTTCTTCTTGCCAATTCGGGTTTGATAGGCTTGTCTGCATGTGGGCCGCGGCGGCCGCAGTGCCATAGCGCGGGGCATTGCCAAATCTGGGGTGCCATAAAACATGATCCCAATGCGGATGCGTTGAAAACCCTAGTGCAACGGGCAGTTCCATCTCGCTAAGATCATCGGCGATAGAGGCCATCTCATCGCTGGTGAGTCCGGCGTCGACAAGCAATACGCCATCCTCACCTTTTACGACGGTGGCGTTGCTCTGCATGCACGAGCTTTCGTGAACCCATACGTTTTTGGTTATTTGGGTGAGCATTGAGGTAAAAGCTAGCCTTCGACTTCAACCGTAAAGCCGCCGTACGCCATACGGGTCATATCGGCTGGCATTGGTTCGGCTGGAAATTCCATCCCGCTCATTTCTTCCATAACTTTGGCGTTAACTTCGTCGCGGTGTTCTTTAGATTTAAAGACAATAAACGAGAACCATACGTCTTCGCCCTCTTTTGCGCCTGCCATTTCGTTAAACGGCCGCGTCGACTGGTCGCCCATTTGCTGCGGCGCCAGATCGTTCGCGCGGCACTCGTAGTAAAAAAGTGCGCCGTGCTTCATCCATGCGTCGCGGCCCATGGTAGCCATTTTTTTGTACTCCTCGGCTTTATCTGTTGGTACTACCAGTACAAAACCATCTACATATTTGTCCATTCGTGTCTCCTTTTAAATGCATATCTAACAAGTAATATTTTAGCATTAGAGGTATGAATTATGTATTTACGGCTATACTAGACCTATGAACAGATCAAGGGCGCGCGCAATTAGTTTTGTTTGCGGGATACTGGCCATTATCCTTGGCTTTAGCGCGTACGGCGACATACTCTCCGGTGCCGAGCAACATGATACCGTGATTATTGTTATTGGCTATACAAAGATCGTTGTTGCCGTTGTCCTTGCGTTCGTCTTTACAATGTATAGCTCAAAAACGAGCAAGTAGATGCCGCGACAGGTATCTATGATATACAATTTAATAGTGAACCTCATTTTAAATTTATCCGAAAAGACCGAGAACGTTTAAATGAGTATGCATAACGGGAGAGTAATTTTGTCTACTGAACATATGCGCCTTGTTGAGGCGGAGATAACGTCGTACTTCGAGAGTTCCATTGCCCAGGCAACGCAGATCGACGCGTCGTACCAGCAGTTATGGGAGGTCATGTACGGCCTTATACGGTCCGGCGGTAAACGTCTGCGGCCGCGCTTAACGCTGCTTGCGTACGAGGCGTTCGGAGGAAAGGATACGCAGGCTATTGTTCCCGTTGCCGCCGCCCAGGAGCTGCTTCATTTTTCGCTGCTTGTCCACGACGACATTATTGACCGCGACTTCGTGCGCTACGGTTCGCCTAATATTTCTGGGCGGTATAAAACGGCGTACGGCCATTTCATTAAAGACGAAGCGCACGCCACGCATTATGCTAACGCGGCAGCGATTCTTGGCGGTGACCTTATGCTGGCGGGCGCGCATGAACTGATTGGCGGCAGTGGTCTTGAGGGTGCGCAAAAGTCAAAGGCGCTTTCGCTCCTTTCGCGTAGTATTTTTGAGGTGGCTGGCGGTGAGCTGCTTGATACCGAGTCCAGCTTTGTTCCCTATAGTTCTGGCGACGCGCTGAAGATTGCGCGGTACAAATCGGCCGGATATTCATTTGTCGGACCGTTAGTGACGGGAGCGTCGCTTGCTGGCGCCAACGCCAAACAACTAGCTGCGTTACGCGTGTATGCCGTGTCGCTTGGGGTGGCGTATCAGCTCGTGGATGATATTTTAGGGGTTTTTGGCAATGAAGACGAAACGGGCAAATCGACAACGGGCGATATTGTGGAGGGAAAGCGGACATTCATGGCGGAATATGCCTTGTCGCACATGAACGATAGCCAAACCGAGACCTTTTTTAAGGCTTTCGGGAACGAACATGCTTCACAGAGGGACCTGCAGGCGGTACGGGAGCTC
>DATJIC010000054.1:0-11915 GCA_035493555.1 Verrucomicrobiia bacterium | reverse complement strand
GACGACGCTATTGGCGAGGCTTACGACAAGGTTGCCAAAATCCTTGGCTACCCCTATCCAGGAGGCCCAGCCGTTGATAAAGCAGCGCTTGAAGGCGATCCTTTTAAATATCCCCTTCCTAAAGCCAAATTAAAAAGCCCGTATGACTTCTCGTTCTCTGGCCTTAAGACAGCTGTTTTAAGGGCCGTTCAGCGTGAGACGGGTGTCGATTACACATTCCCCTCTTACGAGCTTGCAGCGCGCTTAAACGACGTTCAGCGGGTAGATTTTGCCGCCAGCTTCCAACGCATTGCCAACGAAACACTCGTTGATGCCGCAGAAAGAGCCTTTCGCGACTTTTCTCCCAAATCAGTCGTCATCGCCGGTGGTGTTGCCGCTAGCCGCGCCCTCCGAAAAACACTTTCAGACCGGATCCCCCTCCCTATCGAGTACGCGCCCATGTCACTTTGCACCGACAATGCGGCTATGATCGCAACACTTGGGTTTTACTACGCCCAGGTAAAAGAGCCGATCGACCCCTACTCGCTAGAGGTCATCCCTAGTATCTCCATGACGAAAACCGCCTGGAATAAATCGTAGTAAATAAATCAACGGTTTTTTATCTTACGGACAATCTTTTTTGCTGTCGGCAGCGCGCTCGTCCAAATGGTATAGAGCGGTGACAACGGTTTATCGTACGTTCCCGCCAACATGCTCTCATGGCTGGCAAACCCGCGTTTAAACGTACTGACGCCGTCGTTTAATAGCCCGTTAAAGTCATAGCGGGAGATTCCCCATTTTTTCATGGTTTGGATCGCATGCCATTTAAGAGCGTAGTTGGCACGAAGCCGCTGACCATCATCGTTCATCCCGCCGTAGAGCTCAAACGCCGTCTCCTGGCTAATCGCAAGCCACAAAAACGCGATTGGTTTTCCTTCTAGAAAGGCTGCGAATACCGGCGAGTGCTCACCAAGTTCATCGTAAATATCGTCATAATATCCATTGTCATGAATGCCAAAACCAGCCCTTTCGGCCGTTTGCCGGTAAATATCCAGACACGCAGCCAGCTCCTCCCTGCCCTTTACCTTGCGGATCTCAATCGCTTCGCCGGCCGACTTGCGAATGTACTGCCGGGTCTTTTTTGTCATATCAGCCAGTAGTTCGTCTTCGGTCTTTGAAAGATCAAGAATAAGCGTCTCAGGGATAAGAATAGTGTTTGGCGTGTGTTTCCACCCAAGCTCAGGCATTATCTCCCAATCCGGCTCAACCGAAAGCGCTACCGCTTTGTATGCCAGCTTGGCATGGTCAGCAAGCGCCTCCAGTACTTCCCCTCTGTCCGCCTCCTCGGCAACGGGGCCCCGTGGGACATACACGAGCGCATTGAATGGTTTTGGCAGTTTACGGATTAATAACTGCGCTGCCCCTATGATACTTTCGCCCCTTTTTACAAAAACTCTTTCAACGCTCCAGTTGTGGCGGGATTTCACTTCTCCCCATCCCCATAACTGCAGAGGATGCCCTTTTCGAGACACGATTTCGTCGTCCCACCTATCTTGTTTCTCGCATAGTTCTACCGATGTCATATTCCTGATTATACACTGCTCGGATATGGTATACTTAGAGTGGAAACAAACACGTGAGAAAACAATGGAGGCCATAAATACCACGTTTTCACAAGAAAACGATGGGTAGGTTTGCGCTGATTTTTCACGTGTAAACTATCAAATTTGAAAGTTACCCTTATGAAACTATCCAAGACGTACGACCCCAACCAATACGAGCCAAATATTTACGCTATGTGGGAATCCTCTGGTGCATTCGCACCAACAGGGAAGGGTGAGCCCTACAGTATCGTCATGCCGCCGCCCAACGCCAACGGCAACCTGCATCTTGGTCACGCCCTTATGGGTGCGGTCGAGGATATTCTCGTCCGCTACTACCGCATGAAGGGAAGGGATGTTGCCTATATCCCCGGAGCCGACCACGCCGGTTTTGAAACCTGGGTTGTTTACGAGAGGGAACTGGCTAAAAAAGGGCAGAGCCGCTTTGATTTCTCCCGCGAACAGCTTTACAGCCAAGTGTGGAATTTCGTCGAGCAGAACCGTGGCAACATGGAACTCCAACTCCGTGCTCTCGGGGTAAGCGCCAGCTGGGGTGATTTGGTATTCACCCTCGATGAAAAGGTTATTAAGAACGTTTACGGTACCTTTAAAAAACTATGGGAAGACAAGCTTATTTACCGCGGCGAGCGTATCGTAAACTACTGTCCCGTTCACCAGACAAGCTTTGCCGATATTGAGGTTGAGCATAAAAACGAAAAAGGGAAGTTATGGAAAATAGCTTACCCAACCTTTGATAAAATCGGTGAGATAATTATCGCGACAACCCGGCCCGAAACCCTACTTGGCGACGTTGCTATTGCCGTCCACCCCGACGATGAACGGTATAAAAAATTTGTCGGTACCCGCGTGCTCCTGCCGCTTACCGACCGTGAGATTCCCGTTATCGCCGACGAATACGTTGACCCTACTTTTGGTACCGGTGCGGTTAAAATTACCCCGGCCCATGACCCCAACGACTTTGAGGTAGGTGAGCGGCACAAACTCGAGCGCATTCAGGTTATCGACCACGAAGGCAAGATGATCAACGTTCCACCGCAGTTTATGGGACTAGACGTTGAGACGGCACGTAAAAGGGTACTCGCTGCTCTTGAAGCGGCCGAGCTGCGCCGCGGCGAAGAAAACATTGAGCATGCAGTGGGGCACTGTTACAAATGCGGCAGTGTCATTCAGCCGCTTCTGAAGGATCAGTGGTTTGTGTCAGTGAAGCCGCTTGCCAAGCGGGCAATCGAGGCCATTAACAACGGCGACGTTGAATTTACCCCAGTAAGCCGCAAGCGCGCCCTTATTCAGTACTACGAGTCACTACGTGACTGGAACCTTAGCCGTCAAATTCCCTGGGGAATACCTATTCCGGCTTTTCAGAGCACCGCCGACCCGAGCGACTGGATTTTTGATGAGCGCGTAGACGAAAAGACTATCGATGTAAATGGCACAACGTATGTACGCGATGAGGATACGTTTGACACATGGTTCTCAAGCGGCCAATGGCCATACATCACCACCGACTACCTGCAAGACGGTCCTTTAAAGCGTTTTTACCCCAATAGCGTCATGGAGACCGGACACGATATTCTTTACGCTTGGGTTGCCAAAATGATCATGCTCGGCCTTTATACCACTGATATGGTACCGTTCAAACACGTGTACCTGCACGGTATGGTACTGGACGAAAAAGGCCAAAAAATGAGCAAATCCAAAGGGAACGTTCTTAACCCTATGGATATTATTGCCGAGTACGGTTCGGACGCGCTCCGCCTTGGGATTACCGCCTCACGGGGAGCCGGGCTTAACCAGGCCTTCTCAACAAGCAAAGTGGTCGCCGCACGTAACTTTTGTAACAAGCTGTGGAACATCGCCCGTTTCATTGAGGGTAAGTTGGGCGAGAACTACCAGCCCCGGACACCAGAACCCCGAAGCATGGCCGACCACTGGATTATCCGCCAGCTCAATAATGCGGCGAGCGAGCTCGACCAGCAAATAGAGAACTACCGCTTTGCCGAAGCAGGGGAGCTGATCTACCACACGGTATGGGATGATGTGGCCGACTGGTTTATCGAAGCAAGCAAAACCCAGGATAATCCGGATATGCTCGCTTGGGTACTTGATACCAGCCTGACTCTCGTCCACCCCTTTGCACCCTTTGTTACCGAAACAATCTGGCAATCTCTTAGTTGGCACAACGACCTCCTCATATCGACACCTTGGCCAGCTCAAAAAACATACGACGATATCGCCGCGGCCGAGTTCTCCCGTTTACAAAAGCTCGTTGTCGAGGCCCGCTACGTAATGAGCGAGCTCCCAGGGAACGAACGTTACACGATGCTCTACCAAAACGATGCTCTTGTTGCTGACAACGCCGACCTCATCAAGCACCTAGCTAGGTTAAAAGATGTCCAGGCTATTGATGCGCCCCGCGGTCTGCGGCTTGCCGCCTCGGGCAGGGAAGCATGGCTCGACCTTACCGAAGAGGTCATGTATGAACACCAGACCAACCTTGAGGTACGCCTAGCTGAAACCCGCGCCTTTGTTGCAACGCTCGAGGCCCGCCTTTCTAACGAAAACTACATCAAGAAAGCTCCCGAGAACCTGGTTGAAGAATCCCGGAAGCAGCTTGAAACGAAGCAGAAGATCATCGACCGCTTGGAAGCGGAACTTGAAATCCTAAAATAACCCTTTAGACGATCGGCAGGTTGTAGTTGTCAAACGCGTGATGGCCTTTGCCGACACGGTTTGGGATCATATACTTTTTGTCTTCGTTACGCGGCTGGACCCGGGGGCTTCCCGAGCTAAAGTCTTTTACCGTTTGCGAGAACGACACCCGCTCAACGTGCGTGTGGGCGTCTGCGGAATGGAGAAGTTTATTACCTTGCTCCTGATACATACCCGCGATATCGGGCACCGAAACAGCCGCTATGGTCGCTTTATCGAGGCGCGTATCGTGCAAAAAAACGCTGCTTGCGGTAAGAAGGCTGACAAAAAGGGCGGTCGTATTGATAATATTTGAAAACATTTGCTATATTTTTATTTTTGTATAGTAACTCTAAAAATATAGCATAAGTTTTATGAATTGTCAATTATATGTCGCTTAGCTATGGTGGTAGGGACGGCCGGCAGCGATCTCCTGGGCCCTATACAGCTGCTCCGCCAAGATAAGCCGTACCAGCTGGTGCGGAAAAACAAGGGGTGAGAGCGACCACACCACATCAGCTCTCTCATGAACAGAAGCATCCACTCCGTACGCCCCGCCAACTAGCACCACCACGCTGCGGGAACGCTCAAGCGGCTCCAGGAGCATGCGTGACAATCCGGGCGAATCAAACAGCTTGCCGCGTTCGTCTAACAAAACGATAAAGTCATCCTTATCCAAGCGTAAAAGCAGCCGCTCTGACTCGTCCTCGCGGGCCTGCAGGCCGTCGCGGGCAGAATGTGGTAAAAGTACCCACTCTACGTTAAACGGACGCTGTAAACGTGTCTCATAGCGTCTAATACCCTCAGCCACCCACGTCTCGTGCTTTTTCCCGACAGCTATAATTTTAATGGCCATCAGAACCTCAGTTTTTCGGCAATTTCCGCTAGCGAGCTGTGGTCGGGCTCACTCTCCATATCCTGTGAAGCCAAGTATTCGCTGCTTTTTGAAAAGGGAATAAGCTGTACGTGCGCGTGCGGAACATCAACACCGATGATTTTTTCACCGACGTATTTTGAACCCAGTACGCTACGGATACGGCGCGCTACCTTTTTGGTAGTCAGCATCACCGCCTGGTAATCATCGTCTTCAAGGTCCCACACAAACTCCACCTGTTTTTTAGGAACAACCAAGGTGTGCCCGGGCTGCACCGGGTGAATATCCAAAAAGGCAAGAGTCCGTTCATCCTCATAAATTTTGTGAGCGGGGATATCACCCCTTACAATCTTTGTAAAAATCGAGTCTTCCATAGGTTTAGTATACCCCTATCATCTGGTATAATCATACTGGTTTGGAGAGGTGCAGGAGTGGTTGAACTGGCCGCTCTCGAAAAGCGGTGAACCGCAAGGTTCCGAGGGTTCGAATCCCTCTCTCTCCGCCAGGAAGAATTATTATGACCAAAGAAGAACATATCGCCGTTACCCCAAAGCAAGAGGACAGCAGCCTCTCCATCGTCTCGATGGTACTGGGTGTCGTCTCCTTAACGGGGCCCGGATTGCTGCTTGGCATTCCTGCCATCGTCACCGGTGTTATCGCCCTCAGAAAAAAAGTAGCTAACCGAGGCCTCGCCATTGCTGGCCTGGTAACCGGTATCGTGAGCACTGTGCTTTCGCTGCTTTTCTGTATTTTTCTTACTTTTATTATTATGTGGGGGATTACCCATCCGGAAGAGTTTGAGGATTCTCCCCGAAACGGCGCCTCCCAGCAAAGAGACGACATCCCGTTTGACCAATCCCGTACGTAAAAACCGACCATAGAAAAAAGACGAGCAAAACTCGTCTTTTTTCTATGGTACACCCGACAGGATTCGAACCTGTGGCCTTCGGCTCCGCAAGCCGACGCTCTATCCAGCTGAGCTACGGGTGCAAAATGCGGTGTCACACACGTGGTCGTGCATGGCCCCGCTTTTCGTGTAACTAGAAGGTACTTTCAGCCACCAAAAAAGCAGCGAACATCGGCTATTGTACCATGTACACCTGTTATGGGGCAAGATCAATCAGATACGAAGTTTTCGGATAAGACGGTCGATGGCGTCTAAATGAAGTTCCTGCATAGGAAGGCGGGCACCTAGCATATCAACAATAGCTTCGCCGGCTTCCTCTGGGAAGTACACTGTTACCCCAGGTCTGAAGCGTTTGGTGGGCAGTAACATCACGGAGTACTCCGGACCGTCATGAATAACACCAAAGGCCTTAAACTCCGAAAAAGAGTACAGCGTATCGTTAGCATGAAGCCCCTGACGGCTCAGCGTGTAGTCGATGACGCGGGGCGGACGGTGCGAATACACCACCAGTGCGGCTGCCATAACAGGGATAAGAATGGCAAACGTGACCGATTGAATAACGAAGATCGCTGCTGCAATCAACAAAAGTACGACAATGGAAAAAATAATAAACCAGCCGGCGTTTTTTTCGTGATGGATATATTCGTGAGCCTGCCAGCGGACTGGCTCCATCTCCGTGGGTTGCGCGCTTTGCGGCTCCGCTTGCGGAGGATCGGCCGGCGGTGTTGTGTCTGCCATGGGCAGGGCAGGCGGCGTGGACTGACTCGCCTCATCGGGCGTTAAAGTGACCACGGGGCCATTACCCGTTTCGGGTGGCTCCACTGTACTAGCGACATAAGGCGCCTGAGACGGCTGCTCTTTAGGCGGCTGCCACTCTGTTGGATTCCGATCTGGTTGCATAAATTCAGTATAGCATGAGCCGTTTAGTTCATCCGTATTTTTTGTGTTTCCTCTTGCGCACCCTAAAGCCAACCAAGTAGAAAAGACATGCAGCCGCATGTCTTTTCTACTTGGCGGAGGAGGGGAGATTCGAACTCCCGCTTCAGGTCTCCCCGAACTAACGATTTAGCAAACCGTCCCCTTCAGCCACTTGGGTACTCCTCCAGCTGATTTATTGTAGCATATTACAGATGTAGCACATAGACTTTTTGATCTTTTTTTGCTATTATTAGGATATATGGTTTAAAACCATGCGGAGAATAATCATGAAGCGAAAGACGATTGCCTACATCACGACACTCGCCCTGGCAGCCACTTCATTGGCTAGCATTATTCTTGCTCCCTCATCACTCGCGTTCAGTCTCAGTATCAAAGACGGTGCCAACTCAGCCCGCGGTGCTGATCAAGCGACCAATCTTTTTGGCAACGCCGGTATTTTTACTACCATTACCAACGTTATGCTGTTTGTTGTTGGTGCGATTAGCGTGATCATGGTAGTAGTGGGCGGGCTTCGGTACGTTGTATCCGGAGGCAACTCCAGTAACATTACTACGGCAAAAAATACTATTCTTTACGCTATTGTTGGTCTTATTATCGCTATTATGGCCTACGCGGTCATTAACTTCGTTATCGGGAGTTTTGTTCCTGGTGTTGGCGGCGGCGGAACCAACGTATAAATAAGCGCTGCAACTCCCTGATTGTCAAAAAGATAACGGCAGCAGCACCGACAAACAGCCAGTCGACAAAGCCGATAGGCCCGCTCTTAAAGAACATACTCACCACCGGTACGTAGGCTATAGATACGACGACCGCAAGCGAGCCGGTGAGTGCCATCCAAAAATACTTGTTTGAAAACTGGTAGCGGCTGAAAAAACCGTGGATACTGCGCCGCTGGATGATATTGACGAGCTGGCTTATGACAATCGAAATATAGGTGAGCGTTGTCGCCTGGTATATCAGCGTCTGACCTGCGTCGTGGGGCGCTACGCCATGCCGGTCGAAAAACAACAGGTAGTTGGCAATAGCAAGACCTCCGATAATCACGCCGCACCACAAAAGATCGAGAATGCTATGCAGATTAAGGATGTGCGACTTGGGGTTTCGCGGCGGCTGCTTCATCATTTCACCCTCCTCTTTGTCCCATCCAAGTGCCGCAATAGGGAACAGCTCGGCCAAAAGATCGATAGCGAGGATCTGCAGCACATTAATGGCAAGCGGTGCGCCAATAAGACTCGCCAAAATAAGGCTCGAGAGGTTAACGACCAACTCGGCCATATTAGACGTAAAGGCACTAAGAACGCTTTTTCGGATATTGGCAAAAATTGTCCTGCCTTCGCGGACAGCCATAATAAGCGTACTAAAGCTGTCGTCTAGTAAAACAACCTCGCTTGATTGCTTGGCAACATCCGTCCCGTTAATACCCATAGCAACGCCAATATCCGCCCGCTTAAGGGCCGGGGCGTCGTTAATGCCATCGCCGGTCACCGCAATGATCGTCCCGTTCTGCTTCATAAGTTCAACGATACGCATTTTGTCCTCAGGGCTGACCCGGCTAAATACCGTTCCACCCCGAAGCGTGCGCGCCACTACGTCGGCGTCGGACATTGCCGCTAGCTGCTCGCCGCTTACCACTTCAAGATGGTCACCTTCTCCGGCAAGCCCGGCTTGGCGGGCGATCGCCTCGGCTGTAAGGGCAAAATCGCCAGTGACGATATTTACTTTTATATGTGCCATGCGCGCGGCCTCCATCGCCGCCGGCACCGTCTCGCGCAGGGGATCGATCATGCTGACAAGCCCTACTAGTATCAGGCCGGATTCTATTTGGTCGATCGTTGCTTCTTTTGCCATCTTTTCATCAAGCGTCCTTGTGGCAAAGGCCAGGTTACGAAGGGCCATTTTGGCGCGTTTGGTATGCTCGGCAATAAACCGCTCGCGGTCTTCTTGGCGGATGGGGCGAACTTTTCCATTATCCTGAATATGGGTCACCCGCTCGAGTACCGCCTCGGGACCTCCTTTTACGAATGCCACCACCCGGCCGTCGGGGAATTGCCGGAGCGAACTCATGCGTTTGCGACTTGAGTCGAACGGCAGTTCGCGGATTTCCTTGGCAACACGTGGCGCGTCCTCGCTTAAAAGGCCTACCTTGGCAGCCGCCGTTACAAGCGCGCCCTCTGTCGGATCGCCCAAGCAATACCACTTTTGGCTGGATTCATCGGGAGCAACAATCCGCGCATTACTTGCAAACAGCCCGATCCGCAAAAATTCGGTCACCTCGGCGAGCTCATCGCCGCTTATCTCTTTACCGTCCCGCAGTACGGCGCCGTTTGGCTCGTATCCTGTTCCACTGAACGTATACTGTTTGCCATTTGATGTCATGCTTACAACGGTCATCTCGTTCTTGGTCAACGTACCCGTTTTATCGGTGCAAATAACCTGGGTTGACCCGAGGCTCTCAACAGCACTCAGTTTTTTAACCAGCGCCTTTGCCCTTGAAAGCTTGCCTGCGGCCTGGGCGAGGGAAGTATTTACTTCGGCGGGGAGCCCCTGCGGAATAAGTGAGCTGGCAAAACCAACCGCAAAAAGAAGCGCTTCTTTAAATGGCAAGTGGATCTGCATAGCAACAAATAAGAGGGCAAGAGATAATATCGCGACGCCATAGGTAACGTACGTCGCAATATGCCGCAGCTCACGCTCAAGCGGACTCAAACTGTTGGGTGCGGCTTGGCTTAAATTGGCAATACGCCCGAGCTCGGTGGCCATTCCGGTCGCAGTAACCACACCAAACGCCTCGCCAATAGCGACCGTTGTACCCATGAACGCAAGGTTATGACGGTTCGCCACAAGCACGTCGCCGCTAATGGCATGGAGGAACTTATGCGCAGGGCTGCTTTCACCCGTTAAAGCAAAGTCATTGGTTGAAAAAGTAGAGAGGTCAATCAGGCGGACATCCGCGGGGACGCTTTCTCCCTCGCTGAGGCGAATCACATCGCCCACTACTAAATTGCGCGATTCTATCTCTGTTAATTTGCCGTCGCGGTAGACCTCTGCCAAAGGCTGAATAAGTTTTTCGAGTGCCTGCATCGTTCGTTCAGCCCGGTATTCCTGCAAAAAACCGATGGTCGTGTTAAATAGAACGAGCGCGCCCAGGACAACCGCTGTACGGCTGTCGCCAAGATATGCGGCAATTGCTCCGCTTACGAGTAACAAAATAATCATCCAGTCTTTAAACTGGCGGAGATACCGGTGAAAAAGAGTTTCGGTTTTGATCCCGATTAGTGCATTTGGCCCGTCTTTTGCCAGACGCTCCTGTGCCTGCCGTGTCGTCATTCCAGTACGGGTACTGCCGAGGTGGTCAATAACTTCATCTGCCGACAAGCGGTACGCGGGCTTTTCGAGGTTTTTGGTCATGGTTATAGTATAGCGCAGGGAGAATATGTAGTCTGTGATCCTTCTCTTTTTGTTCCCCATAAAGAAAAGACGTCCGAACGAACGTCTTTTCTTGGCGGAGAGGGAGGGATTCGAACCCTCGGTACCATTGCTGGCACGACGGTTTTCAAGACCGTTCCCTTAAACCACTCGGGCACCTCTCCAAATGAGTGGCTGCACCCTATGGTAACAGATACGGAACGATTAGTCGAGAGGGTGGTAAGCAAGCGCCGCCACCCAAACCTCGCCTGCGCCCGCGTCTTTTAGGGCCTTAGCGCCGCACTGCAGGGTTGCGCCCGTCGTCACGACATCATCAATCAAAAGATACGTCGCAGCCGAATTAAGCGTCCCCTTAACACCAAAGGCCTCTTTTGCCTGCCGCTGTCTGGTTTTTCGGCCTTCTCCCCGCTGCGTCGTCGAGGTGCGGCGGTAGAGCGCTTTTTCTAACCGAAGCCGCTGGGCTTTAGCTACGCCTTTCGCGATCAGTAGTGTATGGTCATATCCGCGCACCCGTACGTGTGAGGCGACCGTGGGCAGGGGGACAATGACCACATCTTTTGGAAGCTGACCGATACGCTCTGCAAGTAACACGGCCAGAACTTTGTTAGCCGCGTAATTGTTATTGAACTTATAGCTATCAATGATTTGACGTAATGCCCCCGATCTTGTACCGATGCACCAGCTCCGTGAATAAGAGGTAGAACAGAGTTGGCAGCGATCTGCCAAAAATGTTTCGTCGCCACAAATAAAACAGCCTCGAAAGTATTCCTCACTGATGTTATATTTACAATTATCGCATAAAACCGCTCCAATTTTACCGCAAGAATAACAGAGGTGCGGCGCGACGTACGAAAGCAGGGTGTCAAACATTGTACTTTTTACGTTTTACTTTGCCGTTATGTTGATTATACCGTAGATGTTGGTTATAATGTGAAAGACTATTTGTCAATAGAGCCTAGAGAAAGTGGAGGATATCATGGCCCGCAAACAAAACGATGATCTACTGATCGAAGATGAACTCGCCGCTGCGTTCCTGAACGATGATGAGCTCAGTCAAGACCAACCGCAAGCTGCACCACAGCAGGTTCCTGCAGATAATGCCGCATGGGAAGAGTCTGAAGAAGACTTTCCTGGACAACTTGCCGTTGATGTCTATGAAACTGACGAGAAACTTATCGTTAAGGCCCGCACGGCAGGGGTAAACAAAGAAGACCTGGACGTCAGCATTAGCGACGGCATCCTTACTATCAGCGGTACGCTCTCGAGCGGCGATGATACGGATGCGACTAACTGGCACATCCAGGAATGCTACTGGGGCGAATTTAGCCGCACACTGGCACTTCCTGTTCCTGTCAGGGAAGACGAGGTAGGGGCAGTCCTTAAAGACGGCGTTCTTACTATCAGCTTTGGCAAGATCAAACAGGAACAAGCTAAGAAAATCACTATCCAATAGTCTTTCTAAAAGCATAAAAAATAGCTC
>DATJIC010000053.1:0-21625 GCA_035493555.1 Verrucomicrobiia bacterium | reverse complement strand
AGCATTCCTGTTATCGCCAGGAAAAGCATGACTTCGATAATTGTAAAACCGGTTTGCCTTTTAGTGCCCATTTGGGCTCATTATAGCATAAGTGGTTTGCCGCAAGTAGCCTTTTTGCCCCTATAAAAAGGTAGCAAAATACCAGGCGAGGACCGAGCTCCCCCACCACACCGACACAACAGCACCCAAAATAAGCAGTGGACCGAACGGAACCCTGGTTTTGCGGGTGATCTTACCCGCAAGCATTCCGGGGATAACAACAAAACAGCCTATAAGGTTGGCGGCAAACAGCGCCAGAAAAGCTAGTTTCCAGTCCCCTAAGAGAAGCGCCAGTGCCAGCCCTAACTTTACGTCGCCAAAGCCGATCCACTGTCCCTTAGAGACCAGCCACACGATAAGGTAAAGGCCACTGAGCAAAAAAACAGCGACCGCAAGATTGACCAATGAGCCGAAGATATCGAGTGAGCTAAAGACAGTAAATGCCGCAGCGACCGCCGCAACGCCGATAAGCGGAAACATAATTTTATTCGGGAGAATCGACCATTTAAGGTCGTACGCAAATAAAATGGTGAGCAGCACGCCCGCTATAAGCCACAATACAAAATACGCAATTTGCGGCCCGGTGAGTATCGCATCAGGCCATACAAGATACGAGGCGACAAAAAAACCGGCCGTTCCGAGTTCGATCAAAGGTTCGAACCAGCCAATAGGCGCTTTACAATACCGGCACTTCCCACCGGTACTCGCCCAGCTCACAAGCGGGACAAGATCGTACCAGTTAAGCTGATGTCCGCAGTGCAGACACTGCGACCTGTCGTTACTGAGATGCGTTTTAGTAAGAGGCAGCAGCATCTTATACTCTTTACTGTCTACCTTCTCGCCGTCCGCCTTATCCTCAACCAGCTGACGTGCCCTTAGCCGCCAAACGGTTGCCCCCGCAAAGCTACCCATTACCAAGCCTAAAACAGCCAGTATACTACTTACAATCAATTGTTCCATAAGCATTATCATACAGTAAAAAGCCCGTAAAAGAAAAACCCGGGAGTAATTCCCGGGTTTTATATAGCTATATGCTAGGACTAGTTGTTGTCGCAGGCAGTACCACCGCCTTCAAGCTTGTACTGAAGGGCAACCTTTGAGTTTCCCTTGCCCGTCTGAACGGATTCACCATTACAGCTTGCGTTTACTGTGTAGTATATCTTACCGGAGGTAAAGGTCGACGGAGTAAAGTTGTTGGTCGAGTTTTGCGTAAATGTGTAGTCAGTACCGTCAGGGTCGGCAAACGTGTCGTTACTTACCGTTAGATAACCCGAGATAAATGTAGACCAGTTAGACGGCAGGCTCCCGCGGTTATTCGACTGATAGTTATTAACTGCGGTGATAGCGCGGCTAAGGTCGTTCTTGCGCTGGGTGTCACGCTGGCTACGCTGCAGTGCAGGCAGGGCGATGAATACCATCAAGAAGATAAGTCCGGCGATAGCAAGGACCAAGACCACCTCGATGATCGTGAATCCTTTTTGCTTTTGTTTCTGTTGTGCGTTCATAAAACTTTTTCCACCTTTCTATGAACAAGTTAGTGAGTGCGTAAAACGCTTACGTTTATCGTACCTTACGCCGCGTGCGTTGTCTATAGGTTAATTCCGTTTACTAGTGAGTAGATCGGGAGAAGAATAGCGGCAACCATACCACCAGCAACAACGGCAAGCACTACCATAAGGATAGGTTCGATTGCCGTTGAGATCGTCTTAATCTCGTCGTCGAGCTCATCCTCGTATACCTGGGCGGTCTTGCCCATCATTTCGTCAATTTTACCGGATTGTTCCCCAATCTTAATCATCTGGGGTACTAGCGGCAAGATATAATCTTCGGGTTTTAATGCCACCGAAAGTGCCTTACCACCTTTCACCTTTTCAGCTGCTCGGTCGATACTTTTGGCAACGATCGAGTTATTCACCGCTTCACTGGTAATACGCAGCATGTCGAGCATGGCTACACCTGTTGAGAGGAGTGTCTGCCCGGTTCGGGCAAACCGTGCCATATAGAGCTTGCGGAACATTTTACCAAACAGCGGCATATTCAGCTTAAGCGTGTCCTTAAAGTGGATGCCGTTCTCGGTTTTAAGGAACTGCAGAAAGAAATACGTGCCAATTCCCACCAAAATAATAACCAGCCACCAAAAGTGAGCAAAAAAGTCAGCCATCGACACCATAATCTGCGTAATAAACGGCAAAGTCTTTTTAAGGTCATGGTACAGTTTTTCCACCTGTGGCACCACAGTAAAGAGCATGAATGCCAATACGCCAAAGATAACTACTAATACGATAATCGGATACGTCAGAGCGCCCCTGATTTTGCTCATCGTAGCCGCATCTTTTTCCTGCTGGGAAGCAATACGGTTTAACGAATCGTCAAGCGTACCGGACGTTTCACCAGCCGTAATGAGCGCCAGAAAAACATGGTCGAACACTTCCGGGTGTTTGGCAAACGACTCGGAGAGCGATTTACCCCCCTCGATAGAAGCAATAATATCCTCAATCACACCCTGCAGGCGCTTGTTCTCTGTCTGTTCCAAAACCGTGCGAAGGCTCTGCGAAAGCGGTAGACCCGCACCAATCAGTGTCGCCAGTTGGCGAGTAAAAACCACTCTGTCTTTAGTAGTGATACGGTTGGTGAGCCGGCCTATAAAGCTGCCGTTCTCGTCCATCTCCTGAATATCAAGCGGCGTAAACCCCTGGGCGATAAGCAACCGTGCAGCGGCAGATTCTGAATCTGCTTGTACGGTCGCCTTGACGATTTTATTCGTCGACGTATCTTTTGCTTGATAGTTGAATTTCTTCATTCTATCCTCGCATTAACCTTTCAAATTCCGTTAAGTCAACGGCAAAGTTGCGTGCTTCATCGTAGGTGACCGTACCGCTTTGAATAAGGCTCACAAGTGTACGGTCCATCGTTTGCATTCCTTGGTCGGCACCGGTTTGGATAACGGCGTCGAGCTGGTGTGCCTTGCCTTCCCGGATAATGTTGCGCACCGCGGGGTTGGCAACCAGCACCTCGGCAGCCACAACACGACCGCCGCCGATAGCCGGAATAAGGCGCTGCGAGCAGATGGCCATGAGGATGTTAGACAGCTGCGCACGGATCTGCGGCTGCTGATGCGGTGGGAAGACGTCGATCATACGGTCGACTGACTGGGAGGCACTGTTCGTGTGGAGCGTTGCAAACACCAAGTGGCCAGTCTCGGCGATAGTAATAGCGGCCGAGATAGTCTCGAGGTCACGCATCTCACCAATCAGCACAACATCCGGGTCCTGACGAAGGCTTGAACGGAGCGCCGCTGAGAAGCTATAGGTGTCATAGTGGACTTCACGCTGAACGACAACCGATTTTTTAGATTTGTGCGTAAACTCGATTGGGTCTTCGATGGTAATAATATGGTTGGCGCGCTCGGTGTTGATTTTATCAACCAGTGCAGCCAGCGTTGTCGACTTGCCCGAGCCAGTTGGGCCAGTCACCAGCACAAGCCCCCGCGGGTAGTCGGCAAACGAGGTAACCACGGTAGGCATACCAAGTTCGGTTACCGATTTGATTTCGTTTGGAATAAGACGAAGAGCGGCCGCAAGGTTGCCGCGCTCGTGGAACGCGTTAACTCGGAAACGGCCCAGCGTACCAAAGGCAAAGCTAAAGTCAAACTCTTTGTCTTTCATAAGGATTTGCTGCTGGTCTTGGTCGAGAATGGCAAAAATAAGCGACTCAACAGCCGGTTCGTCGAGCGGGTTATAGCCGGCAATCGGCGCCAGGCTTCCATCAACACGAAGCATTGGTGGCAACCCCACCTGCAAGTGAAGGTCGGACGCCCGCTTCTTTACGACTTCTTCGAGCAGTACTTCGATTCTGAGTTCTTGGCTATCCATTTTTTCCACCCTTCTTAAACTATGTCTGACGTTACGCGGTTAACTTCTTCGAGCGTCGTGATTCCCTGCAAAGCCTTGAGGTAACCGTCTTGGCGCATTGTAATCATTCCCTGTTCAACCGCCTTGTGCTGGATTTCGATGCTCGCTGCGTGCGTAACGATCAGGTTCTGGATTTGTTCCGTGACGTCCATAACTTCGTACAGCCCGGCCCGGCCCGCGTAGCCCCTTGGCGTCTGCGGCGTATCCCTACCTTTAACTAAAGTATAAGCGCTTTGGCCTGCCAGGGGCAAGTCTTTATAGCCTAAATCTGCTGAAACTCGTGCAACATCGGCTTTTGTCCGCGGAAGAAGATGCCCCACGGTTGCCATAATATTCTGCGTTTCTATGGGAGTAGACTGGTACGCGTCGCGTTTTGTCGATACGCGGCGCACAAGCCGCTGGCCAATAATGGTATTTACCGTACTGGCGATCAAAAACGGCTCCACACCCATATCAAGCAGACGTGGCAGCACGCCGGCTGCCGAGTTAGTGTGCAGCGTACTAAACACCAGGTGGCCCGTCAGCGCCGCCTGTACGGCCAGCTGTGCGGTCTCGGAGTCACGGATCTCCCCTACCATCACGATATCCGGGTCCTGACGCAGAATAGACCGGAGACCGTTGGCAAACGTCAGACCAACCTCACTGTTTACCTGAATCTGGTTAACGCCGTCCATTTTGTACTCGACCGGGTCTTCAAGGGTCACGATATTAACGGTATCGTCTTTAATTTCTTTAATAAGTGCGTAGAGACTGGTTGACTTACCCGAACCAGTTGGACCAGAGGTAAGCACCATGCCGTTCGGCCGCTTAATACCCTTACGGATCGCGCGGAGCGCCCGGCCGGCGTACCCCATCTGTTCGATATCAAAGCTGTTGCCGGATTTATCAAGCAGACGGATAACGACTTGCTCGCCCCACACAACAGGGCTAATCGCGATACGAAGGTCCACCTCTTTGGCCGCCACCTTTACGGTAAACTGACCGTCCTGCGGAATACGGTGTTCGTCGATTTTTAGGTTGGACAAAATTTTGATTCGGCTCACCAGCGCTGGCTCGATTGATTTAGGCAGCTGCATAATCTCACGGAGTACGCCGTCTACCCGAACACGGATTTTTAGTGTTTTTTCAAGAGGCTCAATATGCACGTCACTTGCCCGTGACTTAACAGCATACTCTAAAATCGTGCTAAGAGCGCGGCTGATCGGTGAATCCTGGACGATCGTTTTGATATCGCTATCGCTGGCGCTTTGCGCCTCCTGCTGCGACACTTCGGCCGCCTCGCCAACGCTCGAGAGATCCGTACGGTATTGGTCAAGTACGTGGCGGACGCCAGGTTCGGAGGCCATAAAGACCTTCAAAGGCCGTTGGATAAGGTTAGCTAAGTAGTCGACTGCCTGGACATTATTTGCGTCGATCATAGCAACGGCAAGACGGTTTTGCACTTCGGCAAGCGGGACCGCCATAAAACGTTCGGCTATATCCTCTGGAAGCAGCGCCAGGACATCTTGGTCGATAATACTATTACTAAGGTTAACGTACGGGACACCCGAAACTTGGGCGATAGCATGGGTCAAAAGCTCCTCATCAACTGTTCCCTGTTCGGCGAGCACCGCTAAAAGCGGCTTGTTGGTTTTTGCCGCGTCGTCCTCTGCCGTACGAAGAATGTCCTCAGTAACCAGACCCTCCTCGGTGAGGAGAGCCATCAGTTTTTCTTGCATGTCGTTCGTAAGAAGCGCCATATATCAACGCCCCCTACTAAGAACCGCCCGATTGGTCACCAATAATAACCTGAACCGTCGGGTTGATCGCATTAGAATTGAAAACGCTTGAATCTGGCTTGTCGATATCAGTCGTGATCTGCTCGGTGGTCTTAACCGTTATTGACTGGTTTGCCGTATCTCCAATAAGCGCCTTGGCCACAAAGTAGGCGACAAGAATACTTACCGAGGCTATCAGGATGATCATTGCTATATCTGATTTCTTCATGGCTTTACCGTCTTATCTTTTAGTTCAACCGTCTTGGCAGGCTCATAAAATGCATTTCCATCAACTGTCAGCACAAGTTTTGTACCCTGGGTTTCAACCGCAAGCGTCGTTATGTCGATAGCCCTGATTGAGCGTTCCAGCTTTTGCAGCAGCCGCTTCAGTACGCTGGCGTTATTGACATCGGTACTAACAGCAAACCTAAACGTAATCTGGTTTTCGCCGGTTCCCGCTGTTGTTGAGGCATCCTGAACGTTCGAATCCGACTGCGACTCAACTCCAGCAACCGGGTCCACATTCAGCGACTCGATTGTCAGCGCTGGGTCGTTAAGGAACTTCTCCTGTAGCGACGAACCGAAAGCGGACGAGTTTGCCTCTGAAGGCAGTGCGTCAAGTACTACCTGGACCGGCTCACTCTCTCCGGGTGCCATAGCTGATTTTAACGCGTCGTTCGTATTGAGTACGCGCACCTCATCTTTTAGCTGGCCAATGACTTCGTTATTGTGAACCAGTGTCGACGCCGTTTTTGATTTCTCGGCCAACACCTTTTCGTTAAACCATGCTTTTTGCAGCAGGAAAAGCGAAACGACAATAGCGATGCCGACAACGGCCGATATAACTGCCACCCATGTAAACATCATGCGGTTCGCGTTTGCGATTTGCTGGCGTTTACGGAGTGCTACGTCTTGTGCTGCCATATTACTGTCCCCCCGTCGCGTCACTAGCTTTTTGCGTAAACAAACTTTGCGGAACACCCAGGAAAGAGTCGGTTGCGTTGGTCCGGGTTGGAGCCACGATAGACGCGCTCTGTGAAGTGCGGGCAAACAGCTCTTCGGGGTACGTGAATGTCAAAGTAAAACGAAGTACCTTTGCACCCGAGGCATCCTCGCCGTAGCTCCGATCGCTGTCGCTCATGTTGGTTGCCAGAGGTACCGATTGTTTTTGACCATCTTTCGTGAACTGGAAGGTAGTGGCATTAATCGTCTTTTTAAAGACATCGAGTGCTGGGTACCCGTTCACCGCCTGGGCCTCTACCTTAATTGTTTTCTCGGAAGAATCAAGCGACAGGTTGGTAATTGCGACATTATTAGGCGCCGGCGGGTTGATAGTCGTAAGAACATCAAACACGCGTGAATCAATACTTTTTTCGTTATGCATCGCTGTTAGCTTCGTCAGCTGATTTTGAATGGTCAGCGTATTGGATACGTCCTCTACCTTAGATAGTTTTTCGCTCTCGCTTTTAATCGTGTTGTCGCTGATGACGCTTCGGGCTGTCTGTACGGCAAATACCCATATCGCAAGTACCACAACCACGCCAACGGCGGCCATCCCTATCAAGATAGACATAGAGATAACACTGGCACGAACCCGCTGGGCTTTGATAAGCTCCTGCTTTA
Organism: Verrucomicrobiia bacterium; assembly: GCA_035493555.1. Classification (GTDB taxonomy): domain Bacteria; phylum Patescibacteriota; class Saccharimonadia; order Saccharimonadales; family Saccharimonadaceae; genus CAMLKC01. The sequence goes on along the minus strand of DATJIC010000053.1, from coordinate 14,295 downwards.
CATCGGGGACAAGGTTGATCTCGATCATGCCTTGTTACTCCTTTGCGCTAGGCCGACCGCAACAGAAAATTCCGTTGCGATTGCCGCCAACTGCTGTTGGTCGCCCTGGTTAACGCGAACTTTTTGCCACGGATTTGCCTGAAGCGAGTTGACCCCGGTTTTAGCCGTGACGTATTCACCAAATTTAGGAATAACGCTACCATAGCCAGAAAGAAGAATACCCCCTACCGGCGTGTTTGGATAACGAGTCTGGAAGAACTTGATCGACTTTGTCAGCTCGGCTGCGAATCCCTCAAGAACACTCTCTACGGCGTGGAATACCTGTCCCTCAAGGCGGTCAGGAGCCAAACCGAACTTAACGATAAACTGGCGGGCTTGGTCTTCCTGGACGTTAAGGTTCTGTACGGCAGATTTTACCAGTGAGTGAAGACCGGTTGGAATGGTACGAACAAGACGCGGCGCGTCAGCATAGGTGATAACCAAATTGGTCGACAGTTCACCCACGTCGATAATAAGACGAGCATCTTGGATTCCCGAGGGAAGAAGCGCCCGAATCATCGCGATAGGATCAGGCTCGGCAGCAATAACGTTCAGCCCGAGTCCTTCAACAAACTCCAAACGCTCTTCAGCGTAGCTATTAGCCGTGCTAGTAAGCAGTACTTCCTGCTGCTGCGGGTTATGTGCCGACTGGCCTAACAGCACCCAATCCACCTTAGCGTCGTCGACGGCCATGGGGATATATTGATCGATCTGGTACTTAACCGTACTCCGCAGTTCAGCCTCGGGCATCATAGGGACATCGATAACCGTCGTAAAGGTCTTTTGTGATGGCAGCCCGATAGCAACGTTCTTCGTTTTAATACCGCTCTGTCCTACCGCAGTCATGATAATCTCACCTAAACGGTGCTCTGACTCTTTTGAGTTAGCACTCGTTGTCTTGAGGTCAACCGGGGCATAGCCGTAGTGCACTAACGACCAGTTATCCTGACCATTATTCTCTAGTTGCACAACACGCACGGCATTAGTACCGATGTCTAGTGCAAAGAAGTCGCCCACGCCTTTGAATAGTTTCATATTGACCCCATTATACATAAGCGCAATGACATCTGACAAGGTCTACAGCCAATTTGGCTAAAAGCGCGGTGGAAGTTCGGTAGAATAAACGGTCTGCGCCTTGTTGTTGCCCGAAGCCTGCAGCTGAGCCCAAAGGTACGCATCGGGGCGAAGATTAAACCGCTCGGCTGGATCGCCAGATTGAGCGCCCGAGTCGCCACCTGCCGTACGGTTAAGGATAAGGTGGTTGGTTATAACAGGTCCGTTAACCGCCAAGGTGTTATTACATTTGTTCGAGTTAAGGCTTCCGGCAAAGTTATAGCAGGTATTAATCGTCGTAGCTGCTACCAGCCACGAATCAACCTGCTTAACAGCGTCACGAATGTTAATGTTATTAGCGATAATAACAACCTGAGGAATATCCCGGATACTACTGAGTGTTCCACTCGTATAGGTAATGTTCCCTGTTATCGTCACCGTCCCTGTTGCCATAATAACCACCGAACGGCCCGCAGGTATCGCGCCGCCGGTAATTGTAAGGTTACCCGCTGTCCGGACAACAGGAGTGGCTCCGGTGGCAAACGTAAGGGTGCTGAGGTCTACACTAGCCCCGCCGACAGCCTGCTTGTTCGGAAGTGAGGCAAAGTAGCTAGCAACGCCCGGCGCAGGCCTAAAATTAGCCGCCGACGTATAGTTTCCAAATGCCGAAGCGCCAAATTCGTCAACATTAGCAAATGTCAGCTTACTCCACGCCGCTTGAGTATTATTTGTCTGGTTGTTCAAGCCCGAGCCCGAGGCAAAGCGGTTATTCACGCCCACCGAGAACGCACCGTACTCTACCCAGCTTCCAAATACTTTGGTTGATCCGCCGACATTCTTAACCGTCGTGCTCGTCTCAATCTGACCGCGCACTGCAATGTCGCCGCCCCAAATCTGGACCTTTGGCTTTTTGCCTACCACCGTACAAACAGGTGGCGAATGCATCCACCGGGCGTCGGTATTTGAATGCGGCTGAACAGAGAGTGCAAAACAAACGCGCGTCCCCACCGGCAAGTCGCCAATATCAATCGCATTCGCTTGCGGCTTTAGGTTAGGCGACGGTGCACCAAGGTTGAATATTCCCGAGCCCTTTTTAACGTTTTTACAGGTTGAGTTCCCGTCCTTGAAGTAGTCGCCCGATGCCGAGCCTCCGCCGCTCTGACAAGGCGCCAGCGCATTTGCTCCGGCGTTGTTCTCGTGCGGCGCCTGTTTTCCCGGATTTACATTAATTTGGGTAATCTCCCACTTGGTTGTTTGGCTGTTTGCCTGACCAACGTTATCGACACTTGAGGTAACGGTCATCTTACTGCCCGCTTCAATGGCGGTTGGCGAAATATTGTCGACGTGCGGCGTCAGCGTATAGTTACGCGGCTCCGGCACGCCCCCCGGATACCCTACTGGGTTGGCACAGCGCCTAAGAATCTGGTACACGACATTATTGTTGTAGTCGCGAATCGTAATACCCGTCTCGTTCTTGAAGTTCTCGTAGTAAGCATCGTCGTTGGTCTTGCCGTCGTTCGGAAAGCCCTCGTCGGTTCCCTGCCAGTAGCTGTTAATCGCCACGCTAACGTTTGCACGCCAATCAATCTTACCTGCCTGGTCAAGCCCGCGCAGACTATCGCGCAGGTCAATCCACTGAGCATTGCTAATGTTTCTCCCAACACCAGGGGCTGTGTTCTTTTTCATAGTGTTATAAATGAACGACGCACCGCTGTGTTTTTGGGGATCCGAGCTGTTGTAGGCCGAACGCAGCAGATTATACAGCGCATCTGCGCTGTTAATTGTGGCAGCCGGGATTGCCTGGTTGTTCCGGATGGTCGGCAATACAAATGTGCCACCGTGGTCGACGGCATTAGTGAAATACCCGCGGTAACAGGAGCGGCCAAGGACCGTTCCGGAGTAACACGCCGCCGAAGTCATACGGTAATATGTGACACTAAACGTCGCTACCGAGACGAGAACTAAAATAACCCAGTACGCAAGGCGGACCGACCGAAGAGTTGCCACCACCTCTTTCATTAAAGTGTTCCTCCCAACTCTTTTATCGTATCCTGGTAATAGGTTGTGTCTTCATCGGAAAAAGGATCAGTCGTATCGATATGTTCGATCGCTTTTTTGTAGTATTCAATAGCAAGCGCTGTGTTCCCCTGTTGGCGGGCAATTTGTCCGACAAGCGCCGCGCTGTCAGACGAATTTCTCACGTCGTACGCCTTTTTTGCAGCATCCAGAGCCTCGGCTAACATGTTGTTGTTAAGCAAAAGTGTTGCTTTACGGGAGTAGTAAATATAAAGGTCTGATTTGTCCGACGTATTTTCAATGGCGTCATCGAGCTGCTTTACGCCCCCCTGAACGTCCCCTTCAAACGCTGTCTTTTCCGCAGCGTCAGCCGTTTTTTCCGATGGCTTTTTTTGGATCGGCGTTACGCCATTGCCCTGAGACGTGCCGTTTGTATCACCCGAGCTGGATTTGTTTTGCTGCTGGCTAAGTATGATTGCCGTGGCAATACTAGCCCCAACAACAATAACGACGATAATGCCAAGGATGATAATACGCCGTTTTTGAATCATATATGTAGAGGGCCTTCTGTTATGTTCTTACCAGTATAGTAGCATAAGGATTATAAAGCGCTCAAGCCAATTCACGCCTCTTATCTTAAGCGAGCTTGGTCAAACTTATTATTCGGCGCGTGCTTCCGTCGGGAAGCGGCGCCTCCTCTATTTCGTAGACCAGGCGACCATTCAGGCTATTCAGTACCTCAACTACTTCGGTCCCGTCGCTTGGTGAATACGGGTTAATATTCTTGGTTTGGCCGGGCGTCCGGTGGGTGTCGGCAAAGTAGGCCTTGCCGCCCGGCTTTAGGACCCTTACTACTTCCTCAAAGCTGGTACGTATAAGTGTTTTGTCTTGGTCACGTACCTCGGCGGTGTATTCCTGCAGTATCTTTTCGTCGTCACCCGCCAGGTTTGGGCCTAAATGGTGCAAATACTGAGGTATACCGAATACCGACACAACTATATCAGCCGAATTTTCCCGTACCGGTAGTGCCTGGCCAAGTCCAGCGACACTGTTAGGAACTTCGCGTTCCGGCGGCTCCGGGTTTCTACCGCCGAACCACCGCCGCAGTCTTGTTTGCCGCGGCTTTGTCTCTTCGTACCAAAAAAGATCGCTGCGATGCTTTTTGTCCAGCGACTGCTGCAATATATTCCGTGAATCCTCACCCCTCAGTGCCGGGTTGACAGAGAGAACGTGAGCACCTTTAGCAGTGAGCTCCCTTCCGAACCGAGAGGTTTTACCCGAACCAATATCAACGATCACCTTGCCGTGGACATCATCGACGTCCAAATGGTGGTTGAGCGCCTCAAGGTATTCGTCTACTCCCCGGTCGTAATAGTTATTCCTAAAAAGACCCTCACCGCCAGGATTAATACTGCCTGCGTGATATAGCGTATCGCCCTCCCCAAGCATGCTGCTCCGTGATGCCACGGCGCCCATACTGCGCGCTTCGTCCGCGTCTTCGGACATGGTTTCCTGGCTGGTTTTTACATCAAGTCGTTCTGTCATTTTGTTTTCTTATTTTACTTATGTTTTAGTCTAGACTAAGGCGGACAAGTTGGCAATTTGCGTCCATAACTTTTGGCTCATTCTACCCCTGTTATGGTATGATGGGGCTATGAGTCTATCTATAGGAATCGTCGGTTTGCCTAACGTGGGCAAATCTACTCTTTTTAACACACTAACAAACAATAATATCCTGGCTGCCAACTATCCTTTTGCCACCATCGAGCCAAACACGGGCATCGTGTCGGTACCGGACGAACGGCTTATTAAGCTAGCCGAGATGTACCACACACAAAAGATCGTCCCTGCAACGGTCACATTCGTTGACATTGCCGGTCTGGTCGCTGGCGCTTCTAAGGGCGAAGGCCTGGGTAATAAGTTCCTGGCCAACATCCGCCAGTGCGACGCCATTCTTCATCTCGTGCGCGCGTTCGAGAACAATGATATTGTTCATGTTGCCGACCGCATTCACCCTAAAAACGACATCGAGATCATTAACACCGAGCTTATCCTGGCTGATATCGAGACGATCGACCGAGCACTTCCTAAGCTGGCAAAAGAGGCAAAAGCCAAGCCGGCCCTACGAAGCCAAATCGACTACCTCCAGTCGATTCGTAAAACCCTAGAAGAAGGCACCCCGCTTTCCGGACTGACATCTTTAGAACACGAGCATATTGCCGACCTCCACCTACTCACCGCCAAACCGGTAATTTACGCCTTTAACGTTGACGAGCAAACCCTCAGTGCCGAGCCAAAAAAAGCCGAGCTCCGCGAGCTCGTAGCGCCAAACCAGGCTGTCTTTATCTGCGCCAAACTGGAGGACGAGCTAAAAGGCCTCGACGAGAGCGATGCCAAAGAGCTGCTTGAAAGCTATGGGGTTGAAGAAACCGGTCTGAAGCAGCTCATTAGAGCCGCCTACACTACCCTGGGCCTTCAAAGCTACCTTACGGCCGGACCAAAAGAGGTACGGGCATGGACGATCAAAAAGGATGCCACTGCTCCACAAGCCGCCGGTGTTATCCACAGCGACTTTGAGCGCGGCTTTATCGCCGCCCAGGTAGTCGCCTACAACGATCTGGTAAGTGCCGGGTCAGAAGCTGCCGCCAGAAGCGCCGGTAAAATCGCGACCGTCGGGAAAGATTATGTCATGCAGCCCGATGACGTTGTTGAGTTCCGGTTTAACGTGTAACTACGCATACTATACACATATCGCTTTTTGTCGTACATTTAAGGGGGTGTCTTTGACGCCTGCTCTTCAGAACACGACAATCTCCCGGAATCGGAGTACATAGTGGCAAAAAAACGATTGGATTCGGACGCTTCGGATGAAGCAGCCCGGCTCCTCAACGTCACGCTCGCAACCCGGCCGGCCGCCTTTGCGTCCGCCTTCCGAAAGGCCGAAAACACCCCTGGATGCGACATCAGCGGGACCAACATGTCGGTCGCGCTGCTGTGGCTGAACGACTACGGCGCCGGTGTCCATCCCCAGAGGGGAAAGATCGTCGCCAATTCGCTGCTCGGCGACAGCGCCGTGCTGCGGGGCCTCGGCGAAAAGACGAGATTCCATCTCATCAACCGGTTCTTCCCGCTATTCACCCTCCCGCGTGGGTGGCGCAAAACAGCGGAGGACGGCCACATCACCAAGGAACAGATCGCCGCGCTCATCATGGAGCGGCTGCGGATGATCGACGAGGGCGAACTTGATGTTCATACCCAACTCGACTTCGTCCGCATGCTCCTTGGCAGGCCGCGGAACCTGAGCGAGTCCTACCGTCAGATCATGACGCAGGCACAGCTCAACCGGGTCGTCGAGATCGTCCAGCGGCGGACACCTAGAGTGTACCGCGAGACGCAAGCCGACACGATGGGCTGGAGGATCGGCCCCATCCGGTAGAGATCATCGCCGAAGAGCTCTCGGCCTGCCTCGCACCAAAAGGCAGGCCGAGCAGCGCTTTACAGAATCTTCAGTAAATAAAACCGCTCGCGGTTCCCTTTTGAACCAGCCACTTCGCTGTCACGCTTATCACCGATAACAAAATACTGCCTAGCCCACGTTTCAAACTCTTTTAGTATTTGGCGCCGGACGGCGTCGTTTTTAATGATGCCTTTGTTGGTTTGATTTTTCCCGGCCTCAAACTGGGGCTTTAACATGGCCGCAATAACAGTATGTTTACCGCTTAGGTTCTGTGCAAGATGCGGAAGTATTTCCCGCAGCGAGATAAATGACACGTCGATAACGATAATATCGGGCTTTTCCTCGGGCAGGTAAAAATCACGGATATCGGTTTTTTCATGCAGCTCGATTTGCGGATTACCGCGGAGGCTCGGATGGAGCTGTTCGGTGCCGACATCTACCGCGAACACTTTTTTTGCTCCATTCCGTAACGCGTAGTCGGTAAAACCGCCCGTGCTGCTCCCGACATCGAGGACGGTTTTTCCCCGAAAGTCGAGTTTTAAAAGCTGGGCGACACTTGCAAGCTTCAGACCTGCCCTGCTAACATACTGGGTTTCGGCGGTAATGGCCAGTTTCGAGGTATCAGAGACAAAATGCCCCGACTTAGTCACTACCTTGCCGTCTACCACCACCTTGCCAAGCTTGATCCAGCTCTCGGCCTGGGAACGGCTGGTGGCAAGGCCTCGCCTCGCCAGCTCTATATCTAAACGTGTTTTCATGGATACATTATTCTTTCTATTTCGCGCGTCACATTAGCGATCGCGGCGTAGGACTGGCCTTTTGTCATAATGGTTAAAATATACGTGCCCCTAGGGTGAGTCACGATGGCGGTATCGTGGATATAATCCCACAAAAAACCGACTTTATCGTACACTTTATCGGACGCAACGACGCTGCCCGTAGCAATACCGTATTTATAAGGGTGCCGGCTCAGATTATTCAGTAGTCGATCGCGGTTAGCGCCGCTCACCAGTGTACCATTGTTGAGCCCTATCATGTACTTATTGAGGTCGGCAGCCGTGGTATGCGTGGCGTCCGGCGCAAGGAAAGTCGTTCCGGTACTAAACCCGCGCGCGTAAATAAAGTTATTAATGTACTGGCGGCCAAACTGCGCGATCCAGCTTTCGGCGCACGGATTAGTTGATGCCACCGTCATACGATCAAAACACCCCGCCACATCCGTATCAAGCATCGGGTCATTCCAGTGGATCTGGCCCTTATTAATACGGTCAAACAAAACCATCGCCACAAAAAGCTTATACGTACTGCCGCTGGGGATACTCTCGTGCTCACGCGCGGCCGCATACCACTTTTCGCCGCTAAGCTGCTGCACGACGATATGCATGTTCTGCGCAGCTGACGCGTCGGATATATACGCCTGGAGCCCTGCTTGTGTGGTGGTATATTTGTGATCGTAGATCACACTCGGAGCGACGGCAACAAAACGCGCCGTCAAATGAACGGCATTGTTGGTGAGCAGCTGCGAAGCAAGCTGCTTGGCAAGCTCGTCACTGTTAATTGCCCGACCGCTGACACCCGTTGTCCGGCTTGCTTCCTGCCCGTCTACCAAGTTGATGTTTGTCTGCCCTGCCTTGGTACCGACTTTTGCGTTCACCGTGGCAAGATATTGCTTTACTTTAGACGTATCAATCGTCAGCGTGACGTTACCCGAGGCATCGGTTGTCAGCAACAACCACGAGGCGATCGTAGTAGAATCTGGCGAAAAATCCTTGGTGTCCGCCGTAATGGTCACCTTACGGCCGATTACCGCCTCGGCCTGCGCCCGAACTTTTGCAAGGTCCAGCATCGTACGCTGTGCCGGCGCCCGCGTACTTGGCACGACAATGGTCGTTGTTTTACCCAGGCTCATGTGCGCGCTGCTGATGGTCTTTTCAAGCACTGCGGCAGTAACGTCGCTTCCAATAATTTCGGGGGTAGCTACCAGTTTTCCTGCTTTTATCGCCAACCGGGCATTTTGCGGAGGAAACGTCAGTTCCTTGCTGCGCGCCTTAGCAAAAGCTTCAAGCGGCACCTTATCGTAATAAACGCTTGCTTCGGTAACATGCGTCTGTTGCCACAAGAGAGAACCAGGTATAAGACGCTGCCATACGGGATAATCGGTGAGTGTTTTTATCATATCCTCGGTATTTGGTACGGCGCCGGCAGAGCTTAGTGGGTACGTGACCGACTTATCGTTACCCACTTTCAGGGTAAGCTTGGAAGTACTGAACAGGTCGGTTAATGCTTTGGCTAGTTCATCGTGGGTTGCAAACGCCTTATTCTCACCGTTAATGGTCGCAAGCGGCAGCCCGCGCCCATACGGCAGCGCAAGCTGGGCGGCAATAATGCCCGCAATTAAAAAGATACCCGAAAAAAGCGCCCATCGGTGGTGCCGCTGCTTAGGAAGATACGAAAGATATGACTCGTATGTTTGTTTTTTAGCTTTTTGGGCCGTGGCCATAGCCCTATTGTACCACCAACTGGCGGCTATTTTTTGCGTTCGCGGTACTCGCCCGTCTCCGTATCAACAGAGATAATGTCACCCATTTTAATAAAGGCTGGCACCTTTACCGTAAGGCCTGTCTCTACCGTGGCGTCTTTTAGAACGCTCGACGTCGTATCACCTTTTACGACATCTTCCGCATACGTTACTTCAAGGTATACATTTTTAGGCAGCTCAACGTTAATAACTTTGCCGTCAAAGAACTGCAGCGTCAGGTTGTCGCCTTCCTTAAGGTAGCCAGCAGCCGAGTCAACGATATCCGTAGCGAGTTCAAACTGCTCGAACGTTTCAGGGTCCATGAAAAAGAACGTACTGCCGTCGTTATAGAGATATTGAACGGCTTTGCTGGTTACTTCGGCCCGCTCAATTTTATCCTGGCCTTTGAACGTTTTAGGAATAACACTGCCATCAATAAGATTTTTCAGCTTTACGTTTACAATACTACCGCCGCGGCCCATAACCTTTTGGCCATACTCGGTAACGCGGTACGGTTTGCCGTCGAGCTGAACGACGGTCCCTTTTTTAAGATCGGTTGGTTGATACATGATTCTCTCCTGGAGTTTTTACGCTTAGAAATGCTTCGCAGCGCGCGTTATACGTGCGCTGCAGAGTTCTCTAAACTTTTAGTTAGAAGTAACGAACGGAAGCAGGGCGAGGTGCCGTGCGCGCTTGATTGCAACGGCGAGCTGGCGCTGCTGCTTGGCACTAAGGCCGGTCTTTGCAACTGGTTCGATCTGCCCGTACACGTTAATAAAACGCTGCAGGGTTTTTACATCTTTGTAGTCAAAGTAGACAGGAGTGTCTTTCTTAAAACGTTTTGCCATCTGAGTTCTCCTTAGAATGGAATTTCACTTAAATCAATTGGTTTGTCATCGATGTCTTCAATAACGACATCTTCAGACTTTTTGCGAGGGGCACTTTGGCCGCCCGCTGAACCGCCGGCACTGTCGCCGTTTGGTCCGTCAAGGAACGTGACGTCGGTGGCAACAACTTCCACCTTGCTGCGCTTTTTGCCGGTCTCTTTGTCGTCCCAGCTGTCCTGGCGAAGGCGTCCCTGTACGAGGCAGCGGCGTCCCTTAGAGAGGTACTGGCTAACCAGTTCCCCTAGCTTTTCCCAGGCAGTGACGTCAAAGAAGTCGGCTGCGTCTTCCTGGCCGCCGCGATCAACCGCCAAGCTGAAGCTCGTAATCGTCTTACCCGTTGACGTTGTGCGTACTTCTGGGTCGCGCGTAAGGCGTCCCATCAAAATTACTTGGTTGATGCTTTTGGCCATAATCCCCTATTCCTTTTCTTCTGTTTCTTCGTTTGAAGCGTTTGCTTTTGCTTCTTCGAGCGCCTTGCGTCCCTTTTCGTCTTGTTTAACAAGCAGGTAGCGGAGCACTTCGTCGGTGATGTTCAGCGTGTTGCTGATCTTGAGCGGTGCCTCTGCCGGAAGCTCAAGGTCCATGTAGACATAGACGGCAAAATCTTCGCGGTTGATCTTGTAAGCAAGTTTTTTCTTACCCCAGTTGTCTTCTTTGGTGATTTTACCACCAGCGCTGGTGATGATTTCGCGGACTTTCGCGAGTGGAGCGTCGAGGTCAACCTCGAGGTCCGGGTGAATAAGAACGGTAAGTTCGTATTCCTTCATATAAGTTTCCTCCTCTGGAATCCTTATGGATGCTTACAGCAAGTGTAAGCCGAGTTAATAACCCTTTAATTATATCAAAAACTGTGGATAAATACTAGTGGTGCCCACCATACGTCCAAACCGTATTCTCAACTTAACCTTCGAACGAATTCAAAACCTAAGTTGAGCGACAAAGAAGAGCTCGCTCGAGAGGGTCGCGCGCCGGCGACAGGACACGGGCTCCCCCCGCGCCTGCCGCCACCGCTCATGTCAGACCGCCCTGGGCATCCGCGGCGGGTCTTGGACCCGGTTGGCGATGATGATCGCCAGAGCCGCCGCAGCGGCAGCGCGGATGAGCCTCGAAGCCGTCGCCGTCGTGATGTCGACGTGCATGGCCTTGAGCGCCTCCTGGCTCTCTCCCGCGTTGCGGGAGTCGGCCGTGTGGGCCAGCTCCAGCAGTTCGTTGCCGCTCAGTTCGCGAACGGCGTCATGAACCTTCCGGGCGTAGCCGTAGATCACCTCCAGCTTGCCACTGCGGCGGCTGAAGGAGGTCGTGTCGAAGCCGTGCTCGGCGATGAGCCGGTCGGCCATGTCGACGTACTTCCGGTAGGTCTCCTCGGAGATGATAGGCATGCCAACTACTCGCAATCCCTCGTACTTCATATGGACTCGCTGCACGTTACAGATTGTAACCGTAGCGTAAAGCGAGTCCGCATGAAGATGCATGAGCTCTTCTCTGTCAATGTACCGCCGAATCGATATACTCGTCCAGTCAGTAACTATATTATATAATTATAACTTTAAAAAGTCAATAACTACTATTCGGCGGGAGACAGGTCATCCAGGCTGCTGATCAGCACTTCGCGCGGACGAGCGCCATCTGCCGGGCCTATAATACCCTGCTCTTCCATCTCTTCGATAATACGCGCTGCGCGGGCATACCCGACGCGCAGACGCCGCTGCAGCAGCGAGGTCGAGGCCTTACCGCTTTCAACCACTACCCTAACAGCATCCTTGTACATATCGTCATCGCCATGGCCGTCAAAGTCCATTACTACCCCGCCCTTGCCGTTAAGCTGAACAGGCTGGCTAATAATTTCGTCGTTATATTGCGGTGCCGATTGCATGCGCAGGTGGTCGGTGATCTTTATGACTTCCTCGTCCATCACCCAGGCACCCTGGATACGCTTAGGTTTGCTCATGCTTGGAGTCAGCAGCAGCATATCACCTTGGCCAAGCAGCTTTTCAGCCCCGATTTGGTCAAGAATAGTACGCGAGTCGATCTGGCTGGCCACAGTAAACGCAATACGCGCCGGAATGTTAGCCTTAATCAGTCCGGTAATAACATCAACGCTTGGACGCTGCGTAGCAAGCACCAGGTGGATACCCACGGCACGGGCCTTTTGCGCCAGCCGGACGATCAGCGCCTCAACGTCACGCGCAGCCACCATCATAAGGTCGGCCAGCTCGTCGATCACAATCACAATGTACGGCATCGCGCCATCGTCCACGCGCTGCTCGTTACCGTCTTTATCCTCTACCGAGATCTTTTTGCCTCCCGATTGGATTTTTTGGTTATAGCTTTTGATATCACGGATTTTTTCTTCGGCAAGCAGCTTGTAGCGGCGCTCCATCTCGTTTACCGCCCACTTAAGCGCGCTGATTGTTTTTTCCGGCTCGGTAATCACCGGGGTGAGCAGGTGCGGAATGTCCTCGTACGGCGCCATTTCTACCTGCTTCGGGTCAACCAAGATCAGTTTCATTTCGCTGGGCGAGTTACGGTACAGTAGGCTTGTCAGCAGCGTATTGATCATTACCGACTTACCACTACCCGTCTGACCAGCAATAAGCAGGTGGGGCATTTTGTTCAGCTCGCCAACGACAGCCTCACCCGAAATATCCTTACCAATCGCAAACGCCAAAGGTTCCTGGTTTGATTTCCACTGTTTGGCGGTGAGTACACCGTACAGGCGGACGTCGGCGGCTTTCAGGTTTGGCACCTCAATACCCACAGCGCGTTGGCCAGGAATTGGCGCCTCAATACGGAGCGTCTGGGCCGCTAGATTAAGAGCGATGTTGGTTTCAAGCGCGGTGATACGGGTCAGCTTAACGCCACTTGGCGGTTTTAGTGTGTACTGCGTTACCTTCGGGCCAATGTTAGCGCCTTCCATCTCGACTTCGATGTTAAATTCGGCCAACGTATCGCGAATGGTTTGGGCGTTCTGCTGCACGTCGCCGGCATCGGCTGGTGACTGCTTTTTCTCAAGCAGATCGACACTTGGGGCTTGCCAATTAGGGTCACTGACGGCAACCAGTGCGGCTTGTTCCTCGGCTACCTTGTCTTGTTTGACACTGCCCCGAAGGCTTGAAAGATGCGACCCTTTCTTACCTGCGACTGCTTCTTCCTGGCCGAGTGTTGGAACGCCAGCATTCAGCTTCAGTTCACCAATCGCCTGATGCTTTGACGCGTCGGCCTCGGCGGCTTTACGCATGATTTTAACGTTCTCGTCCTGTTCGCTTAGTTCGCGCCGTGAGATATCCCAAAGTTTTTTAATAACGGCAAACGGCGACACCCGAAGCACAAAAAGCGTCGTTACGAGTATAAGCAGCACGTAGATGAACGCGGCCACCCCGCTGTTCACCATGGCCAGCGTCGCGCTATTTACCGTATCACCGACAAAGCCGCCTGTTGCGTGGCCATCGGCGTCTTTCATAAGGCCAAAAATACCAGCAAACCACACAATAAGCAGCGTGGTGGCCAGTTTCATAACAAACGGCAGCTTGTTGTTTTCAGACCTGAAGATTTCTATGGCAATGTACACGAAAAGCAGTGGAATAACATAGATAGTATACCCAATGGTACTTAGCGCGGCGTCGTGGAGCCATTCAAGCACTGGACCCCCGGTATCAAACCAAGCGAGGGTAAACAAGACGGAGATAGCAAGCAGCCCAACGGCGCCTACCTGGGCCCAAAAACCCGCCGGCAGGCTATGCTGCGGTGTTGATTGTTTTGATTTTCCCCTGCTGCGAGATGATTTTTTTCTTTTGGCCATGACTGTTTTTATTATATGCGCTTTCGCTTATAGATGACAGACAATATTATAGCAAAAATTACAATATTTTGCAAACCGCTTATGTCCCTGCTGAACCAGGTTGGCTAAGAACCAAAAGAACGCCGTAGTAACGACGTTCTTTTTTTGGATGTCCTTACTAGTAGGCGCGCGTATCGGTACGGGCGCGGGGCTCTACTACCTCGGTATCAGGCACTTGCCGTGGCGGGAAGTTCTGCGGAGGAAGGTTAGGCATAACACTGCCTTCTTTACTACCACGAGCCTCATTATTACCACGGTTGTCGTTTCCACGAGCATCACCTGGCCTGTTGCGGCCCTGCGGTGCGTTGCCACCGCCGCCGATTTCGTTTACCACGGGGATAACGATTGGCGTACGGCGCGTCTGGTCGTATAGAATATGAGTGATTTCATCTTTCAGCTCTTTTTTGATGACATCAAGATCTACCTTTTTACCACCAAAGCTGCGGGCAACTTTTTGCTTAAGGTATTGGCGGATCGTTCCCATCAG
>DATJIC010000052.1:0-4466 GCA_035493555.1 Verrucomicrobiia bacterium | reverse complement strand
ATCGTAGGAATCAGGGTACGAAGTTTATTCACAAGGCAGCTCCTCTTACTGGTGATGAAAATAGGCTGGTTAACGAAAGCAGATTACCAAGGCTAAAGCCGATATTACTCGATGTATTGCCGGTTGAAGAGACAGGCGATAGTTCCGTTCCCGGGTCGACAGCATGGATGGTAACAACACCACTATCGTAAAGGCCAAGCGCATTGGCTGCCTGCCACCAAAGGTCGACGGCACGCTTGTGTCCCTGGATATCTCCCCCGCCCTTTCCGATGTCCATTTTTGCAGCAATAATCGTTTTACCGGTGGCGTTGTTCTTGATTTCTAATCTTGTACAGTCAGGAATATTGCCCAAGGCTTGTCCCATATCAAGCTCGGCAAACGACGATGTTCCGGTGAGGTGTGGGTCGTTTGGATTACAGGAGCTTGCCCCGCCGTTGCCATTGTCATTACCGCCGTTATCAGCCAGGTTTTCTACCCATTTGCCACCCGAGATTTTACCGCCAAAGATCGTTGCGCCTACAACCAAACCGGTCTCGGGGATATTGCCTGCGGAAATATACTTAACGCCTGTTGTGGCGGCCGCCTGCTGGTCGTCGGGGGCATCCATGGCATCAACCGTGCCCGAGTCGATGTAATACAGGTAGAACATTTTTCGTTCCGTTGTTTGGTTCTTTAGCGTGTCAAAGCAGGTTTCGTCGAGCTGTGTCTCTTTGTCGCCAAGGTCGGTAATCTGTTTGTTGCCTGAGTCGGTGATACAGGTACTAAGGAAGGTTGCGTAATTACCTTTTGGATTGCCGTCATCATCAATTTCTTTGTGGTCGAGCATCCATTGGGTTACATCGGTATCAGGGTCTGCGTTTTCCAGCATCTCCACGTCGTTAAAGCCCATAACAACGTTACAGAACGGACTTGCCGCAAGGTTGTGGCTGTTTAAGAATTCATCCTCGCAGTAGTTAGTATCAATTTTTGCGGATGTGTTAGCGCTTAGCAAATTAGAGACATTCAGTGATGAAAAGATTGCGCCAGGAAGAGATAATAAGCTGCTGTGGGTGATTTTTGAAGAAAAGGTGTAGAAGGTTGATGCCAGGGCGTTGCTTGCCGAATACGGATCGGTTATATCAAACGGGTTGCTCTGCGCACGCATATCAGCAACATACGTGGCTGTTGACGAGTTGTTGAAGTCGTTAAAGACAGAAGCTTCCTCTTTACTGAGTGGCATAAGCCCGCGTTCTTGTGCGGTTGCCTGGTTTGTCGCGTCAAAGCCGTTTGCCATGGTATCCATTGAAGTGACACCGTCTTCGCTTCCAGTAAGCATAGCTCCGGCAAGTTCACGGGCAATGTACGGAATAGCATACTTTTGCAGCAGATAGCCGGCCAGGAACATACCCCCTGCACTTGCTGCCATCTTCACGAACGCCTTGGTGGCGTCTTTGGCTGCTTTTTTAAGCGCGTCTTTGGATACTTTTTCAGCTGCCGCTTTAACCATTTTAGTCACCGCCTCTTTAATAGCCTTTTCGGCGACCACCTTGGCTGTTTTTGTGAGAGCGCCCGTTACCGCTTTGGCTATCTGTCCACCACCTGGAATAAAGCTGGTGAGAGCAAGTGCTCCCTGAACAACGGGGTTTGTTAGCACGCGGCAGCCAGTGGTAACCGTCCCCTTTCCGAGCGTATTATTTACCCACCGGATTGCTGCTGAGAGTACCAGTACGACACCATTTCCCATGGCACTTGAGGCTACCGGCTTGTCGGGGACCGTTCCATATTCCGGATACTGGTACCCCACTGCATCTCCAAAATTATCACCGTATTTATCAGTACGCTGTAAGATAGTCATTGCTTGTTCGGCGTCGGTGCTGGTGGCCTCTCCGGCCTTGATTTTATCGGCGGTTGACAGGAACTGAGAGGCGTACCGCATTGCATTGGCAAGGGCGATTACCTTAGCCGTAAGAACGAGCGCGCTGGTGATTTGGTAGGTGGTGCAAAGCCCTACCAAAAAGTCTGCCGGGTTAAGGAATCCGAGTGCTTTTTTAACGGGCGATCCCGAGGGTTCAACATCAGGCATGACAGCTGCTCCTGCAGGGTCGGATGGGATTGGGTCGATAAGTTCACCGGCTGCTGCAGCGGCTTTTAGTTTGTCGGCTTCTTTGTTGATGGCGTCGGCGTCGTCCCCGTAATCAATATTCTGGCCCGACTCTTTTACATCTTTTCCGTCTTTGTCCTTTGTTGTGCCTTGGTTGTCCTGCGACTCCGCAGTATAGGCCTCGCCGCTCACTGCCTTATAGACGTTTTTTCTGGCTTCTTTTTCGTCACCGTCACCCCACTCTGGGTTGGTGACCAGTTTTTTCTTTGCCCGTATATCCTTGGATATTTTATCGTTCCAGGAGAGATATCGCGGCGCGAATACAGTCCTCCCCAAATCCCTAAGAGCCGGGTTAGACCTCATTGTACTTCGGTATGCTTTAGCATCTACCTTTGTGCCGTCTGGGAGCACGAGCGTCTTTCCTCCTCTATAGCGGCCAAGAGACTTTTTAATAGGCTTCCCGTCTTTGTCGAGAATATCGGCTCCCTGGATTCGGAGCCGTGCCATCTGGCGCTCCGTAAGACCGCTAAAACGGCAGCGGACTTTAATTTTACAAGTGGCGTTCGTGCCGAACATCCGTTTGCTCATAATGAGTATCGAGCGCTCTTCTACGACCGACGACATTGTATCGAATTTATTAACCAGCACCTCTTTAAGGTGAATAAGGGCGCCAGCGGGGCTTAAGAGTGCGCCGCCGAGTAATCCGCCGCCGCCAAAGAGCATAATAATTGCTCCCATTGGTCCTTTCTTTTTAGCTTGCTGCCAAAAAGATGATGCCTGCTTTTTACTACCTTCTCCGCCGCCGCTTGAAACATCTGTTTTCCAGCCAGCATCTTGTTCCTGTTCTTTGGTTTTATCAATATTTTTTGTTTTGGATTCGTCGTTATCGTAATTTTTTACAATATCGTTAAAGTCTCTATCGGTTTCGTTTTGGGCGATAGAGTCAAAGTCTTGATCGGCAGCTTCTTGCTCCTGATGATAAAGATCGCGTGCGCTATCAGAGTACGGATCGAGCCGTTCATCTTGTTTCTCGTCGTTCCTATAATCTAACTTCGCCGCCATGAGTTGCCCTTATTATACGCCATTTTCTCCGGGATTCATGTACCCGTTTGCCGGAAGTGTTTGCGCCGCGCCCGGCTGCTGTGGCTGTGCTTGCTGGTTGGTGAGCGGACTTGTTGTAATAAGCCCTTGCTCGGTCTGGCTGGCGACAATTTGAATATGAACGTGGTTTTGGCCTGCGAAAAAGAGCCCTTGCCCTACAGGGAAGTTAGCAAGCCGCTTTCGCTCTTCTTCGGTGAGTTTAAAGACATCCGAAAGTACGTCAACGGCGCTCGATGACTGTTTTAAAAGCAGTTGCATTGAAGAGTTGGCAACGATTGCCCGACCCATTTTACTGCCCATAAAGTCTTCGACGTCCTGCGTAATAGTAGTAAGGCCAAGATAGTATTTACGGGCGCGCTTAGCGAGGCTAAAGAGAAAGTTTGCCGAGTCGTCGTATTTCATAAGCTGCCAGGCCTCGTCTACGATAAGCATGCGTTTTCGACGGTCGCTGCGGGTGATGTTCCAGATGTGGCTAAGAACGATATACATGGCAACCGGGCGAAGTTCGTCCTCAAGGTCGCGGATATTAAAGACGACCATATGGTTGTTAATGTCGATGTTGGACTGCTGACTAAAGATACCGGCGAACGTTCCCGTGGTGTACTTACGAAGCCGCTGCGCAAGTGCGGGACCGGTGCCACCCATGTGAAGCAGCGTATCGTAAAGATCGGCGATCGTTGGCGGAAGCGAGTTGTGCGTTAACGGGTCACTTGTAATACCAGCTCGGGCATAGGTATCAATTAATCCTTGGTCAAGGTCAGCCTCTTCAGCTGGCGTGAGAGCGGACATCATCTGCCCCATTGCGGTTGCCTGGCTGCCGCCAAGCATAAGACGGAATAGGCCGTGCAGGGTCACGAGATTGGCTCTAAGTGCGTCGTCGGCCTCGTCACTGTCGATAACGCGAGGAAGATCGAACGGATTAATGCGCGTGTCGGCATTAAGGCTCAAGCGGATGTAGCTGCCACCAACGGCGTCGGACAGCTTTTGGTACTCGTTTTCAGGGTCGATAATCAGAATATCCGATCCCACCATCATGCTACGTAGTGCCTCAAGCTTTACAGTAAACGACTTACCTGCACCGGACTTTGCAAAGACCACCATATTGGCGTTCTCTAGCGAGAAGCGGTCAAAAATAACCAGGCCGTTGTTGTGCATGTTGATGCCGTAGAGTACACCCTTTTCCTGGGTGAGGTCGGCAGAGGTAAACGGAAAGCTAGTGCTGATTGCACCGGTGTTCATGTTGCGTCGGATCTGCAGCTGATCGGACATTTGAGGAATAGTACTG
>DATJIC010000051.1:0-7708 GCA_035493555.1 Verrucomicrobiia bacterium | reverse complement strand
CCCCTGATGGCCGCAATGCAGCATGTGCTCTTATGGTTTTTTGTCGCATCGTCCAGCGTTACCATTGCTAGCGTCGTCGCTTCTCTTTCCGGGATGAATGTCTCTGCCCAAGTTTTGGCGTCTATGATCGCCGTTACGCTTATTACATTTACCCCTTATGCGACACTCTTTCTTCTATTCGCCCTTAGACTACGAAAGACGCCGGACCTGATTCCGGGCAAAGTGTGGTCGATCATCACTGTTTGTATCCACAGCATAGCCGCCATGGTTGCCGGTATTACCCTTGTCGTGACGCTCATTGTCTCAGGAGATTATAGCGTTTGGGTAAGTGCGCTGCTTATTCTTATACTCGATCTTGTTGTTGTCGCCACTTACGTTCTGGCGACCTTCGCGGTGAATCTTCGAAGAGTCCGAAAGATCGCTGTCATCGCGCATCTGCCCGTACTCCTCCTCTTATTCGGCACACTGTTCATTATGTCACTCCTGCAGCTCGGCCCGGCCCGCCACGACGAGCAGCTGCGAAAAGACCTTGCTTCCAGCGCTGTCGCTGTCCGTGAATATGCAGTAGCCCACAAACAGCTCCCCTCAAATGGCCAAGGCATCGTCAAGGGATCCGACATCCGCTATGCCAAACAGAGCGATACCACTTACCAACTCTGCGGAACATTCCAGGCAACGCGGCGGTACAGTTCTTCGTATTACTACGCCGACACCGTTTCACTATCCGACGCCTACCTGTACGAATCTCAATTTGAAACCACGGGCAGTGGCGAGCACTGCTTCACCATTACCTCGTCTTCTCTCCAAGATCGCCGGTACCAAAACTACGATTACTAGCTTCAAACGGTAGCGCTTTTAAAAGCCATCACGTACAATAGGCATAAGCACTATGCGTATTTCAGATGCCACCATTGAGACATTGCTCGGGCGCAATAAGGCGATCACGAAAGAGCAGATCGATGCCCTCAAGGAAGAGGGTGCACGTTCAAGGCGGCCTTTGCAGGATATTGTTATCCAGAACAAGCTCGTCGACGAGAAAGAGCTGGCAGAGGCTTTTGCCGATTACGCCCAGATACCGTTTGTTGAAATCGACCCGCGTGATATCCCTCAGGATGTCCTTAACAAGATTCCCGAGCGGATTGCCCGCCAATACAACGCTGTCCTCTTTAAAATAGACGAAAACGGCACCCATCACCTGGCCATGGACGACCCGGACGACGTCCAGGCCGTTAACTTTATTGAAAAACAAATCGGCGAGAACCTTAAGTTATATATCGCCACGCGCAATAACATTCTCACCTGCCTCGAAAACTACCGCGGCGACGTCAACAAAGAGCTTAACCAGGTCATCGATGTCCAGCGCGAAGGCAACGGCGAAAACCAAACGCTGACCGAGGCTGATATCGCCGAGGATTCACCAATTGCCCAAACCGTTAACCTGTTGCTCGAGTACGCCATCCGCTCCAGTGCCAGCGACGTCCACATTGAGCCGCGCGAAGAATACGTACAGGTCCGTTACCGTATTGACGGCGTACTTAAAGAGGTGAACCGTCTGCCACGTAACGTCATGAACGCACTTATTAGCCGTGTTAAAATCCTGTCCAACCTTAAAATCGACGAACGTCGTGTCCCCCAAGACGGACGCTTCAAGATTAAAGTAGCCGGAAAGCAGTATGCACTTCGTGTCAGCACCTTACCCCTTGTTGACGGTGAAAAGATTGTCATGCGTATTCTGGACGAGTCCAACCAGTCGGTCACCCTGGAAGAACTAGGCTACTGGGGACACTCCCTCGAAGTGATCAGACAGGCCATGAAAGAGCCGAACGGTATGATCCTTATGACCGGCCCAACCGGATCGGGTAAGTCAACCAGTCTCTTTAGCATCCTCACGATTCTTAACACGCCCGACGTTAACATATCAACCGTAGAAGACCCGGTAGAGTACAAGATTCCAGGAGTCAACCAGACCCAAACCAACCCCAAGGCGGGCATGACTTTCGCCTCCGGACTTCGCGCCCTCCTCCGTCAGGACCCGAACATTATCATGGTAGGTGAGATCCGTGACACCGAGACCGCCAACCTTGGTATCCAGGCGGCGCTTACGGGACACCTCGTGTTTAGCACGCTCCACACCAACAACGCGGCAACTTCCCTCCCTCGTTTACTTGATATGAATATCGAGCCATTCCTTATCGCCAGCACGGTCAAGGCAGTTGTGGGTCAGCGGCTGGTGCGCCGGCTTTGTATGGTGTGCCGCCAAAGCCACGTACCCGACAAAGTAGAGGCTGATGCCGTCATCCGTCTGTTCAACCTTCATCAGGGGCAAACGTTTAGCCATATCCACGCCCTGGAACAGCAGGCGGCAGCGCAGCACGTTGGCGCCAATACCCCGCTCAGTACGAGCGACACGGCCCTTACAGCACTCTGGAAGGCCTCACCCGAGGGGTGTGAGGAGTGCAACCATACGGGCTATAAAGGCCGCATAGGTATCTACGAAGCACTGGCAAACACTATCCCCATTCAAAAAATGATCGTAAGCAATGCCACCAGCAACCAGATCCAGGATCAAGCCATCTCCGAAGGAATGACCACCATGCAGACCGACGGGCTTATTAAGGCACTCAGGGGAGACACGACCGTCGAGGAAGTCCTCCGCGTTACGAAAGAATAACCATGGCTACTTTTCTTTATATCGCAACCAACGACGACAACAAATCAGTCAACGGCGCTATCGAGGCATCTGATCGCGCTGCTGTTATCTCTGCCCTCACAAAACAAGGGCTTCACCCCATTAGCGTCCGGCAAGAAAGCGCCGGCAAGAAAACATCAAAGAGTCTCTTCGGGCAGGGTAAGGTAAAGTCCGACGATATCGTCATATTCACCCGCCAGCTAAGCGTTATGGTAAGCGCCGGCGTGCCCCTGCTCCGGGCGCTGAGTTCATTGCAGCAGCACACTGAGAGCGAAGCCCTTAAAAAGGTCCTTACTGGGGTTATCGAGGACGTACAAGGCGGCGCAGCACTCGCAGATGCGCTCGGCAAGTCTTCGGGGACTTTTAGCGAGATCTACGTTAACATGGTCCGGGCCGGAGAAGCGGCCGGTATCCTTGATGAAATCTTAAAGCGACTTGCAGTACAACAGGAAAAAAACGCTACCATACGCAAAAAAGTAAAAAGCGCCATGACCTACCCAATGGTGCTTATCGGCATTACCGTTATCGCCTTTTTTGGCCTGATGCTTTTTGTCATTCCACAAATCGGCAAGATCGTCAGCGACCTAGGAGGCCCCGACGCCAAACTGCCTGGCCTCACACTTGCCATGCTTGGCATAAGCGGCTTCATGACCAGCTACTGGTTTATCCTTTTGCCAGGAATTGCCGGTGGAGTAGTTTTACTTTTGCGCTATCTTAAAACACCAAAGGGGAAATCCCAGCTACACCACTTTATTCTAAAAGTTCCGGGGATAAAAACTATTGCCGTTAAACTTGCAGTGGCTCGGTTTGCCCGCACCTTTTCAGCGCTCATGGGGGCTGGTGTCGCCGTTCTTGAAGCGCTTGACGTTACTGCCCGCGCCGTGGGAAATGTTGTTTTTGAAGAGGCACTAAAATCTGCCGCCAAAGAGGTGAAGAACGGGGCCACCCTGTCCTCTATCATCGATAAAAACCCCCTATTCCCCCCAATCGTCGCCCAAATGCTCGCAGTCGGCGAGGAGACAGGCCAGACCGACGTGGTTCTTGTAAAGGTAGCCGATTTTTACGAAGAAGAAGTAGATGTCGCCATTGACGGCATTAGCGCTATTATCGAGCCGGTCATGATCGTGATTATGGGTGGAATGGTCGGGCTTATCGCCGCCAGTGTCATGATGCCGATTGCCGGTCTGGCCAACCAAATTAAAGGATAAGTTAGCCCAAAAACCAAACCGCTCATGGTATACTGGTAACAAAGCAGAAGTGGGCATATTTCGTGGCAAAATTATTTTACAAAGATAAGCCAATTATAGGACTCGATATCAGTCAGACAGGTATCAAAGTGATGGCCGTTGATTCAAAAAAATGGCTTGTTCTTGGGTATGGCTCGGTAGATCTCGACCCGGCGAAAGTTCAAAAATCGCTCGAAAGCAACGATACGTACCTTGCCGACAATATCTCCTCTTTACTAAGTGACAAAGTTATTGGCCAGCTACCAAGCGACCAAGCGATTGTCGGGATCCCTACAAGCCGCACTTTCTCACGTACGTTCAGTGTTCCATCCAAAGCCGAATCCACACTTTCGGACGCAGTTGAAATAGAGGTAGATCAGTACATTCCTATTCCTATTGGCTCGCTGTATGTCGACTACGGTGTTATCGAGCGCCGAAAAGAAGAACTCAGCGTCATTATGTCGGCCGTCCCCAAGACACTTGTCGACAGCTGCCTCGCAGCCACCCGTGCCGCAGGCCTCCAGCCTATTATGGTCGAGCCAAGCATCAATGCCGTTGCCAGGGTAATAGAATCAACCGAAGAAGGCCACCTGCCTACACTAATCGTCGATATCGGACCGGCAAGCACTGACATTGCCGTGCTCGATGGCGGCGCTATCCGTATTAGCGGCGGGCTTGGCATAGGCGGCAATACCTTTACGCTCGATATTGCAAAAAAATTAGGGGTCGCCCTTGAGAACGCCCACCAACTCAAGGTATTGAACGGGTTAAGCGCCGGGCCGCGCCGGGCAAAAATTACTGCCGCGCTTCAACCCAGCCTCCAGCGCATTGCCACCGAAATCCGCAAAGTGATCCGTTACTACAACGAACGTATCAGTGACGACCGGAAACTCGAACAGATGATTATCGTAGGCGGCGGCAGCAATGTCCCCGGTATTGGCGATTACTTTACAAACGAATTAGTTATGCCCGCACGTGTTGCCAGCCCTTGGCAAAAGCTCGACTTTGGCAAATTACCCCAACCAAACAAGCAGTTCCGCCCCCGTTACATTAGCGTCGCCGGGCTTGCCAGCGTCGACCAGGGAGAAATCTGGAAATGATAAACCTTCTCCCACCTGAAGAAAAACGCCAGCTGCGCGCTGCGCGGTCTAACACTCTGCTTGTTAGGTATAACGCCCTTCTACTCGGCGTCGTTGCCTTTATGGGTATTGCTGTTGCAGTCACCTACGTTTTTCTTGCCTCGACACAGCAGGGAGCAGAACAAACCATCGCGGAGAATAACGCGAAAGTAGCCCAGTACGCCTCTGTAAAAGCGCAAGCCGAGCAATTTAAACAGCACCTCACTACCGCCAAACAAATCCTCGACAACGAAGTCACCTACTCAAAGGTCGTCCTCGAAATCTCCCAACTTATCCCCCACGGTGTTATCCTTGAAAACCTCAGCCTCGACTCCCAAACGTTCGGAACCGAAACGACCCTTATTGCCCAGACCAAGAGCTACTCAAGTGCTCTTGCGCTGAAGGACTCGTTCGGCAAATCACCTTTGTTTTCAGACGTTCACTTCCAAAGCATTACCGCAGGCAATACGCAAACAGACTACCCTATCACTGTTAACCTGAACGTTACCATTAAAAAGGATGCGGCAAAGTAATGAAGCACCGAACGCTCACAGCCACAAGTCTCCGCCTGGCACTTTCCGTATCGCTATTTGCTATTGCGCTTCTTGCGGGCGGGCTCTTTTATTTTGCAGACGGCCAGCTTCACGGAGTTGCCGTTAATGTCAGCCATGCTCTCGTTGATGCGAGTACCAGCCAAAATAATGTCCAGGTACTCCAACAGATTGAACGCCAGCTAGCCGATGATAAAGATGTCATTGCCCGTGCTAAAAGTATCGTAGCGGACAGCCAAAGCTACCAATACCAGGATCAGATTGTAGGCGACCTTAACAAGTACGCGGGCAAATCAGGAATCACTATCACCAATATAGACTTTTCAAACGGATCGAGTACAAGCTCCGCACCGGCAACCAATAAAACCCAAACCACGTCGCCCCAGGCAGCAGCGCCTTCAGGCGTGAAAACAACATCAGTATCAGTCACTCTGGAAAACCCTGTGGGTTACCAAAATTTCCTCAAGTTCCTGCGCTATATCGAGGACAACCTCACAAAAATGCAGGTCCAAAAGATCAGCCTTTCAAAGGGCACCGGAAGCGGAGATGATGTTGCCAGTGATGTATTAACGATTCAGGTATACGTTCGGTAAAAACTATGGATATAAAGCTTAATTTCTCACCCCAGTCATTTAAAAAAGCAGTTGTCGCCTTTTTGCACCGCTTCCATATCATCATTTTTGTGATTGTAGTTCTTGGCGGGCTTGCTGTTGTTATTCTTCTTCTCAACAATATCGTCGTTCGTTCTGGCCAGAAAGACGGTTACACATCTGACATCAGCACTGGCTCGTTCGACCAAACTACGATTAAAAAAATACAGGACCTTCAAAACCGCAGCCAGGCCCCCATTCCCTCAAGCGGCAGGATCAACCCTTTTGTTGAGTAGTACGTTGAAAACGTTTATACTGAAATTATGTTAATAGCAGGATCCCGCTTACTAGATACGCCAGTTATGGGGCTTCAGACCGGCGGAGAGCTTGCACGCACCGAACGTGAGGTTATCAATCCGCATACGCTTGAGGTTATCGCCTACGAGCTAACCGGCCCGCTCCTCGATACACGCCCCGCCCTCCTTCGGGTTGCGGACGTCCGCGAATTTAGCGACATTGGCATGATCGTCGATTCAAGCGACGAGTTTGTATCGCCTACGGACATCATTAAGCTCAACGAGATCTATCAGCTTCACTTTACCCTTAACGGTAAGAGCGTTGTTGACACAAAAAACCGAAAGCTTGGCAAGGTAGACGGCTATACCATTGAGACCGGCGGTTTTGTTATCCAGCAGTTAAGTATTAAGCGCCCATTCCTTAAAAGCCTCAATGACGCCCAACTACTTGTTCATCGGAGCCAGATAAAAGAAGTAAACGACAAAGAAATTATCGTGGAGTCAGAGAAAAAACCGGCCACTCCTGTTATGCGGGCCGTACGCGACACGTATACCAATCCCTTCCGCAAAAGTGCCGGCCCACAGATCGAGCACAGCGACCGCGACTAATCGTCGGACAGCGCCTGTTTTATGTCGTCGTATTGAAACCCCTGCCGGGCTAAGTACTGCATAAGTTTTTGCTGGTCAGGGTACCGTTTTTGTTTTTTTGCAATAATCTTCTTAAGCTCATCTTCGTCCGATCGTTCTGAGTCGTTTAAAAACTTCTCAATAATCGACTGGGCTACCCCTTTAGAACGAAGCTCCGCCGTGAGTTTACGCAGACTTGTGCCCTTTGTGAGGTTACGATTTTCTATCCAAAACCGGGCAAACTTTTGGTCGTCAACATATCCCTTTTCTTCCAGTCGATCAAATACCCGCGCCGTTACTTCAGGCGAAATCCCTTTTTTTATCTCTCCGGTTTTTGTGCGTAAATCACGCGTTTTCCGATACAGGTAATCCCGCACTTCTTTGGCGCTATGCGGGCGCATCATGCAGTACTCAAGAGCACGACCATACAGTTTGCCAAACTGACTCTCCGTTTCAAGCTCTACCAGCTCCTGCTCGGTATACTCTTTACCTACCCGAATACCAAGTTCACTGATCTGAAATATATCCAGCGAAAACCTATACACAGCATCAACCATGATATTCACACGGTTGTTATTTTTTTGCTGGGCGGTAATGGCAGTTATTTTCAT
>DATJIC010000050.1:0-16064 GCA_035493555.1 Verrucomicrobiia bacterium | reverse complement strand
ATGGGACATGCTGACTCAACGCGCCGGTGATACGCTTCAGATTGTCGGCGATGACCTGCTTGTAACGAACGTAAGCTTCCTAAAGCGCGGCATCGAAGA
This sequence comes from Verrucomicrobiia bacterium, assembly GCA_035493555.1. GTDB lineage: Bacteria > Patescibacteriota > Saccharimonadia > Saccharimonadales > Saccharimonadaceae > CAMLKC01. Next base: position 15,965 of record DATJIC010000050.1, on the reverse strand, counting down.
AAAAGCCGCAAACGCGATTCTTGTTAAGCTAAACCAGATCGGAACGCTCAGCGAAACCATCGACGCCGTAAAAATGGCACACGAGGCAGGCTGGAAGGCGGTGATATCACACCGTTCCGGTGAAACCGAAGATACGACTATCTCCCATTTGGTAGTTGGCCTCTCTACCGGGCAAATTAAAACAGGCTCGATGAGCCGTACCGACAGGGTTGCAAAATATAACGAACTTTTGCGTATTGAAGAAGAACTTGGTGTGGACGCGAAATATGCAGGCCGCGACGCGCTGGAGACGAACTAATGGCATATCTTGTGCTTGTTCGCCACGGGCAATCCGAGTGGAACCTGCTTGGTCAATGGACAGGCCTTACGGACGTGTCGCTGACCGATGATGGCCGCAAAGAAGCCCGCCGCGCCGCCTCTACGCTTGAAGATATCGACCTTCACCGTGCGTACACCTCAAAATTGCAACGGGCCAAGCATACGCTCGATGAAATTGTCGAGCACCTAGGCCGCAAGGACCTCCTGCGAACCGAACACGATGAGCTTAACGAGCGCGACTACGGCGATCTGACTGGAAAAAACAAATGGCAGGTTAAAGAAGAGCACGGCGAAGAAAAGTTTAATTTATGGCGCCGCAGCTGGGACCACCCCGTACCTGGCGGTGAGACGCTCAAGGATGTATCCGAGAGGGTCCTGCCTTTTTATGAGAAGCATATTCTCGAAGACCTGAAGAATGGTAAAAACGTCATAGTGGCAGCGCATGGCAATTCGCTGCGCGCACTCATTAAATACCTTGAAGGCGTTGCCGACGAAGAAGCACATACGGTTGAGATTATGACCGGCGAAGTGCTGGTCTACGAAATCGACGATTCGGGCAAGCTGATTAAAAAAGAAGTCCGCCTGACAAACGATAATAAAGTTTAGCAAAATACGGCCATGCTGCTTACGGTTTGGTATACTGTAAGCAGCATGAGAAATGTCTCAAAACGCGTCGTTGCGGTCAATGCCTTAGGAATTTTAGGCTATATGAGCATGCTTGTTTCCTGGCTTCTGCTGCTTGCGGTTGCGTTTGTAATGATAGTGAACAGCCCGCTAGTGGTAGACGGGCACACCGTTGTTACCACCACCGAAACCGCGCCTTTGCCGCAACAATTATCGGGCGTGGCCCAACTTGCAAGTTACGGCGTTACTGCCGTGGTTATCGCTGTCTCCGTAGGGGTATTCGTCACGCTTCCTTACTTTATGAGCCGGGGAATGTCGCGGTTACTGCGGCGTGTATTAGCCGCATTTGCCGTTAGCGCTTCGTGGCGGCATATGTACTTTATTAAGGCAATCGTAGCGGTACTTCCCTGCGTGGTATTTTTGGCAGCCACGATTTTCAGCCAGCCGCAAGATACGACCATACCGCTTTTTGTAGTGGTTTTCTTTGCTTCGTTACTGTCTGTCGGTCTTTTTCTGGTGCAGTATTTTACCGCCCTGCGCTTAAGGGTAGCCCCAGGCTCTATCTGGTAACTTAAAACAAGCTTGACAGTCCGCATTGTTATCGCGGATGATAGATACAACGATAAAGCATAAGGGGTGTTCCAGATGCCGCAAGATGAAATACCAACCATAGCCAGCATACAAGAGGATACGGGTAAAAATAAACAGCCCTTACTGAATGATGCAGATACGGGGCCGCGGAAAAAGCTCCCTATTGTTTTATTCGCTTTGTTTATAGTTCTTATGACGGCTTTTGGAATAAGCGCGTATATGCGCTACAAGGCCAATATCCAGCCGCAGAAAAAATCGGTAAAAGTTGGCGTACTTATGGCATTTACTGGCGGATCAAGCAATATGGGGTATGGCACCATGAAAGGTATCCAGCTGGCAAAAAAACAACTGGGTGCTAACAATATCGAGCTCATCCAGGCCGATTCGCACTGTGATCCAAAAACGGTAAAAACAGCCATGCAATCACTTATCGACAAGGGTGTGGTAGCGGTGATCGGTGACGGCTGTTCCAGTGCCTCTTTGGCGGCGCTCCCGCTCGCCAACAGCAACAAGATCCCCATGATCAGTCCTTCGGCCTCTTCAGCGACGTTGACGATTCCTAACGACTATTTCTTCAGGGTTGTTCCCTCTGACAATTACCAGGCAGCCTATATGGCCCAGGCGATCCGCAAAAAGGGCATTACAAATGTTGCCGTATTTTACACCAATGAGCCGTATGGGTCGGCAATGAGCAAAAGCTTTCAGGAGCAGTTCCAGACCTTGGGCGGCCACGTTGTCGCCACGGCATATGCCGAGCCCGACGACATTAATCTGGCGACCGAAATGCAAAAGCTAAAGGCGGCCGGACCGCAGGCGGTATTTATTGCGCCGAACTCGCTTATTACAGCAACGGCAGCTGTCCAGGTGGCGCGCAACCAAGGAATAACAGCTCCTCTTTTTGGCGGGGATATTCTTTACGACAAGACACTTATTACCAACGCTCCCGCGACATCAAACGGTATCACGTTAACGACATTTCCTACTGGAACGGGCGCGTTCAAGCAGTCGCTCGTCAACGAATATAAAATTTCGGAGCAACTATACGCCGCTCCGCAGGCCTATGACGCGTTCCGTACTATTTTTCTGGCACTCGAAAAAGGCGCCACTACAGGAGAGGATATCCATAACCTCATCCCGACAATCAGTTTCAAGGGAACATCTGCCCCTATCTCGTTTGACCAAAACGGTGAAGAACCCGGCGCAAATTATACGTACGACTTACTGCAAGTAAAGGGCGGCGCGTTTACGACGCTCGCGCAGTAATAGCATGAAGATCCGCCAAAAGTTTATCTTCGCACTCCTCCTTATTGGTCTTGGTCCTATGTTTGCCATGAGTGTGTTTGCGTATATGTCCGCGAGTAACGCGCTGCTGCTAAAAACGACAGACCAGCTCGACAGTATTGCTATTAAGCAAACTGAGCGGGTTGGGGCGATCGTTCAAAGCCAGCAGGAGGAAACGACCCAGATTGCGAACCAGTACGAACTCCGTGTTAATTTGGCGCAGTATCTTGCCGCACCCACCGCCGCCAATAAACAGCGGCTAAACGATCTGCTGCAAAACGCCAAAGCATCCCATACGGACCTGCAGTATATTCGTTTGTTCGATGCTGCCGGAGGGTTGATTGCCTCATCGGTGGCTGAGCCTGCATCGGGTGATTTTATATCTAAGCTTATTATGCCGGGCAGCGGCGACGTTAACGACATCAGGGCGGTAAAAGATCCGCGTGACGGCCAGGTAAAGCTGGAGATATCAACCCGTATCAACGCGCTCGCAAAGCTGAGCGTGGTTGTAAGAACCGACGATCTGGCTACGGTCACTCAAGACTACACCGGACTTGACCAGACGGGTGAAACGGTCGTTGTGACAAACGACAATAAGCCGCTCTTTCCCTTGCGGTTCAAAGCGGACGGCGCGCTGACACAGGACCTTTCCACCCTCGGCATAAAAAACAGTACGCCCGGCAAGTATGTCGCAGCCGTAGACTACCGCGGACACGACGTCCTGTATGTTTCCCACCCGGTAAGCCTTAGTAACTGGCAGGTGGTGGCAAAGATTGACCGGGACGAGGCACTCGCCTCGACGATGACGCTGCGGGCGACAATGGGCTGGATATTCTTTATCGTGTGCGTGTTTATTATTGGCATGGCATTAATTTTCACCAGGTTCTTTACCCGTCCTATTTTACGGATGGAGCGTGTTGCCCGTCGTATTGGCGGCGGCGATTTTTCTGACAGCGTGGGATTTACCCGAAAAGACGAAATTGGCGAACTTGGACGCAGTATAGATGCCATGAAAGACAATCTAAGCAGCCTTATCCGGGGTATTAATTCTCAGCGTGAGCGTCTTGAGGTAATTCTTAATACGACCACGGAGGGTATTTTTGCTATCGACGAAAGCGCTAAGGTGCTGCTTGCCAACCGGGCGGCTGAAGTTTTGCTGGGGGGTACGGCAAAAGATATTTTTGGTAAAGATCTTCATGATGTGTTTGCGTGGCAACAGGGTATGCAGCCCTTTACTATTAACTACCAGGAGCCAGGTATCAAAACCTATGAGAACCTTCAGTTTACCGACAAGCAAGGCGCCAAACGATACGTTAAGGTAATTGTTGCCCAGGTGCACGAACAGCTGCAGGCAGGACGGACCCATGCGATTGTCACGATCCACGACGAAACCGCGAGCCGCGAACTGGAAAACATGAAAACCGACTTTGTCTCAATGGCAGCGCATGAGCTGCGGACGCCGCTGACGGCGGTGAGAGGGTATCTTGAGATGGCGTCCCTGAAAGAACAGCAGCATGAGGCGGATGCGGTTATATTTGTAGAAAAAGCGCTAAAGAATGTCAACGAGCTGAGCGGCCTTATCAACAACCTGCTCGACGTTACCCGGATTGAGCGCGGCACGCTCATGCTTGATATGGACAAGCTGGACATGGCCGAATGTGTTGCACAAGTTGTAGAAGACGCGCGGTTCTCGGCGGACGACCGCGAGATTAGCCTCTCGTACAGTGGCCCGCAAAACGGTAAGTATATCGTGGGTGACCTTATTGCGGTACGCGAAATTATCAATAACCTGCTCTCCAATGCGATAAAGTATACGCAACCCGGAGGCAAGGTGGCCGTAAGTTTCAATGATGTTGATGGTGGGTATGCCATTAAGGTAAAGGATACGGGTGTCGGCATTGCCAAGGAGGCTCAGAAATACCTATTTAATAAGTTCTACCGTGTGCATGGCGGACTCGACAGTGGAAGCAACGGAACCGGTTTGGGGCTGTATATCGCCAAGTCGATTACCGAACGGCACGACGGTGCGATCACCGTAGAGTCGGAAGAAGGCAAAGGCTCAACCTTTACGCTATCCCTGCCCTCGTTTAGCCAAGAGCGCCTAGATAAGGTTCGGACAGTAAAAGACGATGACAATACGAATAAAACAAGGAGAAAACGTGGTTGGGTCACAAAAAATATTGCTCGTTGAGGATAATTTAGAGCTACGGGGTATATACGAGCAGTATCTTAAGCGGCGTGGTTATGATATCGTTTCGGCTAGTGATGGCGAAGAAGGCCTTAAAAAAGCCAAAGAGCTTCATCCTGGGCTGATCTTTCTTGATATCATGATGCCAAAGCTCGACGGTCTTAGGGTACTTAAGCTACTGCGGCACGACGAAACGTACGGCTGTACCCGCTCCAAGATCGTTCTTCTGACTAACCTGGGTGACGCCAGTCGGGTTGACCCTAAGGTGCAAAAAGACATGGACGGTTACGTCATTAAGGCTGAGATCAACCTCCCTGATCTTATTGATATCATAAAATCGTTTGACCAGTAAAACAAAAAATAATGCCTTCTGTAAAAAAGAAGGCATTATTTTATATAAAAATCTAAACTAGACTTTTTTGACCTGCAAGGCGTCGAGCTCTACAGGTGTGTCGCGGCCAAACATGCTGACCATAACTTTAATCTTACCCTTTTGGGTGTCAATCTCAGAGATTGCGCCGTCGAAGCCCTTGAACGGACCATCAGTGATAGATACGACTTCGCCTTCGCGGAAGTCAATGTGGTGCTTAGGATCTTCAACGCCCATGCGCTTTTTGATCTTGGCAATTTCACTGTCAGAAACTGGGGTAGGTTCGGTGCCGCTGCCAACAAAGCCGGTAACGCCAGGGGTGTTACGGACAATGTACCAGGTTTCGTCGGTAAGTTTCATCTCTACCAGTGCGTATCCCTGGAAGATCTTTTTTTCAACGACTTTTCGTTTGCCGTTTTTAATTTCGATCTGCTTTTCTTTTGGCACCATAACGTCGAAAATCTTGTCGGCCATATCTACAGCGTTAATACGCTGACGGATGCTCTCGGCAACTTTTTCTTCGTAGCCGCTGTACGTATGAATAGCGTACCATTGGCGGGTTGAATCGTATCGGTTTTTTGACATCGTTCCTTATCCTAAAATTAGTTGAAATAGATATTTAAATAGTGCATCGAGGAGCAAAATTAAAACGACAAAGAAGACGGTAAACGCCAGAACGGCCATCGTCATTCCCCATGTTGCACGCCGGTTTGGCCAGCGTACTTGCCGTAACTCGTACCAGGCTCCTACGAAATAATCGCGCATTGCGACGGCAGGATTGCGGCGGTCAGTCGTTTCAGACTTTTTTGCCGGAGTTGCCTGAGCTTTTTTTGTTTCTTTTTTGGCAGGTGCATCCGTTTCGGACGCAGTAATACGCGTTACTTTCGTAGCGCTCGCCTCTTTTTTGGTTGCTGTTTTCTTAACCTTGGTTGCCAAAGCGTGTGCTCTCCCAAATTTAAAAGTCTGCTTCAAGGCAGACTGTCAAGTACCACTATAACCGACTACCGTCGGAGCGTCAAGCATGGTACTATTAAATGCAGTGATCGAGGGTATTTTTCTTACAATTTTAAGTATTGATGTAGGCCTTGCCTTGTTTTTTGCCGTTCAGCTGGTTAGGGCGGCCAGGCAAAACCGTCCGCCTAAAAACATACCAGCGCCAAAAGAGCTTCCTAGCCTGAGCGTTTGTATTCCTGCCCGTAACGAGCGGCATGCTATGACGCAGTGCTTGGAGCGGGTTTTAGCTAGCGATTATGAAAAGCTGGAGATTATTGTGTTTGATGACAGCTCCGACGACGAAACCTCGGTGTTAATTCGGTCGTTTGCTCATGCGGGGGTGCGGTTTGTCCCGGGTTCGCAGCTGCCTGAAGGCTGGCTGGGTAAAAACCATGCGCTTGATATTCTGGCGCAAGAAGCCAGCGGTACATATGTGGTGTTTATGGATGTCGATGCGTTTATAGAGCCAGACACCCTTACTAAGCTCGTTGGCTTTATGCAGGGCTCGCATAAAACTATGGTTTCGGTTATTCCTGAGCGCCAGGATACGTGGCGGACCAGCGTCTTGTTTGGTCCGTTACGCTATTTTTGGCAAGCAACCATGGCCTCAACGGCGGCGTCGGGTGCATTCTGGGCTATAGAGCGCGAGACACTACTGGGCCTGGGTGGCTTGGCGCCTCATAAAAACGAGGTACTTGCCGAGGCCCACATTGCCGCGCTGGTAGGCTCGGGCTACCAATGGCTGTTTGATGACGGTCGTTTAGGAGTAAGCTACGAAAAAAAGTGGCGCTCGCAAATGGAGACCGGCCGCCGTCTGCTCTACCCTATGGCCCGTGGGTGGCGTGCGCTGCCGGCTGCCATTGGGCTGGCGGCGCTTAACGTGCCTACGGCAGTCGTTTTAGCCGATGCGGCTGATGGTTGGTCGTTCCGGGGTATTTTTCCGGCGATTTTGCTGGTGGGCTTTGCTGCTATCTATGCTTTTTATGCCCGCATGGTCTGGCGGCGTAACTGGTGGCTAGCAGCCTTGCTGTGGCCCGTTATTATTTTGCAGGAATTCGGTTTGTTTTTATGGAGTATGATTGGCTACGCCCGGCATACTATTAAATGGAAAGGCCGTTCAGTGACCGCACCTGTAGCGCGTACCGACAGCCTCACGATTGATCGCTAGTTATTTTCCGTTCTTGTCTATTGCGGGTAATGTTATACCAAAAGTCGATCCATGGTTTAGCCGGCTTTGGTATTTTATTTTTGTACCGAGCTTTTTAGACAGCTTGGCGGCAACGTACAGACCAAGCCCGGTGCCACTGGTTTCACGCGTGCGGTAATCCTCGGAACGGTAAAACTTATTAAAGATTTTTGTCTGGTCGCTTTTGCTAATTCCTATACCGGTATCCTTTACTTCAAAGGTAATGGTATCTTCGGTCCGCTTAACAATTAGGGTAATACTGCCTTCGCGCGTGTACTTAATGGCGTTGGTAATAAAGTTTTGCAATAGTTCTTTTAAGTAGAGACGGCTGGCGCTGATCTCCCCCAACCGGGTACCAAGGTCCAGGTTAAACTGCAATTTTTTTGCTTCTGCCTGTGGCGCGTACTCTTTGTAAAGGTCGTCGACAAGGCCGCGCACCTCGATCGTCTCAGGGGTGTCGGCGACGCCTCTTTCTGCGCGCGACAATGTACTGAGATCGTTTACCATTTTGGAAAGGTAGATAATTTGGTCGTGGGCGGTTGCGATCGCCTCTTTCAATATATCTTGGGCAATATCGGACCGCTCCATCATCAGCTGGACATTGCTAATCGTTCCCTCGGTAATAGTAATCGGCGTCCGGAGCTCGTGGCTGACGACGCTAATAAATTCGTCGCGCTCTTCCTCCAGGCTTTTGGCCTTGGTAACATCACGGAGAATAACGATATATCCGTCTTGGGGCTTAGCTTTTTTGCTCCGGCTGTAGCTGCTGCGGATGGGTGAATAGGTTACCTCAAGACGGATCGTTTCATCCTCAAGCGACATGGTAAGGTCGTCGCGAATAACGACACTGCGCGACTTTTTTAGCTGGCCGTAAAGACTTATTTGTTTATCGCCGCCCTCATAAAGCTTCATTACTTCATCGATATGATGTCCATTAAGGCTGATGTTGGTGTCAAGGAGGTTAAGGCAGGCGGCATTGTATACCCGGACGATACCGTCTTCGTCGGTGCTCATGACGGCGTCGGCAAGATTGTTAACGATAGTAAGAATCCGGTCGCGCTGGAGCGATTCAAGGGCTTTTGTGCGGGATAGCTCGGCGCCATCGATCTCTTGGATCCGGGCAACGGCAACCGCAGTGAGGCCAACAATCAGCACCGATATGAGCGTGAGCGTGTCAGATATCAGGACGGTTACGTTACTTGAATGCAGCAAGCAGTCGGCTTCGACAACCAAAACAAAGAACAGAATGCTAAGACGTAGTCCGAAGCTTGAAAAATAGGCATACGAGGCAAGAAACAAGAGTATCCATGTGGGTGTAATAGGCGCTAAAAACCCCGAGATAAAGAGAATATATGTCGCGGAGAGCAGATGGTAGACAGCAAACCGTATGCCGGCCCCGCTCCAGGTGGTTGACGGGCGCAAAAACTGCAGAAACGCCAGTAGCGTCCACGGTATCATAAGGCCAAAAAACAAGGCGTCGCCCGTGTAATGGGTGCTGTCGGCCAGCCCGTATTTTATGAGTACCCCATATAAAAAGAGAACGAGGGGCACAACGAGCCCTGCAAAGCGCATCACCTGCGCGGTCCGCTCGTTGATGACTAGCCCCCCTTTTTGCATATTGATCTTATTATACAAGCATAAGGAGTGTTTTTAAATAGAAGGCGTTTCTTTTTTTAAGCTGCGGCGGTGCTGCTTGTAGTGCGGGTCGTTCGACTCGACAAGTTCCCAGAATTCCTGGGAGTGGTTCATGTGTACCGTGTGGCTTAGTTCGTGCACGAGCACGTAGTCGATAAGCTCGAATGGTAGTTTCATGAGGGCGATATTAAGACTGATCGTTCCGCTGGAACTGCAGCTCCCCCACCTGCCGCTGGCGTGAGAAAAACGGACTTTCTCGTAGGTAAACCCGCCCTGGTTGCCAAGATAAGCGAGCCGCCTAGTCAGGTAGCTCTTGGCTTCAACTCGCAGGGCCTCAATGACCGTATCGCGTATCAGGCGGGTGACCGCTGGGTCGTCCAGCTCTTTACCCTCTGGCAGCGAAACGAGAATTTGCTGCCCATGCCGTTGGACGGTTGGTTTTTCGGCGGTAGTGCGGCGTGTAATAAGTGTGTGGCTTTTACCTATTTGCATCCCGTGCTCGAACGAAACGTCGGCGGTTTGTTCGGCTAGCATCGCCCGCAGCTGTGCGCGTGAGGTTTTTATGAGCCGCTTTACTAAGAACGTCGGTGCGTATAAGGGTAGTGATGCGCGCAACCTGCCGTCTGGCGCAACCCTGATCCGCACGTGCGATGCTTTGGCACTCCGCCTGAGCGTGATGTGGCCAAATTCTTCGTCGATGACACTGGGCAAGCTGATGGCTCCTAACGGATCGTTATGTTACGGCGACCTGGTTGTTCCGGCCGGACGGGAGCGGTGGTATGCAGAGAGATGGTGGCGCGCGGTTCGGAGAGTTTTTTCAAAACCACCTTTGCCTGCGTTGCATAGGTATGTTTGCCGCTTATGACGACCGGTTTTTCTATGGCGATAGGCGGAACGAAGCGCTTTGCTGCCTGTTCGTACTCATCGGCACTTAAGACGCGGTGAGTTCCTTCGCCGCCCCGTTTAGTAGAACGGCCCTTAGCGGTTGCGGCGTCTGTTTGAACCCAAATAAGGAGCGTGTCGTACTTGGCGCGGCGCGCTTTGGTAGCCAGTTCGCCCCGTGCAGCTCGGGTATCGGCAAGTCCGTCGACAATAATAGATTGCTGGGTCTTAAAAAGTTCGTCCAGCAGATCGTGAGCAATCAGATCGGCCTCTTTTATGTCGTACCCCAGGCGCATAGCGATTTTTTCACGGCTAACGTACGGTGCATTAAATGTACTGGCGAATTTTTCAGCAAAAAAAGACTTACCGCTCCCCGGGACGCCCACCATAATAATCATATGTGGTCTAGAAAGGCTCAATGATTTCATATATGACAGTATAGCAAAATTATGGCTGAATGACATTAAAGTACTCGCAAAGTATACTTTTATACCGCTTATGGTAATCTTGATGGCGATAAGATTGACATAAAACAAAATGTATGCTACTATAGCTGAAACTAAGGTTTGTGGAGAACCAAGGGAGGAAAATAAGGATGAAGAGGTTTTACGCATCACTTGCGGCCCTAACGCTGGTTGTTGCCAGCATACTAATGTTAAATTTCATGAACGGAACGTCGAACGCGGCGCTTCCCCGCGACTGTGATAATAATTCTATTATTTACTGTGGTGGTATTACGCCGAGCGAGCTTGCATCGCGCTACAACGCTAATAAAACCGGCGATCTAAAAACCATTTATCACTCGTACGGCCTCAGCGACTACGAGATGACCCATGCTGGTACATCTGCCAAAATGGGCGAAGTTCACCGCGATGGCCGCGTAACAGTTAACGGTGAAACCGTTGCAACTGGCGCAACGAGCATTGGCCGCCAGCAGCTATATGCCAACCGTACCAAGGTAAAAATTGGTAACAAGTACTACTACGAAGGTTCACCCGAATACAGCTATGCCAAGGGTGTTGAATCAATCGTTGCCTACGTATTCTTTGACAACGACGGTAACTTTAAAGCAGCGGTTATGACCTCTTGTGGTAACCCTGTTCACGCTCACCCTAAACCAAAGCCAGTGTATGCTTGTACGGCACTTACCGCCGACAAGATCAGCCGGACAGAACGTAAGTTTACAGCAAAGGCAACGGCTAAAAACGGCGCCACGATTGTTAGCTACACCTACGACTTTGGCGACGGTAAGACGGTAACCACCGCCTCGACCACCCAAAGCCACACCTACGACATGGCTAAGGATTACACTGCTAAGCTGACGGTTAACGTTAAAGTGAACGGCCAAATGAAAGCCGTTACCGGCCCAGCCTGCCAGACAGTTATTACCGTCTCGACACCTCCACCAACCCCTGAATATCTATGTAACGCGCTTACCGTCGACAAGATCGACCGCACGCACTTTAAATTTACAACCGACTACACGGTAACGCACGCTACCTTCAAGAGCATTGAGTATGTTATCCGCGATGCAAGCGGTAACGAGATTGCCCGCATCAGCGGCGATACCTACGCGCAGGACAAGCCTGGCGATTACAGTGTTCAAGCCTACGTTACTGTTGACGTAAACGGGACTGAAAAAACCGTTACCAGCGATAGCTGTAAGCAGCCATTTACCGTAACACCTCCTAACAAGGTTCAGGTTTGTGACCAATCAACCGGTAAGATCATTACCGTTGAAGAAAAAGACCAAGGTAAATATAAGCCCGTTGGTGATGTTGCCTGCCAGCACATTCCTGTAGCTGAGCTTCCACACACCGGTCCTGCTGAGATCATCGGCAGCACGCTCGGTCTAGGTTCGCTTATTGCAGCCGTAGGTTACTACGTTGCAAGTCGTCGTGGTTTGCTTGCTGAACTGCTTGGCCGTTAAGCGATACTAATTACAACGAAAGGCTCCTTTTACCGGGAGTCTTTTGTTATATACTAAAGTCATGTCTCCAACTAATCCGCGTCACGCTTCACCAAAAGTTTTTATTGTTTCCGCCGTTATTACCGTTTTAACTCTTGCTCTTGTCATGATATTTATGGGAACCGAGGCGATGCTTATCGCGGCTACGCTAATGGTGATCGAACTCACCTTTAGCTTTGACAACGCTATTATTAACGCACGAACCCTCACCAAGATGAGCCCGTTTTGGCAGCGCATGTTTATGACGTTTGGTATTTTAATTGCCGTGTTTGGAATGAGGATTATTTTTCCTATCCTTATCGTTATGGCAACGGCCGATCTGTCGTGGGGGCAGGTGTTCCATCTTGCCTTGCAGGAACCGGATAAATACGCCGAGGCGCTTCATCATGCCCACCCGAGTATTGCGGCGTTTGGCGGCATGTTCCTGTTTACGCTCGCACTTCACTTTTTCTTTGACGATTCCCGCGAAATCCGCTGGCTAAAGCGGTTTGAGAAACTGCTGCAGGATATCAACCGCCGCGGCCTGTATGTTTTTGTGAGCGTTGTTTTCTTGCTTATTATCGCTGCTATCCCAGGCAATCCTCACCCTGTTGAAACCCTTACTGCCGGTGCTGTAGGTATTGGTATCTACGTGCTTATTCACGGCTTGTCCGAACTCTTTACGCGCCAACACGAAAAGGCTGAAAAGCGCGCGGGCAAAGCTATGCAGGCAACGGCAATGGCAGGGCTGGCATCGTTTATCTACTTAGAGGTACTTGACGCCAGCTTTAGCTTTGACGGTGTTATTGGCGCATTTGCCGTAACAAAAGATGTCGTGCTGATTGCTGTTGGTCTTGGCGTGGGGGCGCTATGGGTGCGTTCGCTGACGCTTTATATCGTGCACCGTAAAGTGCTTAACACCTACCGCTACCTTGAGCATGCTGCCCACTACGTTATTGGCGCCCTTGCGCTCACGTTGCTTATTGGCTTGTTTTACGAGATCCCTGAAATGTACGTGGGCCTTATCGGCCTGCTGGTTATTGGAGCCGCCATTGCCAGTTCGGTAAAGGATAAAAGCGACGCCGACGTCGAGAAAATCTAAGGGTATTGTAACAGCGTTTCAAGGCCGCTGTAGTCTTGGTAGCGCCGCACGGTGGGTGTAATCGAACTCATTTGATCTGCGGTGAGCCGCTGGAACGGCAGTATGGAAAGTGTTTGGCTTTTTGCGCGCGTTTGGCGTTTCCAGGTGCCAGCCACCTGGCCATCTATAACCAAGGTCGATAAGAACATGCCGTTTCCGCCGGGAACGATTTTGTTGGAATGTTCGGCTTGCAGCGCCGCCGAGCGGTCTTTGTACCCTAGCATGTATTCGTCGAATCCAGGGAGTAAAAAGGTGCCGCTCGCCTCTTTGGCGGAGGGGCTTAGCCAATATTCAATGCCTTGTATGGTTTCTTGCAGCAATACGGGTTTTGCATGTTCTAGGCCTGTTTTGGCGTCGCCCATGGTCAGGTTTGCCCAACCGGCAAAGTCTTTAAGGCTCGCGGGGCCATGGCTTATAAAATAGCGCTTGGCAAGCTCGCCTAAGGCTTCCTCGCGCTCCTTTGGCTTTACGGGCGGCAACCATTCATCTACTAAAACAAACGTTGGCTGCTTGCCCTTATGCGGGCCAAAGCAAAGCAGCCCCGTTTCGGCTAAATAGTGCAAAATATGAATGCCGCGCTGCCCTGCCGTGGCAATGCCGTGTTGGTCGAGTAGGTCGCAAAGTTCGGTTCTTGTAAGGCAGTTGCCGCCTTCAAGCGCACGGGTAATAACCTGCGTGCTTTTTGCTATTACCTCATCGGTTACATCAAGCCCCCGGCGTCTGCTGGCCGCGGCTGCAATTGCCCTAGGGGCAAGGAGGCTGACCATCCAGCGGACGTCCTGCGCTGCTAAAAAATGAAGCGTGCCACGCATGGGCCATGTGCGGACAATCTTTCTGTCCGCAATTGCCTGTTCCACCGCCTCGCGGGTAAGGTGCGGTGTCCGGAGCGCGATCGCCCACAATGCGCCTTGGTAATCCTGGGCTTGCATGGCGCCCATCCAGGTAACGACGTCTTCGGCGGTTGTAAAATCGGCCTGCGCAATGTGCTGGCTGTAAAGGCGTGTTTTAGCAATGTTCATACGGCTATTATACCAGCGAGGCGTGCCGGAGCTTGCCTATAAAGCGGTGGAGCTCTGGGTCAAATAACGTTATGGGGCTGCCTAGTACTTCGTCAATTCCCCACCAGCGTACCTCGGCAAATTTACCTGGTTCTATCGTGAGCGGCGTGGCTTCATTGGCTTGCAGTAAATACCATAACGACACGTCGGTATGCTCGCCCTGGCCGTTGGTTTTTGTAACAGTAACAAAGTGAGGCACGGCATTGCCAAGGAACTCGGCCGGTATGCTAAGCTCTTCCTCGCATTCACGCCTTACGGTCTCGGCCGGGTCTTCGTTAGGGTCAACGTGCCCGCCGGCTGGTAGCCAGCGTTTTGCTAACAGGTGGTCTTGCAGGAGAATCTTGTTGGTTTTAGGGTCAACGATGGCAAAGTAACTTACCAGGTGTTTAGGTGGCACGTCGGGTTTTTGGATCCGGTAGAGCGGCGCGTCCGAACCTATCCAATCCAGCGCATCTTGCTTGTCGGCTGCTTCGCGTTCGTCTAGCACCGGAATACTCGTAATAAGCGTTTGTAACTGCTCCCTATCCATACATCCCTCCGTGTTTGTTTATATATTAAGCATACACTGGCCCGCGCCGTGCCTGCGTTGTATTTTTCATTTTTTATTAAGGGGTGGCCTTGTGGTATAATAATGCTCGTACCATAAAGGGGCATAGTACAACGGTTAGTATAGCGGTCTCCAAAACCGTAGATTGAGGTTCGATTCCTCATGCCCCTGCCAAGCATAAGCATAATAAAAAAGTCTCACTCTGGAGGCTTTTTGTTATTATAAGACTATGACTAAAAAGCGAGGGTTCAACAAGAGATTATTTTCCAGAGTCCTCATTGCAATAGCGGCTATTTCAATTATTGGAATTGGCATTAATACCTTTCTACTAAGTACCAATGGAGCGAATAAGCCAAAGGCCTCGACGTATTCGGGATGTGCGGATGTGACCTTCCATGACGGTATAATTGGCGAGGCTGATCTAAGTTGCGGTGTAAGGTATCAAAAGGCCTTAGATAGTTGGAGGGCATTCAATTATGTATACACTACATTAATTGGCATACTAGCCAGTGTATTGATTGTAGACGGAATTACTATTTATAAAATGCGTAAAAGCCTACAAAATAAACTTCAATAGTTGCGAAGTATGCTCACTAAGGGCTGCCAAGAAATTATTTCTGTTTGATATAATTGAGCTACTATTAGCTCTTAAGAAATGGAAACGAGTTCTACGTAGGTGACTATTCAACCTGAAGAAAAGTATATGCAACTGGCGATTGAAGCGGCAAAAACGTCTGCAGCCAACGGTGATTATGGCCACGGCGCGGTTATTGTGAAAGACGGTGAGGTTATCTCGACCGGTTTCGAGACGCTGAAATCGGCTAACGACCCAGTTAACGGTCACGCTGAAATTGATGCAATACGGAAAGCCTGTTCCCTTCTTGGCCAGCCATATCTATCTGGCTGTGTTATGTATTGTACGGCCGAGCCATGCCCAATGTGCATGTCGGCTATCATTTGGGCCAAGATGGACGCCGCGGTGTATGCTATTACCCGCGATGATATGATCGCCGAGATGGAGCGCTTAAAGGCAGAGAGTGACGGAAAGTTTTCGTGGCGGCAGATAGCTATTCCGGCGGAATATATTGTTGAGCACGGAGAGCCAAAGGTTCAACTTTTCCCTGGGTTTATGAGAGACGAGGGGCTGGCATTGTTTGAACTTACTGGCAAATAGTTTTTGTTTCAGACCTTCCCACCCTTGTA
>DATJIC010000049.1:0-11033 GCA_035493555.1 Verrucomicrobiia bacterium | reverse complement strand
GGTTACTGCGGCGGCGACGCTTTCGGACGTATTTTCAGCATACAGGCCGCTCTCGCCGTCAACGACCACTTCGGATACTTCCTTATCGATCAAAACGATAGGCAGACCGGCAAGTGCCGCCTCGTGGAGTACCCACCCTTGGGTATCGGTGAGCGACGGGAATACAAATACTTTCATTGTGCCGTACGCTACACCCAGGCTCTCGCGCGGAAGCGAACCAGTAAATGTAATGCGGTCCGGCTGGCTCGATTCGCCGGCAAGACGCTCCAGCGTTTCCCGGAACTCAAAGTCGCCAACGAACAGCAGGCGTGCCCGCGGACGGGCTTCAACGACTTTTTCAAACGCCGGAATCAGCATGGCAAGGTTTTTTTCAGAACCAAGCCGACCAACAAATCCGAACACTTCGTCTTTCTCGTCGATACCGTACGTCTCCCGAAAAGCCTTTAGCTGGGCTTCGGTGGCAGGCTTGATGCGGTCCACACCGTTAGGCAGCATTGTCACCTCGTAGCGGTAGTTTTCTTCGTTTTGCCAGCTTTCCAGCTGCGTTTTACTTTTGCGGCTAAGCGCAATAACGGCATCACATTTACTGTAAATAATAGTAAGGATACGCTCAACGATATCAATGTTCCATTGCACGCGCTCGCGGCGGGGCAGGTACATCTTTACGATCTCGCGAACATCCTTGCCGTTAACCTTAATAGCAAAGGGAAGAAGCGCGATAAGCGCCAGCAACCCCGGAAGCAGCAGGCCATCGCGGTAATGCTCGACATACTCGCGGAGGTCGGTACAGTGCTGGGCAACCAGCGGCGTCTTACATTTATGTGCCGCGTACACCCCCATCATGCCTACCTGGCCAGGAGTGAAAAAATGAATGACATCGAGGTCGAGCTCTTTGATGCGCGAGAGAACCCGGGGCGGAAAAAACAGGCTCAGGTCGTAATCGTCGTAAAACGCCCCTTTGACGCTCGGGAACCGGATAACATGTTCGTCTTCGTCAAACGCTTCGGCGTGACGACCGGGGCGGATAGAGCTGCCGGGGCAAAAAATATACACCTCGTGGCCCTGTGACTCAAGGTGTTTTTTTAGTGATTCGACGACAAATACGATTCCGTTAATAGACGGGCGGTAAGTGTCGGTAAAAAGGCCGATACGCATAACTTGCCCTATTATACCAGCTGCTTATACAATTTGACGAGCCGCTCGGCCGCCGCATTGCTGTCAAACCGCTTGGCGATACGGCCGGCATTTTTTTGCCATTTCTTATATTCGCCGCTGTTAGCGTGCAGTTTTTTAATCGCCGCCGAAAATTCGTCATCTTTACAACGTATGGCGTCGTGGGCGAACGTATCATCGTATTCGGGAATATCGCGCAGCACGATAGGGAGGCTGGCACCAGCCGCTTCCAAAACGCACATAGGATGGTTTTCCTGTTCGGCAGGCAGGCAAAATACATCTGCTGCCGCCAAATAGCTGCTCACCTCATTGTGCGGAACAATGCCCGGTAGCCGAAGGTTTTTAGGTGCGCTGTTCATGAGCTTTTGCATTGCCTTGTAATCGGCGCCCAGCTGCTTAAAGGGGATACCACCAACCCAAATAAATGTTACGTCCGGCAGCTCTTTGGCCATTTTTACAAAAATATCAAGACGCTTGCGCGGCTGCACCTGGCCGATCCCCAGCACAACAAATTCGTCTTTTTTAACACCCAGTTTTTTACGCGCTGCGGTTTTTTGCTTTTCGCTAAACACATACCGGCTCATATCGATAGTATTGTAAAACGTTTCGATTTTTTCTTTAGGGACACCAAGCTCTGTGTGCAACGTACCGGCTACCGTTTCAGAAACGGCCAGTACTTTGTCGGCCTTGTTGTAATACCAGCGCATATAGCGCTTGGCGAGTGGCAGCCAGTACCCGGCCAGGGCTATAGACCCCACCAGCGATGCCGGAACAATATGTGCCGACACAACTTTTTTAGGGCCTTTTTGACCCAGTTTACGCCATGTACGGTTGCCGATTGTATGGAGGTGAATAACATCCACGTCTACTTGTTCGCCAAATTTACCGCGCACCAGTTCAACATCATCACGTTTTTCAAGTGCACTTGCCATTTCGTCGTATGCCGTATGAACGCCATGACCCTGGACAGAGACATCGCTCTCCGAAACCATATTAATTCGAATTTTCTTCATTTGCCTATATTATATCAGACAATCTCGGACGAGATGCGCAACCCGTTCCGGAGATTCAATAGGCAGGAGATGCCCGCCCTTTAAGAATACTGCTCTTGTTGATCCAAATACCTTCTCCATATCCAGGGTGTCGCGCTGGCGGGCAGTAGTGTCGTACATGCCGCACACCACAAGCGCCACCTTGCCATCAGAGGCGTGCTGGTAGGCCGAGCCGTCTAAAATCATATCCACTAACCCTGCCTGAAAGACGATCTGCTCAAACGACGGCCGGGAGTGCAACCCCGCCCAGCGGACACGCCGGAGCGCCTCGCGCTGGCGAACTTTGGCCAGTGTCATGCCGCGCAAAAGTATAAATGGCGGCCAGTTATAAATATGCGCCCAAAAGTGGGCCGAATCCATAATCATCCGCGAATAGGTGGCGTACATTCCACTTGGGTTCGGAACGGGGTTAAGCAAAATGACTTTCTTTTTCGTCAGCGTCGTATGGCTGATAACCGCCGAACAGCCAAACGAATGGGCACACACAGCCGCAACGGGACCAACATTTTTTTCGATCAGTGCGATTACCGTATCAAACCAGGATTGCAGGGTTTTCGCATTTGGAATTGGAATCTGTTCACTGCTGCCGTGGCCGGGCAGATCCAACATGACAATGCGGTACGTTTTGGCAAGCTCTACGGCAAGCGGAACAAGACCAATATGGTCGCCGCTGATACCGTGCACCAACAACAGGAGCGGCTTGTCGCTGGGATCGCTGCACCACAGACTTACCAAACGATTATCGTTTTTGATTGTCACCTGGGTAAGGTGCTGCCTGGTCCACGCTCCGTAATTCATACCTTTATAGTATCAGGCTTATGCCGAAATTGTGGTGCCAATGGCCTCGCCGGCAACCGCACGCATGATGTTATTTTCTTTTAACAGTTCAAACACAACGATCGGTTGCTGGTGGTCGTAGGCAAGTGCAATGGCCGCCTTGTCCATGACGCGGACCTCGGATTGCTCCACCGCTTCAAGAAGTGTAAGGTGCTCAAACTTTTTAGCCGAGGGGTTTTCGTGCGGGTCGCTGTCGTACACGCCGTCTACCTTTGTTGCCTTTAAAATGGCGTCGCACTCAAGCTCAAGCGCCAGGTTAACCGCACCCGTATCGGTTGTAAGATAGGGGCGACCAATACCGCCGGCAACAATCACGATCCGGCCTTTTTCGAGGTGGGAAATAGCCCGGCGGTGAGTAAACTGGTCGATAATCTGGTCGGCGCAAATATTGCTCAGTGCACGGGTCGGCACACCGCGGCTATTAAAAACGTCGGCAAGTGCCAACGCGTTCATCATTGTTGCCATCATCCCGATATTATCGGCCGTTACACGTTCCACGCCGCCGCCGGCAAGCTGGGCGCCGCGTGCATAATTACCGCCGCCGATCATAATAACCACTTGGCTGTCTTTTATTTTTTTCACCTCGTCGGCAATCCAGGCCGCACGTTCGGCGTCAAACCCGCCATCAAATTTACCTTGCATCTGTTCACCAGACAATTTAAGCAGAACTCGTTTATACATGATTTTCAGTATATCGTATATCAAATAAAATCCCCATAAACGGAAAGTGCCTCCTCCGCCTGATGGATCGCATCTGGCGGAGGAGGCTTGGGAACTTTCCCGGTTCGCGACCTTATGGGTCACTTACCGAACAGAGGTACACGAGAAGCCGTGCGTCACCGCCAGGTGTACTCCACCTGACCGCCGCGCTTGCCGCGGTGCTGCGCGTTGGTCTTCTTGTAGTGGGCGTCGAGCACGTAGGTGGCGTACAGCCAGCCGCCACTGTCGTACCGGAAGACGCGCAGGTTCAGCCCGGTCGCCTCCGAGATGAAGCAGACCGCCCGGTAGGAACCCACCGGGGCTACTCGTGCATCGTCGACACCGAGCATGAACGTCGAGTTGAGGCTCTTGATCTGAACCTCGACCTCCGCACCCGTGAGCTTCGCGCCCTTCGGCCGGAAGCCGTGCGAACGAGCCTGGATCCGCTTCAGCGTCGCCTCGGCGGAAGACCGCACCAGCGCCATGTCGATCTCGATCGGCGGCGCTTCGGCGGACTGCTGAGCGTTCAGCTCGCGGTAGAACGCACGGGCGTTGGTCCAGGTCCTGATCGTGCCGAGACCGCGCTTCTGCTCGCAGTAGGCGTACTCGTACTTCTGCCAGGCGTCCTGACCGGTGCGGTAGTAGATCCGCAGGAGGATGACCTGCTGCGAACCCAGGAAGCACACGGCCGCGGCTTCGCCGATCTGGATGCGGCGGTTGTTGGCGTTGATGGAATACAGGACACCAGGCTGGCCGGCAAGGCCAGCGATCGCCGTGTATACCGTACGGAACGCCCCTTCCACCACCTCGCCACCAGGCGGAAGCGCGGTTGACACCTCGCTGAGGAACCGCTGGACCCTCGCGTTCACCTCACGCCGGAGCGTGGTGCGGTCGAAGGTTGACGGAACAGGTACCGGTGTGTCGGGCATTATGCCCTCCTCGTTATCGGGAATGTTTCCAGTAGCGTATTTTACATCATTCGCCCGTATTTGTCACACATGCTATATGTAGCTATGAAAACGCCGCCCGTTCCCGCAGCTGCCGTAGGGGGCAGAGCGGTACTTGGGCGGCATCCTCACCTTGCTTCGGGGGTCACGACGCGGAAGGGCGGTCCTTGGCGCTTGTGCCGAGGCTCACCCACAGGGGCTGCCAGTCGGCCACGTGGGCGTGGGCCAGCTTGCGCTGGTACGCCTCGGGGTCGGTCTTGGGCAGCCGGGCATCGCGGATGATGCGGCGCAGCCACAGGAACAGGAAGTACCAGGCGACCGTCTGCTTGATCCCGAACCAGACGCTCCACTCGGAACCGAACAGCACCGCGGTGAACACGGCCACCGTCAGGTACCCGTAGAAGGCGTACAACAGGTTGTTGAACACCTTCGTCGGCGAGCGGAGTGCGCGGCGCGGGTAGATTTTGGTGCGGTAGGCGCCGTAGGTCAGACCCACAGCGGCGATGACGGCGCCGAGCTGCAACAGGAAGTTCCACCAGAACGAGTTGTACCAGTGGGCATCGTGCGGCAGGTCGCCCGCGAGCACCAGGAGGATCGCCGTGGCGATCGCCAGGTAGAGACTGCCCGGGAAGAACGAGCCGAACTGGTTCTTGCCCAGGGGCAGGAGCCGCGACTCGAACAGCGGGGCAATCACGATCATGGCGACCGGTGCCAGCAGCAGGCAGAACAGCAGACTCACGAAGAGTCCGTGCCCGGCCAGCCAGGAGGCGTACCAGAACAACCCCAGGGGGTCGTGGTAGCCGGGAATTCCGGAGACGTTCATGGAAGCGTAGGCTCCTCGAGCTAGGTGATGGACAGGACGAAGCCGCCTAATTACAGCGGCTCACGATGGCTTATTATACTACAAAATTGTTAAAAAATCAACATACGCCCGTTTGCTACAATGGCGCTATGGCACGAACATTGTTTTACCAAGTCGAAGGCGCAGGCGAGCCGATCGTGCTGCTCCATGGATTTTTAGCATCGTCGCAGTATTTCACGGCGCTCCGGAAGCGCCTTCGGGCCACCCACATGGTTATAGCTATCGATCTGCTCGGCTTTGGCCGCTCTCCTAAACCAGCAGCATCACAGTACACCTATAAAGAGCAGGTAAGGGCAGTCCACGAAGAACTTACTCGTCTTGGAATACAAAAATTCGCTCTCGTTGGGCATTCCCTCGGGGCCTTAGTAGCTCTTCGCTACGCCCAGGAATATCCCGCCAGCGTGCGCCGGCTTATCCTTTTTAACCCGCCCATGTACCAAGATGCCGCCCAAGCGGCCGCCACCTTAAAGAGTACCGGCCTACACTACCGTATTATGTTGCATTCCCCGTGGCGGGATATTGCATGGTACGGGGCGAAGGTGCTGCCGCGGATCCCGTTTAATAAAAAGCGTCCGCCTATAAATCTTACTGACGTTCTGCGCCCTACCACCCATGCCCGTCAGCGAACGTACGAGAATATCATCTTAAAAGGCGAGTTTTTTAATGACATAGCCCAGGTAAAAGTCCCGACCTTACTTGTCATGGGAAAGAGCGACCGGCCCCAGTACCATAAAAACGCCAGTGGATGGCTCCCACCTTCACACGTTCGCTGTGTCACTGTTTCTACCGGCCATCATCTGCCCGTTAAGCATCCCAAGCTTGCCGAGCAACTGGTCCGCTCCCATCTGTAATTAATTGACATTACACCTTATATCTGATATAATTAAAAGACACAGTCCGGCACCACTAGATTAGAAACGGAACACCGATGAACCGACTCAAGCCCTACGTGGCCGATGCACTGTCGTTCCTCCGGGCGGCTGCCGTGGTTCCCGTCATCGTCTACTCGATCATGGGAAACTGGCACATCGCCTTCCTCATCCTCCTGGCAGGGTGGATCACCGACCTCCTGGACGGCATCGCCGCCCGCAGGTACGGCACCATCCTCAGCCCGGAGTTCGACATCGACGGCAAGGCCGACTCCATCCTGGCGTTCGGCTCCGCCGCCGTCCCGCTGGTCTACGCCTACGCCAACTACAGCATGGGCGTCGTCGTGGGCCTCACCATCCTGTACGCCCTGACGGTCATCGTCGGCATCTGGATGGTGTCGGTCATGAACAAGCCGCTCACCCCGTCCAACCGCTGGGTGATCGCCGGGAACATGATCGTCCTGCACAGCGTCGTCCAGATCGCGGCCGTCCTCGTGTGGTTCGACTACATGGCCTCGGGGAGGGACATGGCGCTTCGCCTGTCGATCGTCCTGCTCGGCGTCGGCCTGTTCCAGAACCGCAAGATCCGCCTCTGGTGGAACGGCCGGTTCCGGCAGGACGAGCCCAAGGCCGCCGCCGCGTAAGACCGGCGGCACGACCCGTCAAGATGAGGGGAGGGGAACGTAAGGGGTGGCCGCAAGGCCACCCCGTTTCCTTTGTCTGTTATAATTTATATGAATCATGGCACAAAAAAAGAAGCAATCTCCAACTACCGCCAAGGCCGTCGTTAACCGCCGGGCTCGTTTTGACTATGAGCTTGGCGAAGATATCGTCGCCGGGGCGGTACTGACCGGGCCAGAAGTCCGTGCCGCACGCGACGGGCACGTACAGCTTAAAGGCTCGTTCGTCTCGGTTCGCAACAACGAATTATGGCTTAACAATGCCAGCTTCAGCCTAAAGCTCAACCAAAAAGGACAGCCTGGCGCCCGCAGCATCGACACCTCGCCTAAAAAACTGCTGGCCAGCCGCAAGCAAATCAACACGCTCATAGACCGCAAAAAAAACGGCATGACCATCGTCCCGACCAAACTGCTAACGACCGGCAGGTTCATTAAGGTAGTTATTGCGCTTGGTAAGGGCAAAAAGAACTACGACAAACGCGAAACACTCAAACGGCGCGACCAAGAACGCGACGCCCGGCGGGCGATAAAACACGCTTAAAATCAGCCTTTTGACCCCTGCGGGTATGCTATACTCAAAGTAATGAAACTGTACTCGTGGAATGTTAACGGTATTCGTTCGGTCGACAAAAAGGGCGCGCTTGCTGAATTTATTCAAAAGGAGCAGCCCGACGTTGTGTGTTTTCAAGAGGTAAAAGCGCACGAAACCCAAATCGACCTTGAGTTTCCCGAATACGAAAAATTCTGGAACTCGGGAGAGCGAAAGGGATACGCCGGAACAGCCATCTGGACAAAGACCCCGCCGCTCAGCGTGACGTACGATCTTCCCTCGGAGATTGTCACTGCCTACAAACTGGACAGTGACCACTACGGCAACCCCTCGGGCGAAGGCCGCGTTACGGCGCTCGAATTTGAAAAGTTCCATATCGTAACGGTTTACACGCCAAACAGTAAAGGCGACCTCACCAGGCTTGACCTGCGCCATAAGCAGTGGGACCCCGCCTTTTTACAATATGTTTCCGACCTCGCTAAAACCAAGCCAGTCTTTTTTTGCGGCGACCTTAACGTTGCCCACAAAGAGATCGACCTTGCAAACCCCAAGCCAAACATGGGCAAGCACGGCTTTACCATTGAAGAGCGCGAGGGCTTTGACAAAATGCTGGAAGCCGGTTTTGCCGACACATTCCGCATGTTCAACAACGAGCCCGGCCAGTATTCTTGGTGGACGCACTGGGCCAACGCCCGCGCCCGGAATGTCGGGTGGCGCATTGACTACTTTTTGGCCAGCGCAAAAGCCGTGCCGCTTGTTAAAAAAGCCGAAATCCATACCGGCGTTATGGGCTCCGACCATTGTCCCGTTAGTATTACCATTGAACTGCCAAAGGAGTAATCATGCCAGCACCCAAGCAACAGCCCGTCACCCTTGAAGAGCTCAACCAGCTTATCTGGAACCACCTGGAGGAGCGCGACTGGCATAAAAACCCTTCGCGGGGGCTTGCTATCTCCATGGCACTTGAGGCCAACGAACTGCTGGAACACTACCAGTGGCAGGACGAGCCTGTGGGTGGTGCCGACGCGGTGGGCGAGGAACTGGCCGATGTCTTTATTTACGGCATGCAAATAGCCCAGCAGAACAATATCGATATTGCAGAGCATATTAAACGCAAGCTCGAAAAAGCCGCTAAAAAATATCCGGCCGAAAATTTTAAGGGCAAAACGGCCACCGAAAAGCGCGCCGCCTGGCTTGAAAACAAGTTGGCCCACCAAAAAACGGGGCTTTAAATGTTGTCACCGCAAGTTGCCGCAAGGCTCACAGAAGCCGCTGCACAGCAGACCGGCTATACGCCAAATCCAGGTGTTGCAGCCCAGTTAAAAGAGAAGAACCTGGTTATGTTCGTAGGGCCGGCTGCCGTAGGTAAGAGCTTTCTTATGAATAAAATTATCGAGCGGGATATCGACTTTGGCCGTGTGTCGATTTTTACCAGCCGCGACCCGCGCGACGACGACGAACCCGGCATGTTCCGCTATATTCCGCACGACGACGCCAACATACTGCCGCTTCTTAATAGAATAGCTGCCGGCGAAGTGGTGCAGTATGCCGTTCATCCCACCTCCGGCCGCATTTACGGCTCCGAAATAACCGACTACGCCAAAACGTTCAACCTGCTCGCGACACTCTCGGGTATCGTTAACTCGCTGCGGCGCCTGCCGTTTGAAACCACCCATGTGATCGGTCTTGCTGTCGACCCGGATATTTGGATGCAGCGGTTTAACAGCCGCCCCATGACCCCGGAAGAACGCGTAAAACGCCTTAACGAAGCTGTCGTTTCGCTACAGTGGCTACTGAGCGCGGAAAACATGCAGGAGATCAAATGGGTTAATAACACGTCGTCGGACGTATCTACTGCCGTCCAAGGCGTAATAGATGCTGTAAAATTTAATAAACCGGGCGACAAATTAGCACTGCGCGTCGCCCACTCAATGCTAGAACGACTGCAAAAGGAACAACAATGACCGAAAAAAACTGTACGCTGCTCTTTTTATTAAAAGACGACCAAATTCTGCTCGCCATGAAAAAACGCGGCTTTGGTGCCGACCGCTATAACGGGATCGGCGGTAAAATTGACCCCGGCGAAACGGTGGAACAGGCGCTTATCCGCGAGTGCCAAGAAGAAATCGAAGTGACTCCCACCAAGTTTCATAAAGTAGCCGAACACGATTTTACCCAAACCGAAAACGACAGCCCGTGGCGCATGTATGTTCATGCCTACCTCTGCACCGAGTGGGAAGGCGAGCCTAAAGAGACCGAAGAGATGGCGCCGAAATGGTTTGCCATTGCCGACATTCCGTACGACAACATGTGGCAAGACGACATCTACTGGCTGCCAAAAGTCCTCGAGGGTAAAAAGCTGTTTTGTAAATTTACGTTTGATGAAAAGGACAACCTGCTTACCCACGACATTAGTGAGATAAGCGAGTTTCCCAACGGCCCGCATCCGTTAAAGGCGTAGGTTATGGATCTCCACCCGTATTGGCACAAGCAAACCCCTGAAAAACCGCTCTACCCTGATATCGAATGGTCCAAGCCGGAGCAACGGGCCCTTCGCGGCAAACTGGGTATTATCGGCGGCAACAAACTGGGGTTTGCCGGCGTGGCCGAAAGCTACAGCACGGCGCTTGCCAGCGGGGTAGGCGAGGTGCGTATTTTACTCCCCGATATCCTTAAAAAAACCGTTCCGCCCAGCATTACCGAGGCTATTTTTGGCGCCTCCAACCCTTCGGGCGGCCTGGCAAAAGACGCCCGCATTGAAATGCTGGCACTTGGACAGTGGGCAAACGGCATTTTGTTTGCGGGCGACGCCGGCCGCAACAGCGAAACCGCCATTTTATACGAGGATTTTTTGGCGGATTACCGCGGCCCGCTCACCATTACCCGCGACGCTATCGATCTTATTAAAAACAGCCCGCAAGCCCTTGCCGAACGGCCAAACACACTGCTGGTGATGTCGTTCGCGCAGCTGCAAAAACTGTTTCAAAGCGTGTACTATCCAAAAATACTAACCTTCAGCATGCAGCTCGCCAGTCTGGTAGAAGCGCTGCATAAATTTACTATTACATACCCCATTACCATTGCCGTGCTGCATAAGGACTATCTACTCGTCGCAAGTGGGGGAGAGGTCACCAGCACCGAGTGGCAAAACCCCATGGCCATTTGGCGCGGAAGTGTCGCAACAAAAGCCGCAGCGTACTGGCTTTGGACCCCAAGTAAGCCGCTGGAGGCGGTGACGGCGAGTTTTATTATGTCAGGTGCGAAGGAGTTATAATGCCAGAAAGAATACAAATCGTCGACAAGAATGACCAACCAATCGGCGCCTCGACCCGCCAAGAAGCATGGGCCAGGGGCTCTTACTACC
>DATJIC010000048.1:0-5380 GCA_035493555.1 Verrucomicrobiia bacterium | reverse complement strand
CGCTCGTATTTATGTCATTACTCCATTACAACATCCGCGAAGATAATCTATACCTTACCGAAAAGCACGCAAAGTACCTGAAAAAGTGGATGAAACAAGGCTACGACCGGTTATTCGCCGCGTCCTTAATTGTCGGTCTTGTTTTTCTGATTTTGTTCAAGTACCATGACGGTATATTCGGCTAGCGGACTACAAAAAAAGGGGGTGCAATGGTAAAACAATCAAAGGGGACAGTGAGCGATACGACATGGTATGCGCTTGCGGCGGCAAGAATCTTACTTGGTATTGTATTTTTGTGGGCGTATTTTGATAAGTTGTTCGGCCTAGGATTTGCTACTAAGGCTGCTAAGGCATGGGTAAATGGCGGGTCACCAACGACAGGGTTTTTAAAGGGTGTCGCTGGCCCGTTTGCCGATATGTTCCATTCGATTGCCGGACAAGGCTGGGCTGACTGGTTGTTCATGTTGGGGCTGCTTGGAATCGGACTTGGGTTGCTTTTGGGTGTTGCGGTCCGGTTGAGTGTCGTTGCCGGATGTGTCTTACTTTTGATGATGTGGATGGCAAGCTTACCTATCAAGACCAATCCGCTTATTGATGAACATATCGTTTATATTGTCGTGCTTATGGCCATAGGGTTTGGGCTTAACCAGCAAAAATGGAGCCTGGCTGCTTGGTGGCAGGGAATGCCCGCTGTTAAGGCGAACTCCTGGCTGAAGTAATGTATGAAAAGCCCCGAAGCCGGCAACTTTAATTCAGAATCGACGCACGAGCAGTCGCCGCTCAATAGGGGTGTGATTCTCGAAAGGCTACTAAGCAAAGAGGTTGCTGACGAGTTTGGGATTGAAGTAACCGAGGAAGACCTGGCATGGGTATCGAGAGAGATCTATTCGGACGACGACAGTGAGTTTATTGAGTGGCTGACATCGCTCGCTGCCCAGAATGGCGTGGATCACGAAGAGTTTTTAGAACGGCTCGGCATTCCACTTGATATCGGAGTTGAACAAAACTAGGAAACGGAGTAAAATACACATCAGAGACACCCCTTAGAATATGAGGGATAGCGGCAATCACCCGCGAATGTTCTGGGAAGAACGGCGTAAAGCTAAGTAGAACCCGGCGTGAACACGACGTTATAGTGAACAACGAAGTGCTAAAAAGACCTCTTTTTAGAAGCTGGATGGTACCGTCCGTCATTACGGATTCCAGCGTCTAAGTTAAGAGGTTTTTATTTTTTAGAAAGGGAACTCCGCCATGCAAGACATTATCATCCGCGACACGACAGTAAAAGACCTCCTGCCGCTTCGGACGATGCATGGCCGGTCTTGGCGCGATACGTATCCTAATGAGGCTCAAGGGGTTTCACGGCGCTGGGTGGAGGAGCGGACGGCAAGATGGATTACTCCGGAGGGGATAGAGGAGTCCAAGGAGCATGTGAAAGATATTTATGGTCACCCCGATCATCTTCATAAAGTTGCCACGGATGGCGGCAAGATAGTCGGTGTCGTGCATGTTTCCAAAACCAAAGAGAAGCAGCATCTCGAAGCGCTGTATGTCGCCAAAGAATACTACGGAACGGGGCTGGCGCAGATCCTGATGGATGAGGCGATGAAGTGGAGTGACCGCGACCGGGCGATCGACCTGCAGGTGGTTACTTACAACGAACGGGCAAAGGCCTTTTACCGCAAATATGGGTTTGAGGAAGTGCCGGGAACCGAAGCTAAGTTCGCCGAGGTTATCCCAGTTATTACCATGAAAAAAGAGAGGACAAAAGTATGAGCTTATCAGAAGAGATCGTTGCAAGCGGAAAGCTATTCGAGCTTGTTCACGAGACCCAGCCCGACGGTCGTGTCTTTGAAAAAGCCCGGCGCGCTCCCGGTGTACGGCTCATTATTGTCGATCGGCCAAAGGGGACAATACTGCTAACCAAAGAATTCCGGAAGGAGTTGGGAGGGTGGGATTACCGGCTGCCGGGCGGAAAAGTATTCGATTCGCTGGGTGAGTACGACACCCACCGCCAATCGGGTGCCGCTATTCTTGAAGCAGCCACTAAGAAAGCCCGCGAAGAGGCAGTTGAGGAGGCGGGCATCGACACCAAAGAGCTTACCCTGTTCCGAAAATCAACGCTGGGAGCAACGGTAGAATGGGACCTGTATGTTTTTGAGGTGGGCAAATGGAGCCTTTCGGAGGGCGGACAGCAACTTGAAGAAGGTGAAATGATTGAAGCCGTCAGCTGGTTTGGATACGAAGAGGTGGAGGCGATGATCATGAGAGGTGACATGCAAGAGGACCGAATTGCGCTTATTTTATTACAGTGGATTGCTAAGCAGAAGGAGAGTACGAAATGAAATTCAAAGGAAACACCCGCCGCCGCGCGCTAGAGTACGAAAAAGATCTCGTTGTCGAGTGGAAAAAGAACAAGACGTTTGAAAAATCGGTCGAGATGCGTCCGGTCGACAATTCGTATGTTTTTTACGATGGCCCTCCGTTTATTTCTGGCGTGCCACACCATGGAACGCTGCTTAGTTCGATCGTAAAAGATGTCGTCCCACGGTACCAAACCATGAAAGGCAAGCGCGTCGAGCGCGTATGGGGCTGGGATGCACATGGCTTGCCCGCCGAACGCTATACCGAAAAGAAGCTTGGCATTCATTCCCGCCAGGAAGTGCTTGATTATGGCCTCGAAAAGTACATTAAAGCAACTCGCGCGAATATGCTAGAGACGAGCAGCGCGTGGGAAGAGGTTATCGATCGTATTGGCCGCTGGGTTGAGTTTAAGGGTGCCTACAAGACCATGGACAAAAACTACATGGAGTCGATTTGGTGGGCATTTAAGACGCTGTACGAAAAAGAGAAAATTTACGAAGGCGAGAAGGTCCTTATGTACTGTACGCTGGATGGTACGCCGCTCTCTAAAGCCGAAGTGACCATG
Source organism: Verrucomicrobiia bacterium (assembly GCA_035493555.1). GTDB lineage: Bacteria > Patescibacteriota > Saccharimonadia > Saccharimonadales > Saccharimonadaceae > CAMLKC01. Next base: position 2,451 of record DATJIC010000048.1, on the reverse strand, counting down.
GATGCTGGCGCCTACCAGGACGTAACCGATCCTAGCGTGTATGTAAAATTTAAACTAAAAAAACCGTTAACAGACGACGGAAAGCCGACATACATGCTTGCATGGACAACCACTCCTTGGACGCTGCCTGCTAACACCGCGCTTGCGGTAAACAAAAAGCATACGTACCAGCTTGTCGAGTACGAGGGCGAGAACTTTATCATCGACGCAACACTTGGAGTAAGCTCTCGGGTATTTACGGTGGGCGACACCCCCGAGCCGGCCTTCATTACGGTGCTGGATAACAAGATTGCCGGAAAAGATCTAGTAGGTCTAGAGTACGAACCGCTTCTTGGTGTTGACCGTGGTAAAAACGCCCATAAGGTCTGGCACGCCGATTATGTAAGTAGCGAGGATGGAACGGGTATCGTGCACCTGGCGCCCGCTTATGGTGAAGAGGATTTTGAGCTCGCTAAAAAAGAAAAGATCCCCGTTGTTCATGTTATTGATCAGAACGGCTTTTACACTGAAGGTGATTGGAAGGGGCAGAATGTATGGGAAGTGAACAAGCCGATTGCCAAAGAATTAAAGTCTCGGGGCGTTGTTTTGAAAATTGCCTATATCCAGCACAGCTACCCGCACTGTCACCGCTGTGGTACGCGCCTTATGTACCGCGCTCATCCTAGCTGGTTTATGGATATCGATGGCCAGCGCGAAAAGATGCTCGAGAAGAACACTCCAATTAACTGGTTCCCGCCGCATGTTAAGCACGGCCGGTTTGAAAAAACAGTCCTCCAGGCACCAGACTGGAACATTAGTCGCGACCGATTTTGGGCGACTGCCATGCCCGTCTGGAAGTCGCCAAGTGGTAAAACAAAAGTAATCGGCAGTTATGCCGAGCTCAAAGAGCTTTCCGGCGTCGAGCTGGAAGATTACCACCGTCCGTGGATCGATGATGTCACGTTCGAGATCGACGGCGAGACATATACACGTATCGACAAAGTTATGGACAGCTGGTTCGAGGCCGGCAGTATGCCATTCGCTCAGTTCCACTACCCGTTCGAGAACGTCGAGAAATTCGAGGCTAATTTCCCCGGTGATTTTATTGTGGAGTACATTGGCCAGGTGCGCGCGTGGTTTTACTACATGCACGCTATGAGCATTGCGCTGTTCGGCGAAAACAGCTTTAAAAACGTTATCGTGACGGGAAACGTAGCTGGTAATGATGGCCGCAAGATGAGCAAGAGTTACGGCAACTACACCGACCCGAACGAGCTGATGGATAAATTCTCGGCTGACTCGCTGCGGTTCTTACTGCTGCAAAGCCCGCTTTTAAACGGCGAGGATTTTGCTCTGCAGGATAAAGAGGTGGGTGACGTCGCTCGCAAGCTCAGCATGGTCTGGAACATGTACGATTTCTTTACGATGTACGCCGAGGTAGACGGCTGGGAGTTTAAGGGTGACCTAAGTGATCCAAGCGAGAACCTTGAGAACCCGCTTGACCAATGGATTGTCAGTCGCGTTCACCAGCTCAACCGTGAGGTCGAAGAGCACATGGACGGCTATGATGTGCCAAACGCAGTCAAGCCGATCCTGCCGTTTATCGAGGACGCCTCTAACTGGTATGTCCGCCGCAGCCGCCGCCGTTTCTGGAAGTCGGGCGACGATACGGATAAGAATAACGCCTACCGTACGCTTCATTATGTCCTTGTTCAGCTATCGCAGATAATGGCACCGTTTACGCCGTTTCTTGCCGAGGAGCTGTATAAAAAGCTGACCGGTGGCGAGAGCGTTCATTTGCTGGATTGGCCTGTGGCAGGTCATGTAAACGAGCTGGTAGTGGGCGAGATGGAGACGGTACGTGACTATGTTAACCAGGGGCTCAGCATTCGCGCCAAGGAGCGCCTTAAGGTGCGCCAGCCGCTCGCGAACGTCACCGTTCCAACCCTTGGTCAGTTTGTGAACTTCGAGGATATCCTTACCGAGGAACTGAACGTCAAAAGCGTGAAAAAGGGGAAGGAGCTGTTGCTTGATCTTGAGGTGACGCCAGAGCTGAAGCGCGAAGGTCTCATGCGTGAGGTGGTCCGTCACGTACAGAACGCTCGGAAGCAGGCTGGACTTAACGTTGACGACCGGATAAAGCTGAGTCTGATCGCTAATGATGACGACCTCAAAAAGGCAATCGTCGAGTACGAGAAAACAATTGCGGCTGAGACGCTTGCCGAAACGTTGACCCAAGCGGAATATGATTATTCGGCTGATCTGAAGGTAGAGGGAATGCCGCTAAAGGTAAGTCTTCAAAAGGTATAGCAAGATATATAATAACCGCCCCGGCTAACGGGGCGGTTATTATATTGGGCAAGCTTTTTTACTGGTGCTTTACTTCAACACCGCCGCAGAATACATCACCGGCAAGGTAAAGGGTAGGGCTGCTTTTTAGGTCTTTTACCGTTACGGTTTTGTTCTCGACAC
>DATJIC010000047.1:0-11381 GCA_035493555.1 Verrucomicrobiia bacterium | reverse complement strand
ATATAACTTGAACGAAACCGGCAGATCCTCTTTGATCCAGCCATTAACGAGATCCTCGGCCTTTTTAATATCCTCGGGAGTCATTTTGTGATCGAGATTAAAATCAAACCGTAGGCGGTCTTCGGTAATATTGCTGCCGTGTTGGCGAAGCTCGCTGCCAAAGATTTCACGGAGCGCTGACTGCAACAGGTGCGTTGCCGTGTGGTACTTTTTGTGAATATCGGTTTGGCCGCCAAGACCGCCCTTAAACGTACCTTTGGCCGCGGTTTGTGAACGCGCGCGCTGTTCGGCCATTTTGTCGTCAAACTCTTGGCGCCAGTTCTCCGAAAGCTTAATATCTTGTTTGAATGCTTCTTCGGTAGAAAGCTCAACTGGGAAACCAAAAGTGTCATACAGCATAAATAACTCAGCCCCGGTCAGACCGTCTGCCTTGTACTTCTCCATCTGTTTCAGACCCTTGCGAAGCGTCTGGCGGAAGACCTTTTCTTCTTTTACGAGTACCGCAATAACCTCATCGCGCTTTTGGGCGACTTCAGGAAAGTCGTTCGCGTAAAGATCGGCGATAATCGGCACGATTTCCTCAAAAAAGTTCTGCTCGACGCCTAGATCGAATGCAAAACGGATTGCCCGGCGCAAAAGGCGGCGCATAACATAGCCCTGCTCTTTGTTGGCGGGGACACAGCCATCAACGGCGAGGAACGTCGCTCCGCGAAGGTGATCGGCAATAACACGCATGCTTTCAGTGTGGCTATCGTATTTTTTGCCACTAAGTGTTTGCAGCTTTTCGATAATCGGCCACATAAGGCTGATCTTAAAGACATCTGGGCTGTCGATAGCGGCCGCCGCGATCCGCTCGAGGCCAGAGCCTTGGTCGACATTGCGGTTTGGCAGCTTTTCAAAGCCTTCGCCGCGGCGGACGTATTCCATAAAGACATTGTTGCCGATTTCCATAAACCTGCCACAGTCACAGTTGGGGTGACAGAACTCACCGTACTGTTTTTTCTCGGCGTCAGTGTGGTCGGAATCGTCAAAACGGTAGAACATTTCGCTGCTTGGGCCGCCCGGCTCGCCCTCGGGCATACCTGCGATACCCTTACCGCGCCACCACCAGTTTTTAAACGCGTCATAAAAGAATATGCGCTCGCCTGGTTTCATGCCCCGTGCATAGCCATCCTCTTCCGAACCAAGATCTGCTGTGAGCGCATTGATACCGCGGTCGGCAAATATCTTCTTTAAAAGCTCGGCGCTTTCGTTGTCTCTTGGAATATTAAACTCTTCGTTGCCGATAAAACAAGTGGCATACACCTTGTTGATATCCAGCTTAACGACGTCCAGCAAAAACTCATACATCCAGGGCAGCTGGTCTGCCTTGAAGTAATCGCCCAGCGACCAGTTACCAAGCATTTCAAAAAATACCGTATGCCGGTTATCGCCCACGTCCTCGATATCCTGGGCACGGAGACATGGCTGGCTATCAACGAGGCGGACGCCATCGGGGTGGCTTTCTCCAAGAAGATACGGCATAAGAGGCTGCATACCACTCCCGGTAAACAATGTCGTAGGGTCATCTTTTAGCATCAAGGCCGCGCGCGCTATCACAGTATGCTGACGGTCTTTGTAGTACTGTAGGTAGGCGTTTCGTATATCTTGTGCATTCATACATGCCATTATAACAGAGGTGTTGGTAGCGTCAAAGCGTATTTACTTGATCGCCCAGCCACGCCAGCCGGCTTCGGTGTCGGTAACCGACGCGGGGTCCCGTTCGTAACCAAACCATCGCGCATATCCGGGATCCGCCAACGCTATACCAACGCGGGGACATTCAGTTGTTTGCTGACCTACCCAAGGATCGGGACTCTGAGTAACCGCGCCTGTGGTCGAGAGATAAAACCATACCGCTCCCGACTTTGAATACGCCGCAATACCAAACTGAGGGTTCGTACCACCGCTCCGCACGCATATCAGCATATTACGAGAAACGTTGTCACCCGAGGCCGATGGCGACGTCACGTCATAGCCATCATGGGATATCTTGGGAAGAGCCGCGGTTATCACCGCGCCCGTACTATCGGTCATGGTGCTAATCTGCGCCTCTGTCGTAGGATAGGTACCAGTTGTAAGCTTATAGTTTTTAAGGCCCGCCGCAACACTTTTGAGGTCGGCCTGGATTGCCGTGTCGAACGATTTATTCCTTACGCCGTTATAGGTAACAAGCGTAATCGCCGTTAAAATACCAATAACAACGATAACCACAATAAGCTCAACAATGGTAAAGCCGTCTTGTGTTTTATGCGCCCGCGTTTTATGTGTCATCTTGCTTATGGTTATACCATAGGCAGGTGAATCAAAACAACTCTAAGCGGCAACAATGCCGCCGCCGAGGCATGCGTCGTCCTTATATACCACCACGGATTGCCCGGCCGTTACGGCACGTTCGGGTTCGCTCAGCGTAAAGGTCACACTTCCATCGGCAGCAGCGGCAAGATGAGCCGTAACCAGCGGCGCACGGTGACGCACACGGATCAGGTACTCGCCTTCGGGCGGCAAACCGTTAATCCAGTGGACCGCGGTAAGATCAATCGTTTTTTTCCAAAGCGCCGTATCCTCTAGATCGGTGGTGACGTACACTTCGTTCTTGTCCATGTTTTTTCCAACGACGTAATACGGCAGTCCACCGCCTACATCAAGCCCGTGGCGCTGGCCAAGCGTGTAAAAAATAGCGCCGTCATGAACCCCAAGTACGCTGCCGGTTTTCTTATCAATAATCTTTCCCGGCTGCTGTTCGACATACTGGCTTAAAAATTCGCGGATACCAATCTTGCCGACAAAACAAATACCCTGGCTGTCTTTTTTGCCCGCCGTAAAGAGTCCGCGCTCCTTAGCCATTTCACGTACCTCGGGCTTCGTAAAGCCTCCAAGCGGAAAAATGGTCTTTTTGAGGGCATCGCCCGTTACCCGGTACAAAAAGTAGGTCTGGTCCTTGTTGTCGTCGCGGGCACGCTTTAGTACGCCATCCTCTACCCGTGCGTAGTGGCCGGTTGCGATCATATCGGCACCGTCTTCAAGTGCTGCTTCCAAAAACAGTTTAAACTTAACCTCTTGGTTACACATAATATCCGGGTTTGGCGTACGGCCCAGCTTGTATTCTTCAATCATGTAGTCGACTACTTTGTGCTTGTATTCGTTTTCAAAATCGAACACCTTAAAGTCGATCCCAAGCTGTACGGCTACCCGTTTGGCATCGGCAAGATCATCCGCCCAGGGGCAGCGCATGCCCGGCATGTCCTGTGTCCAGTTTTTCATATAAACGCCAGTGACGTCGTAGCCCTGCTCTTTTAAAAGTGCGGCCGACAAGGACGAGTCGACGCCGCCGCTCATACCAACATATACTTTTGTCATCTGCTGCCCCCGAAATAAAAGGCAATGATTTTTATAAACTCGCTCACGGCCAAAAACCATCCTATAGGAGTTGCCCACCAAAAAGCCGACCATTGGTCGTCGTGGGATACAGGGTGGTTACGCACCGTCACGCCCCCAGAACGGGTACTAAACTCAAGCCATGCCCGCCTTTGGTGGTAGGCCGACGTCACAAGAATCACCGACTTAATATCGTTTTTTTCAAAGATCGTCAGGGTGTTTTCGGCATTCTGCTTCGTAGTGGCGCCATATTCCTCCAGAATAATATCCTTAAACGGCACGCCCTGGGCCTGTGCCTCATGACGCATGGCGGCAGCATTGCTTGGACCTGATTTATCTTGGGCGGCACCCGAAAAAATAAGCTTCGATGCCCAGCCGTTTTGGTACATGCGGATCGCCTCTTCCGTACGTGCTGCCGTATCGCCGCCGCTTACTGCCACAATCGCATCTGCAGGCTGGCACGACGCCGTGGTTCCCGGTGTATCACCACAGTCAGCCAGATCATCGGGACCAAGATATACCGTCAGCCCCACGATAATAATCACCAGGGCAACAAAGCCGCTAATAAGCGCTTTTATCATCGCCCTATCCTCTGCCGCTCACGGGCGACTTCTTCGATAATGATTTCACCGCCGCGATGTGTGTTCTGCTGGGTTGAAAGATGACCGAGCGTAAGACGCAAGCTGCCATCGGCAACCTCGGGCGATAGTCCGATCGAGGTGAGAACATGCGAACGCGTTCCCTTATTTGCCGCGCAGGCGCTGCCCGTCGCCACCAGGACACCGCGCATTTCAAGCGAAAAGACAAGCCTTTCGGCATCAAGGCCGGGGAACGAAATATGAAGATGCCCGGGCAAACGGCGTTTTTGGTTACCCGAAACAATAGCGTCACTAAACGCAGCCGTCAGCTGCTCCTGCAAATCATTCCGCAGTGACTGGAGCCGCTCCGACTCGGACTTACGGTGGCGCTCGGCAAGTTCCATTGCCTTGGCAAATCCAACCACGCCGGCAATGTTTTCCGTGCCGCTCCGCAAACCGCGTTCCTGCCCGCCGCCGACAATCTGCGGAGATAATCGTACGTGTGATGCCGCCCAAAGCAGCCCTACCTGCTTAGGGCCATACACCTTACCAGCATTGAGCGTTAAAAGATCGACACCAAGCCTCGCCACATGGATATCAATAAGGCCAGCCCCCTGCGAGGCGTCGCTATGCAAATACAGCGGCGTCATATCGTTCATACTAAGCCGCTTCGCCCTCTCTTCGCGGACAACGCTGGCGATTTCGCGGAGCGGCTGAATGGTACCAAGCTCGTTATTGGCAAGAGCTATACTAACCAGCTGCGTGTCAGGGCGAATAGCCGCCCGGACAGCTTCGGCCGGAACAATTCCCCGTTCGTCACTCGCAACGAGTGTGTGGTCGCGGCGTTTTGCTGCTTCAAGCACGGCGTGGTGCTCAATGTTTGCCGTTACCATATGGCCACCAATACTCGCAAACGCCAGATTAATGGATTCCGTTGCGCCAGCAGTCATAATAAGCTCGTCCGGCTTTGCCCCGATAGAGCTGGCGATAGCCTGCTTTGCCGCTTCGTAGTCGCGCCGTACGGCAAGAGCGGCTGAATACGGGCTCGACGGGTTGTAGAAAAGTTCCGAGAAGTACGGGCGCATAGCTAAAAAGACACGCTCATCAAGGGGCGTGGCAGCAGCATGATCAAGATATATCACCTCGTTACTCACTATTATTAGTATACCAGTTATGCCAGTTTTTGGCCCGTACGAGGATCGCGCTGGTACACGCCGCGAGCGACCTGTTCGTAATACGCCGTTGTAGCCGCGCGGAAGTTGTCGAGCTCTACGCCCTCAATGAACGAGTATTTAGCTCCTTCTTGCACTTTTAAAACGCCGATTGAGTGGACCTCATAGCGGATCGTCATATTCTGGTGCTTGTTTGTCTTAGGATCGCTCCATTCCTCGTACCATATCCACGTTTTCTCGTCGAGACAAAAGAACTCGCGGCGATGACCTTTAGGAATATCGCCGAATAGCTTTGAGCCGATTTCGCTTTCCAGTTGGATCAGCTCACGTTCGGTCAGCTTTTTAAGGGGGCGGTTTTTTGGTACCCGAAAGGCCTCGCTGTTGCTTTCGCCAACGATCAGTCCTAGTGCTTTTCTGAGTACATTGCTCATGTTCGTGCCTCCTATGCGGCTAAATCAAACTCATCACGGCGATGCTGGGCAAGCTTGCGGCCAATCACTTCAGGACGACCTTCGTACGGCTCGTACACCACACCTTGCTCGGCGCGGGCAGTAGCGTTCATAAGACGGATCGCCTCATGTTCAAATGCTTGCTGCTGGCGGCGGCGCGTTAGTTCTTCATATGAAATCAAGTCGGAATTTCCGGCATGCAGGTCAATACGGCCATCGTTTTCAAACGATGTTCCGGATTCGCGGGAGGGAGAAAAATTCTGTTCTTTCATTGCAAACATCCACTTAATTAACTGGTTAATTTTTAGAAAATGTTTGTTTTATAGAAGCTTAAAGAGCGTTTGAGCATTCGCGGTCGAGACATGGGCAATTTGGTCAAGAGAAATGTCCCGGACCTGCGCATGAAACTCGGCGATTTGCCGCACAAACGCTGGTTCGTTCACTTTACCACGAAATGGCGCTGGCGTCAAGAAAGGTGCGTCCGTTTCTAGTAGTAATCTTTCAAGAGGGATCGACGCAAACATCGCCCGCTGGGCTTCGCTTTTCGTAAAGGTGCTTATGCCGTTAACACCTATAAACAGCCCGCGTTTTAGCGCCTGCTCAAGATGCTCAAGCGTGTCGGTAAAGCTATGCAGTTCGCCTTTGATACCCTTGAAATTATCGAACACGGGCCAAAAATCAGCAAACGCTTCCCGCACATGAAAAATAACCGGCAGGTCATGCCGCAACGCGAGATCCAGCTGCGCCTCCAGTGCCTCTAACTGGACCTCGCGCGGGCTGTGCGTGTAAAAGTAATCGAGCCCAATTTCACCCACGGCCACCAGCTTTGGCGCTTTTGTAAGCGCCTCAAGCTTTTCCCAGCCATCCTTCGTATCATGCGGATGCACACCGATGCTAAAGTAAACGCCTTCGTGGTTTTGAGCAAAAGCAGCCGCCTCCTCGGAACTTTTTTCGTTCGTTCCTACGCAAATCATACGGGTGATGCCCGCTTCATGCGCACGTGCTAAAACGTCCTGGGAAGCGAGCGGATACGACGATTCGTGGATATGACAGTGGGTATCGGTAAGCTGCATGAACTTACTGTTTCTGCTCCCTTGGGTTGGGAGTGTGGTTGTAAATCTTGGGGAACAGTCCGCCCTCGCGTTCGATAGGGACAATCACACCAGAGGCAAACGTCTTATGGATCGCATCGGCGGTACCAGGCATAAACGGAACGAGCAGGTCACCAACCTGAAGCAAGGTCTTTGCCGCATGGCCCAGAACCTCATTGAGGTGAGCTTCGGCCTCCGGGTCGGTTTCGCGTTTTTTAGCAATCTCCCACGGCTTAACGCTTTCAAGGTACTGGTTAAGCGAGCGGACCATCAGCCACACCTCGTTTAGCGCCCGGTCAAAACGAAGCTCGCTCATCGCATCGCGGTACGGGCCCATGTCGTGTTCACCCTTTGGCGCGTCACCAATAACACCAGCCTGATAGCGGGTTATCATGCTCGCGACACGCGAAATAAGGTTGCCTAGGTCGTTACCAAGTTCGTTATTGTAGGCATTCTCAAATTTCTCCCAAGTAAAATCGCCGTCGTCCTGGGTAGGAATATGGCGCGCAAAAAAGTAACGGAAGGCATCGAGTCCGTAGTTATCGATAATCTCAATGGGGTCAATCACATTCCCTACCGTCTTGCTCATTTTAGATCCGCCCACATTCACAAAGCCGTGGACAAGCAGCTTTTTAGGAAGCGGCAGTTCAAGACCTAGCAGCATTGCCGGCCAAATACCTGCATGAAACCGCAGGATATCCTTGCCGATCACCTGTACGTCGGCCGGCCAGTATTCCTGCCAGCCGTCTTGGTCGGGGTACCCAAGGACGGTAATATAATTTGCCAAGGCGTCAAGCCAGACATACATTACTTGCTCGGAGTCGCCAGGAACAGGAACGCCCCATGAAAGGTTCTTTTTAGGCCGCGAAATACTCACGTCGTGAACGCCGTCTTTTATCAGCTCCAAAAACTCGTTTTTGCGGAATTCGGGAACTATCTGCATCCGGTCGGTCTCTATCGCTTCGCGAATTTTCTCGGTAAAGGCGCTGGTTTTAAGGTAGTAATTTTCTTCACTCACCTTTTCGTACGGTTTTTGGTGGTCGGGACAAATACCATTGGTCTCGGCGACTTCTTTCTCAGTAAAGAACGCCTCGTGCCCCATACAGTACCAGCCGTCGTAGCTGCTTTTGTAAATGAAGGGCTGCAGTTTTTGCCAAATATACTGCGATGCACCCACATGGTGGGGGTCAGTCGTCCGGATAAAGTCGGTATACTGGGCGTCGACTTTTTTCATAAGCAACTCAAAGTTACCGTACATTTTGTCGGTGTATTCTTTAGGCGTAAGGCCCAGTTCGGTCGCTTTTGCGGCGATCTTGTTACCATGTTCGTCGGTCCCTACCTGAAAACGGACATCGTGCCCGTTTTGCTTTTGAAAACGCGTCCAGATATCAGCCAAAAGATAATCAAGGGCGTTGCCGATATGCGGCGTGCCGTTGACATAAGGAATTGCGGTTGTAATGTATAGTTTTTTACCCATAGTCACTCTCTAGTGTAACAGATTAATATAAGGCTAAAAAGCAGGCTCACCCTGCGCGCGCATCTCAGCAACAATCGCAAACCGCCCCGGCGTGTCGTTCCCTTTGAGATGCTGGCTGTATGAGAAGTAGTCTTTACTTGTTGCCGTATCGATATGAGTCTGTTCGATATTCTCCTGAAGAACCCCCGAGGCATGCAGCTGGTCAATAATAACCTCATGCAACCCTTTGCCGCCAAACCGATGAAGCGGGTACGTTGCCTTACCAACCCCAGGGCTGAGCCAGACTTTTAGCTGCGCAGGATTACTGCCGTAATGGGTTTTTAAGAAAGCGACACTTCGGCGGGCACCGTCAATCTCAGCACTATGACGACCGACATGCGACACCATAAGTACCTTGTGCTCGTCGTCGTAAAGGATGGCTCCGACGCAATCGGCTATCGGCAGAAAGAGCGCATGATGCGGCTGGTCCGTCACCAGGGCATCGGCATGTTCGGCCCGTGAAAGCTCTGTCATACCCGCTGCTTTTTCGTCTTCGGTGACAATGCGGTATTTGGCAAAGTTATCCGTGTCGTAGGTAATACTAACAAGTGTCGTGCGGCTCATATCCATACCCGCTTTTTGTAAAAAGCGGTGGCGGTTTTGTTCTACTTCCGCGCTACTGCCCACGCCAAATTTCATGTTGCCGTCATCTTTTGACGAAATAGCCGCGTTAACGGCGCTTTTAAAAATAGTTGGCTGGTCGGCTGCGATCATATGTTTAGAATACCCGACTTTACAAGTGCAATCCACTGGGGAATCGAAAGGTCCTCGGCGCGGATATCAGGACTAATGGAAGCCTTGTTTAAATAGTCGCCCGCTTGGTCTTTTGTAATGCCAAGCCCGCCAGAAAGGCTGGACCGTAGTTTTTTGCGCTTTGCCGAAAAACCTGCTTTTACCAAACGGAAAAACTGCTTTTCGTCCTCCGGCGCAACAAGGGGCTGCGGGCGCGTACGCAAAATAACCACAGCCGAATCAACTTTTGGAGGCGGTGTAAAAAGCGCCGCCGGGACCGTATCGCCCAGCTCGACTTCGGCAAACAGTTGGGCGCTGACCGCTAGAATGCTCATATCGCCCGCCCGTGCTGCCAGCCGTTCGGCGACCTCTTTTTGCACCAGCAGTGCCACCACCGCGGGCTTGTTTTGCGCTGTCATAAGCAACTGAACAATCTTGCTCGTAATATAGTACGGTACGTTCGCAACCACCTTATAGCCTGCAGGAAGTACCGATAAGTCAAAGCTCAGAATATCCTGATGCACCACTGTAAGGTCTTTTCCTGGAAACTGCGCAGGAAGCTTACGCGCCAGCTCTTCGTCAAACTCTACAGCCACAACGCTTTTAGCCCGGCGAAGCAGCTCGCTTGTAAGCGTCCCGAGGCCAGGCCCAATCTCGAGTACCGTGTCTTCAGGGGTAATATCGGCGCACTCTGCAATGTAAGCCAGCGTGTCGCGGTCGCGAAGCCAGTGCTGACCAAGTGATTTTTTAGGAGCCGTCATGAATTATCTCCCGTCATAGTTAGTCCAATCAGCCGCAAGGTCAAAACCGTCCGGATGCCGCGCCGCAAAGCCGCCCGTATCGTACACTTTGCCTAGACCCATGCTCGTTTCGACTACGGAACAGCGCGGATAGCGGCTGTAGTTTGCTGCTATTAAAATGTAACCGCCTTGGTCTACCTTGGCCCCGTCGGCTCGCACGCTATAGGTGCCGCCACCACAAGCCCCCATTACCGCGCCCATGGGCAGGTCGTAATAGGTTTCGCGGTGACTAATACCCTGACTGTCTGTAAAGTAACCTGCGCCCTTTGACTTGCTGAGCGGGTTGACCGGCCTATTGCCGATAAGCTCAACCTGGGTTTTTGGCTGGCTACCAATAATATCCTGGATTTTTTTGCGGCCGACTTCTTTACCGTTGTTCATGATTACTTCGTAAGAAACAAGCCGTTTACCTGACACACCTGCGGTCTTTACTTCATGGTAGCCAATAGCATGGTCCATGTCCAAAATCTTTTGCGTTGCAAAGGGTATTGCCTGCTCTTCAGTAACCGTTTGCGCGCCGTTACGCCAAATAGCAATGGTCATACCGGTTTTTACAGGTGCATCCAAAGGAGCCGACACCGTGTCGTCGGAGCCAAGCGTAATACCTTTTTCTTTGAGCATATCGCCCACGGTTACACCCTGCGTATAGGCGACGGTTTTTTTGCCATACAATCCCAAAGTAAATTCAGTGGCTCGCGTAATGGTTAGCTGGACGCCCATCCCCTGCCCTACAACATCAGGGTTAGCACTCATTGCCGTTATATCCTCGTCGTGAAGCGCCATGCCGGCTTCGGCCACGATTTGTTTTGCCGTGCGGTAGGGCGACATAACTTTCACGCGGGTTTCACCGTCGATAATAGTTACGGGCCGGGCACGGTAGATATTTACCTCATAATTACTACTCTCAAGCCGGTCGTCGAGGCCAGGCTCAACGAGATCTTTGGGGTCAACGGGGATACGAGCTTCCCTAAAGGCCTCGCGGAGTGTTGTGGCACGGGTTAAAAGCCCCCGCTCGGTACCTTGGTCGTATATAGCAAGAAGCCGCTCGCCCGACGCCGGTTCGGCCGACTGCGCCCCCACCTGTTGCACAAGGAGCAACCCAAAAAAGACTGCCGTGATACAGCTCACTGCAGCAATAATTGTTCGTCGGCTAAAAAACTGGCTCAACGTCATTAGCGGTAAATATCCGGTAAGTTAGCCCCGCAATTAGGCCAAGGCTGCCAACCCCGGCGAAGATATGTCTCCCGGGCTGCCTGGTCTTGCTGAGCCGGGCTGGCATCTGCTGGATCATAAATACCGTATTTATTTGCCCATGTTTCATAACTGTACTGGTACGCCCCCCGGTAAAGCGGATTATTCTTGTTGGCGTAGTTGCCGCCCGCTTCGCAAGTTCGCAGTTTGAGCAATGCCGCGGCAAAGTCACCACTGAAATCGGGCTTTGATCCGACAATCTCGACCCGCTCTTCGGGCTTTTGCTGCACAACACTCTGGATAACCTTGCGGCTCACCTCTTTGCCGTTTTTCATGATAATTTCGTAGGTAACGGTTTTTTTGCCAGCTTTACCAGGTGTTTGTACTTTTTTGTAACCTACCGGCTGGTCGGCATCCTGAACCTGACGGACAGGA
>DATJIC010000046.1:0-11108 GCA_035493555.1 Verrucomicrobiia bacterium | reverse complement strand
CTGTACAACCCGACCTTGCCATACGTTCTGACGCCCGCGCTTTCTTGCAGGCACTCTGCGTAACGGGGCAGGAGAGCAAACACAGCGCGTGGCAGCACCGTATTGCGGGGTATAAAAAACGTTTTCCGCTTGGATATAGCGATACTAACGGGCTGACTCAGCAGCATGTTATAGATGCCGTCATGCGTCATACCAAAGGCGAAGCCATCGTCACCACAGACGTCGGGCAGCATCAAATGTGGGCAGCGCAGTTTTACAAAGTCAAGCACCCGCGCCAATGGGTGAGCTCGGGAGGCGCCGGCACGATGGGGTTTGGTCTGCCAAGCAGCATTGGTGCCCAGTTTGCCGCGCCGCACAAGCAAGTGGTGTCGTTTGTGGGCGACGGCGGCTTTCAGATGACCTTGTATGAACTAGCAACGGCAGCAATTCACAAGTTGCCTATCAAGATCTTCGTTCTTAATAATCATTACCTCGGAATGGTCCGCCAATGGCAGGAACTATTTTACGACAACCGCCTCAGCGGCGTTGACCTTGTCGGCAACCCCGATTTTGTCCTGCTGGCACAAAGCTATGGCATAAAGGCAATCAATATCGAACACCCGGAAGATGTCAAAGCAAAAGTGGCCGAAGCGCTTAATTACAACGACGGACCGGTACTTATCAACTGCGAAGTCATAAAAACAGATAACGTTTACCCAATGATCCCAGCCGGCAAAGGCTACGAGCACATGCTGGTTACGGCACCAACCGCACAACTTGAAAAACCAACAGGGAGTACCTAATGAAACAAAACGACGACCATACCTATACACTCACGCTGACAATACGCAACAATCCCGGGGTCCTTGTACGGTGCGCTCAAATTTTTGGCCGCCGTGGCCATAATATCGAAGCCCTGCACGTGGCAGCCGACCCGCAGCAAGAGAGCCGGTCACTCATGACGATCACCGCATTCGGTAAGCCCGGTATTTCACACCAAATTTCATTGCAACTTAATAAGCTCATCGACGTTATTAGCGTCGTAGAAAAGGAATCCTAATGACCACTTATGGCCCGTACACGCCCGTCCGCCGGGCGGGCAGTCTCCTGTTCGTATCAGGACAAATCGGCATAGACCCAACAACCAAACAGGCTAAAAACGGCATTCTGCAGCAAACAGAACAAGCGCTCAACAACCTAAAAAAGGTCCTCGAAAGCGAAGGAGCTAGCCTGGACGATATCGTAAAAACCACTGTTTTTCTTACCAGTATGGATAATTTTGAAGCCATGAACGATGTATACGAGAAAGTATTTGCCGCACCACGGCCAGCACGCAGTACGGTGGGTGTTCAGGAACTGCCCCGAGTTGGCGATGCGCCGCTGCTTGTCGAAATTGAGGCTGTTGCCTGCAAGGAGGCAGCATGAGCCCTATAACTATCGATACCACCGTAAAAGAAATCCTAACAACGCGCGTGTACGACGTTGCGTCAAAAACGCCGCTCGATTGGGCCGCAAAGCTTAGCGCACAGATCGGCTGCAATGTTTATTTAAAACGCGAGGATCTCCAGCCGGTACATAGCTTTAAACTGCGTGGTGCCTACAATAAAATTGCCCAGCTAAGCCAAAAAGAGCAGGCAAGCGGCATTATTGCCGCAAGCGCCGGCAACCATGCGCAAGGTGTCGCACTAGCAGCAAAGCGGCTGGGCATTAGCGCACTTATTATTATGCCGCGCACGACACCAGGTATTAAAATAGACGCCGTAAAAAGTTATGGCGCCGAGGTAGAGCTAGCGGGCGACAGCTACTCAGAAGCAGCAGAGTACTGTAAAAAGCGCGTGGCCAAAACAGGGCGCACGTATATCCATCCGTTCGATGACCCACTAGTTATTGCAGGACAGGGAACGATCGGGCAAGAAATTATCGAGCAGCAGCCGGGCGTTACCCACATATTTGTGCCAGTTGGCGGAGGAGGTCTCATTGCAGGCATTGCCAGTTACGTCAAAGCTGTCCGTCCGGACGTTAAAATTATCAGCGTTGAGCCGCAGGATAGCAACGCCATGCAGCTCAGCGTAGCGAGTGGCGAGCGGGTGGTGTTGCCGCATGTGGGTATTTTTGCCGACGGAGTAGCCGTTAAGCAGGTTGGCGAGGAGACATTCCGGATCGCGCGCGATAAGGTAGATGATTTTATCACCGTAACAACCGACGAAATCTGCGCCGCCACCAAAAGCATGTTCGAGGACACCCGCAGTATCGTCGAGCCTGCCGGCGCGCTTGCCATTGCCGGCATTGTTACTTACGGCTTGCCAAAAAATGCCCGCCCCGTTGCTATCTGCTCGGGCGCAAACATGACCTTCGAGCGTTTGCAGCAGGTTGCCGAACGGACACTTATAGGGTCGGGCAAGGAGGCTGTTTTTGCCGTCAGTCTGCCAGAACAACCTGGCGCGCTGAGAAAATTTTGTACCGATATAGTGAACGGCCATAATATTAACGAGTTTAGTTACCGGCTCAGCAGCCGCCATCACGCCCACGTCTTAGTTGGCCTTACCACAAGCAGCGCCCGCGATAAGCAGACACTCATACACAAGATGGCCCTGCATCACTACGACAATTCCGATCTTTCAGGCGATGATATTACCAAAGAGCATCTCCGGCACATGATTGGCGGACCCTCCGGCCATGCGGTAGACGAGCATATGTACGAAATAACATTTCCTGAACGGCCGCGCGCGCTTGCCGACTTTTTAACCGCCGTAGGCGACGAATGGAATATCAGCCTCTTCCACTACCGGTCTGCCGCCAGTGACCAGGGAAGCGTCCTCATCGGTTTTGAAAGCAGCGAGAGAAAAAAACTTGAAACAAACCTGGCGGCAAGCGGCTTTACCTACACGCGCCTCGACCAAAACAAGGGAGTCCAGCTGTTCGTCCAATGATAAAAATGACAACGTTTTTAGCCTTACCTCTAGAAAAAATGTGGAAAACACGCCGCTTGAGCTTACCTACAACTATTGCTACAATGAACGCAAGCATGAGCAGAATAGAACCTTTGCGTAGAGGCTTTACCATCGTTGAACTGTTAGTCGTTATTACTATCATTGTCATTCTTGCGGCAATGACGCTTGTTGTCTACAATAACCTCCAAAACGGCTCTTACGACGCTGCAGTAAAGTCGGATCTTGATAATGCGTCGGGCCTCTTTGAATCATTCAGGGTCAGTTCATCCGCTGCGCACCAGTTTCCCCGGACAAAAACCCCCGATCTGGATTCGCTTAATGTAACGGCGACAAAAAACTCTTACGACGTTACTACGACGGTTAATTATGTTTATTGTATAAATACCACCGACTACCAGTCGTTCGCGCTGGTCGCGCTTAGTAAAACCGGCAGCGTTTTTCTGATCACGCAGGATGGTTTCCAGAATACCACTATCACCAAAGCCGATTTTTCAAGCGGGACAAACATCTGCAATACTAAGTTAGGATTAGGACTGGTTTCGTCGGGTATGTACGCGGCTAACACCTGGCAAACATGGGTGCATAGCTAGGGATTGACAGACTACCTACAGACTGGTATATATAGGGTTAATACTACACAAAAATAGACAAAGGAAATTGCGAGTTACCATGTCTGAACTACCCGAGAAACAAGTTAAGCGACTACGATCGCTTATACAAGAGGCAGAAACAAATCTGGCAGCCGCCAAAGAACTCCTCATCAGCATTGTGGGCGAGGATGGTAACGTTGTTACGCCGCGCAGCAGCCAAGAGGACGTCAGCGGAAAGATCGTTGAGGGCGTTTTTGACGGCCAGATCATGATCGGCCCAGACGGCAAAAGTTACCCCGTTCCAGCAAACTACGCAAGCAAGTCCAAGCTGGTCGAAGGTGACATTCTTAAACTCACCATTGCCGACGACGGCGGTTTTATTTACAAGCAAATCGGGCCGGTTGAACGCCGCCAGATTATCGGAACGCTTGTTCAACACGACGGCGCCTACTACGTAGAAGCCAATGGCCGCGAATACCGTATCCTTCTTGCCAGCGTCACCTACTTCCGCATTAATATTGGTGACCAAGTTACCATTATTGTCCCTGAAGACAACCCAGAAGCCACCTGGGCTGCCGTCGAAGCGGCACTCTAAGGCAACAGCGATGCCAGAGGAGGGCAGATATCTTCTTGCAGGGGCTGGATTTTCGCCAGACGAAAAACCCGTCGTAACACTACAAAGAGACGGCGAGTTCGTTCAACTTTATCCTCACGCGACCACCCTCACGCTTCGCGTCGATCCATCTACGCGGTTTTGCGTTGGCTGGCGTGACCTTGCTACCGGCGAACTCTTCAGCTGTCCCGATTCGCAGATACTTGAAAGCAAGTACGAACAGTGTGCCGCCTGCCAAAACCGTACCGGGTTTAATCCGGCATTTTACCATGCCACCAGTGTCTCCAGCCAACAGGAAGCACGAAACCAGGAACCGCATATTCTTTACTTGGCACGTTTTGGTAAAGGGGTGGTTAAGGTCGGTATATCGTATGCCAAACGCGGCATATCACGCCTGCTCGAGCAAGGTGCCCGCGACGCACTTGTTCTCGATACATTCCCATCGGCGCATATCGCGCGGCAGTACGAGGCCAAAATAGCTGCCATGCCAGGTATTATTGAAACGCTGCAGTTACGCAAAAAACTATCTCTGCTTGAGGCTCACTACGACCACACAGAGGGCGCCGCCGAGCTTTTAAAGACCAAGGAGACGATTGAACACACCCTCAAGGTAACATTTGCCGCTAATGAAGTAATGAATCTTGATCCTCTGTTTTTTCCGGACGGAACGCCTAATCTTACAGAGAGTTTTTGCACGTCGGAACAACATGCGCTTTCGGGGTGGGTTATCGGCAGTTTAGGTACGCTGCTGTTTTGCAGCCACCAGGAAACGCCCGTTTTTCTGCCGCTTAAAAAGTATGTCGGTTACCACATTGAGCTTTCCCACGGTGAAACGCCGCTCACACTCCCCGCACGGCAAGCCTCGCTTTTTTGATGAAAATAACAACAGTAAAAGCCACATAAAAAGCGTACAATAGAAAACAGAAACGTGAGGGGAAACAAACAATGTCAAAAGCATTGTATCGTAAATATCGCAGCCGCAAATTAAGCGACGTCGTCGGACAGAATCATGTCACCGACATTTTAAAGCGCTCGCTTGAAGCAGGGCGCATTGCCCATGCGTACCTGTTAACAGGCCCTCGCGGCGTTGGAAAAACCTCGATCGCCCGTATTTTAGCACATGAAATCAATAAGCTTCCGTACGACGAAGACGCCACTCATCTTGATATTATTGAAATCGACGCAGCCAGCAACAACGGCGTCGAGGATGTCCGCGACCTCCGCGAAAAAGTTCAGATCGCGCCTGTTTCAGCGGCAAAAAAAGTCTATATTATCGACGAGGTCCATATGCTCTCAAAGGCCGCGTTTAACGCGCTGCTTAAAACACTTGAAGAGCCGCCCGAGCATGCCGTATTTATTTTAGCGACCACCGACGCCGACAAATTACCGGCAACCATTATCAGCCGCACACAACGCTACACATTCCGTTCCATAAGCCTTACCGACGCAGTAAAGCATCTGTCGTTCATCGCCAACGAAGAAAGGATTAGCATCGACAATGAAGCCCTCGAACTTATTGCTCGGCGAGGTGACGGCAGTTTACGCGACAGCGAAAGCCTGCTCGACCAACTCCGGGGTCTTGTCGGTGAAAAAGAGACCATCACAAGAGAACTCATTGAGCAGTCGCTCGGCCTTGCACCAAGCGAGCACGTTGAAAAGCTGCTTGCCGCCTACGAAAGCCGCGACCTGCCGGCAATTATTTCGCTCATCGACAAAGGCGAACAAAGCGGTATCCAGCCAACCGTACTTGTCAGCCAGCTCATCCAGACAGTACGCGACCAAATGGTGGCAAAACCACAGCTCCTACCGCTACTCGACCAGCTGCTCGACGTTTCAAGGTCCTCGCAGCCAAACATCAAGCTACTCACTGTTCTGGCAGCACATGCCGCACCAAAGCCTAAAACGGCCGCGCTTGTCTCGCCCATGCCCGAAGTCAGTGCTCCTATAAAAGAGTTGGAAAAGCAGGCAACAGTAAAAAAGCCCGAATCCCCGCGGCAAACAGCTGCTTCACCAACTCCTCGGCCACAGCCTACACCCAGCACGATACCAACCACAAAAACCGATGAAGCAACCGAAGAGGCTGCGAAGCCTCGGGGCGAAGCTCATCTTCAAAACCTCGACTGGGACGCATTTATCGAGTACACTCACCAGAACTACGTTGCAATTTACAGCGTTCTGTCAAAGTGCGGCTACGAAGTAAGAGGCGACAAGCTGGTTATTTATACCATTAATAATTTCTACAAAAAGAAGCTCGACGACGCCAAATACCGGATCAACATAGCCAAGTCGCTTGAAGAAACGGGCGCGGGCGACCCCGAAATAGAGACCATCGGCACGCCGCCGCCACCAAAAGATAGCACTGCAGCCGCTGTTGCTGCTATTATGGGAGGAGGAGAAGAGGTAACCGTAGATGCGTAGTCTACGAACGAGGTGTTATGCCAGCTAAAGAAGTCCCTGCCGGAAAAGTCCCGCCACAAAACATTGATGCCGAAATGAGCTTGCTTGGTGCCGTTCTGATCGACGAGGAAACCCTCGCCGACATTTCTGAACATGTCACCCCAAAAGATTTTTACGACAAACGGCACAAAACCGTTTACGGCGCCATGATGCGCCTGTATGAACGGCACCGGCCGGTCGATCTTTTAACACTTACCGACGAACTTAAAAAGAAGGACGAGCTTGACGCCATTGGCGGCGCAGCCTACCTTACCGAGCTGACCAACTATGTCCCAACGGCAGCTCATGCCGAAACCTACGCCGAGATGGTCGCGCAAAAAGCTGTCCGCCGCCGGCTTATTAAAGCGAGCGCTGAAATTTCGGAGCTTGGGTTTAACGAGGACACTACCACCCAGGAACTGCTCGAAAAAGCTGAAGCCGAACTGTTTAGCGTAAGCGACCAATCGCTCAAGCAGGATCTTGTCAGTATCGAAACCATCCTCACCGACAGCTTTGACCGTATGGAAGAACTGCACCGCAACAAAGGCGCGCTCCGCGGTGTCCGTACTGGTTGGCGCGATCTTGATAACATGACCGCCGGCCTGCAGCGCAGCGACCTTATTATTCTGGCAGCCCGGCCGGCCATGGGTAAGACCACGCTCGTTACCAACCTCGCCTATAACGTTGCAACGGTTGCAAAACAAGCCGTCCTCTTTTTTAGCCTCGAGATGAGCAAGGAACAGCTGGTCGACCGTATGCTCGCCGACGCCAGCGGTGTCGATGCCTGGAATATCCGTACCGGTAACCTTTCGGACGAAGATTTCAGCAAGCTCAGCGAAGCCATGGGTGAGATGGCCGAGGCGCCAATCTTCCTCGACGATACGCCGGGACTTTCCGTACTTGAAATGCGCACCAAGGCCCGCCGTGCCGCTCACGAGAATCCGCTTGGCGTTATTATCGTCGACTACCTTCAGCTGATGCAGGGAAGTGGCAAAGATAACGGTAACCGCGTTCAAGAGGTGAGCGAGATTTCGCGTGGTCTCAAGCTCATTGCCCGCGAATTAAATGTGCCTGTTATCGCACTTTCACAGTTATCACGTTCAGTCGAGAGCCGCTCGCCGCAGATCCCTCAGCTTGCCGACCTCCGTGAATCAGGATCGATCGAGCAGGATGCCGATATCGTTATGTTTATTTACCGCGAGGCCTACTACAACCCCGAAACCGAGCGCGAGAACATTACCGACCTCATTATCGCCAAGCATCGTAACGGACCTGTTGGCAAGGTAGAACTTTACTTCCATCCGGAGCGCCTCAGGTTCATGTCGCTCGACAAACGTCACGAATAACATGCTATAATCATAGGTAATTTATGGGCAAACAAATGACAGATTACCTACTTTACCGATGGCGCTATGTGCTGGGATACGGCCTCATAGGGCTGACGGTTATAGGACTCCTTATCGTAGCGGGGTTATTTATACCCGGCGGGCTAAGCCAGGCGGAGATGCACTCCGTCGTCTCAAGCAATGCTTCGGCACTTTCGCTCGACTCATTCCAGCCAGAATCAGTTATCAACCTGCCGTATCATCTTTTACAGCATGCCAGCCTTAGCCTGTTCGGCGTCTCTAACATCAGCATAAAATTACCATCGTTACTCCTGGGCTTGTTTTCGGTCGTCGGCATGTTTTTGCTGCTTCGCATGTGGTTCCGTGAGAATGTCGCCGTGCTTACCGCCGTTATTGTTATAACCACCGGGCAATTTTTATTTGTCGCGCAAAGCGGCACGTCGAGCATCGTATATCTTTTTTGGTCGGTCTGGCTGCTTGTTTCCGCCATGATGATATCCCGCAGAGCAAAACACCGTATTTTATGGAAGGTCGTTCTTTTTGCGCTTGCCGCGCTCAGCAGCTACACGCCGCTTAGCCCATATATACTCATTGCGCTCGCGAGCGCTATTATCCTTCATCCGCACCTGCGCTATCTGGTTCGCCGGCTTTCTAAGGCCAAACTTGCTATTGGTATTTTTGTCGCTCTTGTTCTCGTGGCTCCGCTTATCTATGCCATTGTTCGCGAGCCATCCGTTTTGCTGACGCTCTTTGGTATCCCCACAAGCCAACCCGATATTATCCAAAACCTTCTCCAGCTCCTGCGCCAGTACTTCGATTTTGTATCCCCAAGCAGCGGTATGGTTATGACGCCGGTTTATGGCCTTGGATCGGTTATCCTTATTGTCCTGGGAATCATTCAGCTGGTGACAACAAAGTACACGGCACGCAGCTACATTATTACCGCCTGGACCATTTTACTTGCGCCCGTACTTATTATTAATCCGGGTTACATTAGCATTACTTTCGTTCCCGTCATGCTGCTTATTGCAATGGGGATTAGTATGCTGCTGACAAACTGGTACCGGCTTTTCCCACGGAACCCTTACGCGCGTTTTGCCGGCCTGTTACCACTTACGATCCTTATCGGCGGATTGGTTTTCTCAGGAATTGGACGATACATGTACGGCTATTCGTACGGCCCGCAGACGGCAGGTAACTTTACGCACGATCTCCAAATGCTCAACACGCAGCTTAGTGACCCAACCCGCGGCGCAACCCAACTCGTTACCTCAAAAGACGAAGCACCATTTTACTCGGTTGTCGCCAAGCACACTCCCAACGTAACGGTCACCCCCGAAAATAACGTGCCGGCACCTTCCGTGCCCGCAAGCATCTACAAGACGATTGTCGTTACCCATGCGGCACACACGACCAACCAATCTCCCCAGCTGTATCGTATCGTTACGGACAGTACGTCCCATGACGCCGACCGGCTTTATATCTATAAAACCAACCTCAAATAACGTATACTAAGTAGGTAATTGAAGAGGAGTGACCTAAAAATGGCATTTGACCAAGTAAAAATGTTGAACCAACTACGTAAGGCGCAAAAAGACCTTGCCAAGGAAATTATTGAAGTCGAAGCAGGCGACGGCGCCGTTGTTGTTCAGATTAACGGCGAACTAAAAATCAAAAGCGTTAAGATCGACCCTGCAATGGTAGATCTCGACGACATCGCCGAGCTTGAACACTGGATTGAAATTGCCGTCCGCGATGGTCTTGCAAAAGCGCAAGAAGTTGCCGCTGAAAAAATGAAGCCGCTCATGGGCGGCCTTGGCAACCTTGGACTCTAGGAGAAAAACTTGACACAGATTCTTCCCGCAGCGCTCGTCAAAGCAATTGACGAGCTTGGGCGCCTGCCTGGCGTCGGTGCGCGTACCGCAGAGCGGTTTGCGTATTTTTTGCTGCGGAGCGATACCCACACCACCGACAAACTCGCCTCGAGTATCGCCGAGCTCCATAGCAGGGTCAAAACCTGCCCCGTAACGTTTGCGCTTATCGACGTCAACCAGGAGGTTTCGCCGCTTTATGCCGATAACGGGCGTAACAAACGCCTGGTTGCCGTGGTTGAAGAGCCCCTGGATATCGTGGCACTGGAACGCACCGGACAGTTCCATGGCACCTACCACGTTTTGGGCGGAGCTATTTCTCCCATCGACGGCATTGGCCCCGAACAGCTGCATATCCCTGAACTCTTGCAGCGCCTTAAAACCGACGAGGTAGAAGAAGTTATTATTGCCACCAATGCCAGCGTCGAGGGTGAATCGACCGCCCTATTTTTGCAGCGGCATATCCAGGATGCTGGTAACAACGTTATTATTAGCCGTTTAGCCCGGGGTATACCGGTAGGCGTCGATCTGGAATACGCGGATCAAATCACTTTAACGCACGCACTCGAAGGGCGGAGAACATTATAATGTACGAAAAAGCCATTGCACTCATTAACGACGCACAAAAAATTGTCGTCATTCAGGGTGAAAACCCCGACGGCGACAGCCTGGGCAGCAGTCTTGCGCTTGAGGAAATCCTGGGTGATCTTGGTAAAAAAGTAACTATTTACTGCGCAACCGACGTTCCAAAGTACATGCGTTACATTAACGGCTGGGACAGGGTAGAGTCTACCTTTACTACTGGCGCCGACCTCGCCATAATCGTCGACACTAGCGCCGACGTACTGGTCAGCAAAGCCCTGGAGACGCCAGGCGTCCGCTCTTTTCTTGAATCACATCCAGTGCTGGTTATCGACCACCACACCACCGAATCAAACCTCAGCTTTCCGCACACCATGCTCGCCGACGAAGCTGTTGCCACCAGCGAAATTATTTACGCAGTAGCCCAAAAAGCCGGCTGGGCTATCAACCAGCAGGCCGCCGAAAACATGCTAGTCGCCATAATGTCCGACAGCCTTGGACTTACCACGCCAAATGTCCTGCCGAACAGTTATTTTGTTGCCGGCAAACTGACCGAGCTCGGCGCCAGTAACGCGGTTATTGAAGAGCGCCGCCGTGACTTCATGAAAAAATCACCCGAAATTCTTGCTTACAAGGGCGAACTTATCGGCCGCATCGAATACTTTTTGGACGGCAAGCTAGCCCTTATTCATATCCCGTGGGAGGATATCCAGCAGTATAGCGACCAATATAACCCAAGC
>DATJIC010000045.1:0-20454 GCA_035493555.1 Verrucomicrobiia bacterium | reverse complement strand
CACGGCAGCAATATTACCGAAGACCGCCTACGGTTTGATTTTAATCTCGATCACAAAATGACTCCCGAGGATATTAAAAAGGCCGAGGATCTCGTTAATGGCTGGATCAAAGAGGATCTGCCGGTTTCGTTCAAGTTATATCCTACCCAAGAGGCCCTGGATATGGGAGCTATCGGTCCGTTTGGCGAGCGCTACGGCGAAGAAGTAAAAGTATACCAGATGGGCGAGGGTGACCATATTGCGAGCCTCGAGATCTGCGGTGGCCCTCACGTCGACCATACTGGTCAGCTAGCCGAAGGTGATAAAACCTTCAAAATCACCAAGGAAGAGTCGAGTTCGGCAGGTATTCGCCGTATTAAAGCCGTTCTTAAGTAAAAGTCATAACTGGTTTTTGGCGTTTTCTGCCCCGCTCATCTTGCAGCGGGGCAGTTTCTTTGGTGGCTAATTGTTTATTCCATAGCCAAATAGTATATAATTGATACTAATTATGGTTTTCGAAAAATTGCGTCAAAAAGCACAGAGCAAACCCGACAACAGCTACGTGGTTGCTCTTGATATCGGTACGGAATTCGTTAAGGCGCTTATTGCCAAAATGAAAGATGACACGCTGGAAATCGTCGGTGTCGGACGTGCTCGCCAGGATATCAGCGATATGCACTCGGGTGCCATTGCTGATATTTCTGGGGTGGTGCGTAACTGCGAGGAGGCTCTATCTGAGGCTGAAGACCAGGCCGGCCTTCAGGCAAAACGCGCAGTTATCGGTATTGCAGGCGAGCTGGTAAAAGGGGTTACTAATACAATTCGTTACCGCCGTCCGCAACCCGATCGTCCTCTGGATACGAACGAGATGGAATTCATCATCGAAAAGGTGCAGGAGCGTGCCCAAGGTAAGGCGCAGCGTCAAATTGCCCTCGAGACGGGCAACGAAGAAGTTGAGGTAAAGCTGGTAAACAGCGCGCTTGTCAGTATCCATATTGACGGTTACAAGGTTTCTAACCCTATCGGTTTCCAGGGGCGGGACATAGCCGTTCAAATTTATACCGCCTTTGCCCCGATGGTGCATATTGGTGCCCTAGAGCGCGTGGCCGACGAACTAGCGCTGGAGCTGGTCGCCGTTGCTGCCGAACCGTTCGCAGTAAGCAGGAGTGTCCTTGGCACCGATGCCAGCAGTAATTTTACGGCTATTTTGGCCGATGTTGGTGGCGGTACCACCGACATAGCGGTAGTGAACGACGGTGGCGTCGAGGGTACGAAGATGTTTGGTATTGGCGGCCGTAGCTTTACGCGGACAATTGCCAGCGAGATGGATCTTAGCTATAGCGATGCCGAAAAGCTCAAGGTAAATATCGATAACAGTCAGATTAAGGCCAGCGTTAAAAAAGAAGCCGAAAAGGCAATCGATAAAACGCTTGATGTGTGGCTGGCGGGGGTCGAGTTGGCATTAGGCGAATTTGACTCTGTTGATCATCTGCCAAATCGAATTCTGCTTTGTGGCGGTGGGGCCAGCCTTGCAAAGCTGGTTGAAGCGCTGTCCGAGCGCGACTGGTATAAGGAACTGCCCTTTACGAAACGTCCGACCGTCCAGCGTATCAACCCTAGTGAAGTTGTGGGAATCCACGACGCTACGGGCGCGGCAAACGACCATACCTTTATTACGGCCATGGGCCTGCTCCGGGTGGGCTATGATACAATGGTAGGGAGTAGCGACAGCGATACCATCAAAGAAAAACTTAATCGGATCCTTCGCATTTAACTATGAACAAAGACGTCATTTACATCGATGTTGAAGACGACATCACGGCCATAATTGGCAAAGTGAAAGACTCAAAAGAGAAAATCGTCGCCCTTGTTCCGCCAAAACGCATTGGCATACTTCAGAGCGCGGTTAATTTACGTCTTCTTGAGCGCGCTGCTTCGCACAGTAGCAAACGCCTGGTGCTCATTAGTAATAATTCAGCACTGGCGGCACTTGCAGCCGCAGCTAAAATTCCTGTTGCAAAAAATCTGCAAAGCAAGCCAGAGCTCGCCGAAATATCAGCCCTAAGTATCGATAATGGCGACGATATTATCGACGGTGCCCAACTGCCGGTGGGTGAACTGGCGCGAACCGCCGACAAAAGCGCGCTAGGCGCCGCCGCCCTCTCTTCGCCGTTAGACGAAGCAATAAGCGAAAACGTGGCTGAAATGCCAAAGGCAACACCTCCTCTTGCGGGTCAATCTCTCAAAAAGCCAAAGTCCAAAAGCGGCAGGGTTCCTAACTTTAATAAATTCCGTAAACGCCTTATTTTTGGCATTGCAGGCGGCGTGTTGTTTCTTGCGTTCCTGGTGTGGGCAATCATTTTTGCCCCGTCGGCAACGGTTATTATTTCTGCCCGTACAACCGACTCGTCGGCAAATGCCAAGGTGACACTCGGTGACAGTCTTTCCACGGATCTTGCAGGGAACAGCCTGAAAACGGTTACCCAGACCTTGAAGAAGGATGTGTCAGTCGATATTACCCCTACGGGTAAAAAGCAGGTAGGTGATAAGGCAACGGGAACAATGCAAATTACCCGCACGTCTGTCTCTAACCAGACCATGACCGTTCCTGCTGGTACTAGTTTTACCAATGGGACGCATACTTTTGTTAGTACTGAGAGTGCAACATTAAGTGGCACTACTGTTGGGCCAAGTGGGATCGTACAGGATTCGGCAACAGTAAACGTGGAGGCGGCCAAGGTGGGTGACGATTATAACCTGTCGGCCCGCAGCTATAGTTCTAATGTTAGTGGGATCGACGCTGAGGGGAGTGATATGTCTGGCGGTAGCAGCAAGACAGTTACTGTTGTCAGCAGTGATGACGTCCAAAAGGCGACCGACCAGCTTAATCAGCAAAGCTCCGACGATATGAAAAAGCAGCTGACGGCTAAATTTAACGACACTTTTATTATTCTGGACCAGTCATTCAAGACGGATAAGGGTACTCCGCAGGTTGCTCCTGGTGTTGATCAAGAGGTGCCTTCCGGCAAAGCAACACTGACCGCAACGCTTACCTATAGCCTGGCGGGTGTTGCCAAGGCGGACGTTAGTAGCTTCCTCGACGCCTACTTTAAGGATCAGATCAAGGGTTTGAATGACCGGCGTATCTACGATAACGGAGCCGATAAGGTCACCTTTACCGATACCACCGCGGTCTCTAAGGGATTTACCGCTAACCTTATTGCAACGGCAAAAATCGGTCCTAAAATCGAGGACCAAGCCGTAAAAGACTTAGCAAAGGGCAAGCGCTACGGCGAAATTCAGTCGAGTATCGAGTCGATCCAGGGTGTCGATAACGTTGATATTAAATTCTGGCCGTTCTGGGTGTCGTCGGCGCCAAACGATACCAAGAAAATTAAGGTAGAATTTAATTTGAATGAGTCGAAATAAGACGTTCCTTGCGCTCGACGTAGGAGAAAAGCGGATTGGTGTTGCTATTGGTGACGATGCGGTTCGGATTGCTGTTGCTTACGAAACCATAGAGGTTGACGGCAGCGAGATTGGGCGCATAGCGAAGCTTGTGGTCGACGAGAACATCGATACAATCGTGGTTGGTTATCCCCGGAACCAGTCGGGTGAGCCGACGGCGCAAACCGCGTATGCCGAGAGTTTTGCAAAGCAGCTCGTTGACATGGCGCCTCACCTGGAGTTTCAGGACGAATCACTCACTAGTGTACTCGCCGAACAGCAATTAAAATCGTATGGCCGGCCTTATTCAAAGGGTGATATTGATGCTCGGGCGGCGGCCATCATACTACAAGATTATCTGGAGCGTCACTAGATGAACGATATTCTTCCACCCAAAAGACCGCTTTCCCGCATGGAACCCCAGCAGCCAGTCGTTCCGCAGCCTGTGGTACCTATTGAAAAACCTCTTGCACCCGCCCCTGCGCCTGCGCCAAAGAAAAAGAGGCACGCTATGCGCTGGATACTAGTGGGGGCAATTGCTGCGATTATCTTGGCAGCGGCGGGTTTTGGGTTGTGGTACGAACTGTCGCTTCGCCCGGTCAATACACAAGATACTTCCCGCACCAAGGTGACTGTCAGTGAGGGTATGACACCGTCGGCCATAGGTAAGCTCTTGGCGGATAATAAGCTTATCCGCAGCCAGTATGTGTTCGATATCTACACCAGAATAACCAATACGCGCTCTAAGCTCCAAGCGGGCTCGTATCGGCTATCACCGTCGGAGTCGATGCAGGGTATCGTTAACGACCTTGTGGCTGGTAAAATCGACGAGTTCTCCCTGACGTTTCTTCCTGGGGCTACGGTTCAAGAAGATGAGGATGCGCTTGTAAAATCAGGCTACGACAGGGCTAGTGTGGATGCTGCTTTTAGTAAACCATACGACCATCCCTTGTTTGCAACGAAACCAGCCAGCGCCGACCTTGAAGGCTATATCTACGGAGAAACATACAAGTTCAGCGGCGATGCCAGCGTAGAGCAGATACTAACGACGGCCTTCGACGAGTATTACCGGGTGATTAAGGAAAACAACCTTGTCGATGGGTTTAAAAAGCAGGGGCTTAGTCTTTATCAGGGTATTACGCTCGCCTCAATTGTGCAGCGGGAGGTGCCAAATGCGGACGATCAGCGTCAAGTTGCCCAGATTTTCTTAAGCCGGTTAAAAATGGGTATGCCGCTCGGTTCGGATGTTACCTATCATTATGCGGCAAAAAAACTTGGCGTTGAGCCGTCGCCGTCGCTTGAGTCACCCTATAACACCCGGATTCATGCAGGGCTACCCCCTGGACCTATCGCTACGCCCGGCCTTTCGGCTCTTAAAGCAGTGGCGCATCCCGCCTCGGGTGACTATCTCTACTTTCTTAGTGGAGACGACGATAAAACCTACTATGCTAGAACCGAGCAAGAACACCAGGCGAATATCGATACTCACTGTAAAGTTAAGTGTCTTGGGCCCTAGACTTGACAATTTTTACATTCTATAAAATAAATTGACATACTTTGCAATAGCTGATACAATGAACATTAGCACATTTATGTGTTCGTCTACTTAGTAAGGCTGACCGCCATATCTAGCGAGTGGGAGTACGAACCATATATGAGCCTACCGACAAATGTCGCTACGGATACTGAAACTGAACGTTTTCAATCAATACCAATTAAATGAAATAGGTCGACAAGTATCCTGTTCTATTGCGAGAAGAAAGACAGAGTAAGGTAGACGCCTTTGCAGTAATGCTGAAGGCAGGAGAACGATTATTCGTAGGTCACTAATCACTACGGGCTCTGCCCTAGATGCAACTGCTGAGTTGAAACAACAGGTTTTTGCTCGTCACCAAAAAGCTTCACGTAAGCGCAGGGGCGGACCTAAATCTACGACTGTAGCAGCATACGTAGGTGTTTTCTTGCTTATCATAACCATGGTAGCAATTGGCTACCAGCCACCTCAAAAAATGGACAGCGTCGCTAATGCCGCCGAAACCCAGAGTTCCACAGCCAGCAACGCAAATGCGACGACTACCGACCAACCATCGGTCGACCAGCTTGTAGCAACCAATGTTGCCGCTGGAATCGCTGAAAGCGCTGACCTTCCTATTGCAAGTAACGTTGCCAACCTATCGATTTCGCTTGCCGCTGAACACCAGCTGGCCCAAAGCGACGATAACGTCATTAGCAAACCTCAAATTATTCAGCCGACAGCCGACAGCCGTACGGTTCAGCATTACATCAGCAAGGCCGGCGATACGGCAGGCACGGTAGGCCAGAAGTTCGGTATTTCCGCAACCACGGTGAAATGGGCGAACAACTTGGCAACCGACGCCATCTCGGCCGGTAAAAACCTGGTTATCCCTACTACTGATGGTATTATTTATACCGTTAAAAGCGGGGACACTGTTTCGAGCCTGGCAGCCAAGTATAAGGCAAGTACCGACCGTATCGTATCGTTTAACGACCTTGAGCTAAGCGGCGTAAAGGCAGGCAAGACGATCGTTATTCCTGGGGGTATTCTTCCGGCGAACGAGCGTCCCGGCTACGTATCTCCTAGCGAAGCGGCAAGTATGGGTGCTTACGATGGCGGCTACGCGACCATTGACGCGCAAATGGCAGGCGCCTCTGCCGGCAACCGCTATGCCTACGGTAACTGTACCTGGTACGCTTACGAGCGCCGAGTGCAGCTGGGGCTTCCGGTTGGTAGCTTCTGGGGCAACGCTGCAACCTGGGCTATGTACGCACGTGCTGCAGGCTACCGTGTCGACAATACTCCTTCGGTCGGTGCAATCGCCCAGTGGAACGCCTACCAAGGCGGCTCCTACTATGCGGGCCATGTCGGTATCGTTGAATCGGTTAACTCGGATGGAAGCATTACTATTAGTGAAATGAACTATCTGTATAACTTTAACCGCGTTACCAGCCGTACTATCGCTCCAAGCTCAGTCTCTAACTTTATTCACTAGAATAAAAAGTAATTACGTCACAATCACCCCTATTTTTCAAGGGGTGATTGTGCTATAATGGACACTAATGTTTATTGACACGGCAAAGGTATTCGTACAAGCGGGCAAAGGCGGCAACGGCAACGTCAGTTTTCGTCATGAGATTTATGTCGACAAAGGCGGCCCGGATGGCGGCGATGGCGGTCGTGGCGGCGACGTTATTTTTGAGGCAACCGAAAACCTTAATACGCTTATCGATTTCCGCTTCAAACCCGAGCTTAAAGCTGAATCCGGCGGTAATGGAAGTAAAGCTAACCGTCATGGAAAATCCGGCGAGACGCTTGTCGTAAAGGTCCCTATGGGAACGGTCGTGCGCCGGAACGGTGAAATTATCGCAGACCTGACTGAAAACAGCCAGCGTGTCGTTATCGCAAAGGGTGGCGACGGTGGCTTTGGTAACGCCCACTTTAAATCATCGGTACGCCAAACGCCAAAAATGGCCGAACTGGGTGAGCCGGGTGATACGTTTGAAGCCGAGCTTGAACTGAAACTTCTTGCCGATGTTGGCCTGGTGGGGTATCCAAATGCGGGTAAATCCACGTTTCTTTCGGTGGTAAGCAATGCGCGGCCGGAAATAGCCGATTACGCGTTTACTACGCTTACGCCTAACCTTGGCGTGGCGGACATTGACGACGGCAGCTTACTGATAGCCGATATTCCCGGGCTTATTGAAGGCGCTAGTGAAGGCAAGGGGCTAGGGGACGCGTTTTTGCGGCATGTGGAGCGTACGGCCGTTCTCCTTCATCTGATCGACGTGTATACGGACGACGTCGCGGCAGCTTACAAAACTATCCGAAACGAGCTGGCAAGCTACAGCCCCGAACTCATTCGCCGGCCCGAAGTAATTGCGCTTACAAAAACCGAAGGTCTTGACCAGGATATTATTCAAATGCAAGTCGACGCTGTTAAAAAAGCAGCGGGCAAAAATGCTGAAGTTTTTGCTATTTCATCGACGGCACATAAGGGGACGACGGAAGTTCTGCGGGCATTACGAAAGAAGGTTCAGGCCGAGCGTGTGCTGCTTGACGAAATGGAAGAAGAAAGCAGCGACATGCCAACCATCAGCCTCAGCGATTCGCAGGTAGCTGAAGCCTGGACGGTAGCAAAAGACGAAGAGACAGGCTACTTCATTGTAAGCGGCGATAAGATAGAAAAGTTTGCACGCCGGACAAACTTTGACAACTTCGAGGGTCTTAACCGGCTCCGGGATATCATGCACCGCATGGGTATCTCGCACGAGCTTTCCCGCGCCGGCGCCAAAGGTGATAGCACGATTGTTATTGCCGACAAAGAATTTACTCTCGTAGAACAATAGGCTGTATTGGTGAATGGCATGCCTTAAGGCGTGATTTTTTGTTATGCTAGAGGTATGCCCAAGACTTTTTTCTTTTATGACCTAGAGACGAGCGGTCTTGATCCGCGGAGTGATAGGATCATGCAGTTTGCCGGCATCCGCACGACAGAAGACCTAGAGCCGGTCGGCGAGCCATATAACGTTCTCGTGAAGCTAAACGACGATACGCTGCCTTCGCCGGAGGCTTCACTGGTAACGCATATCACGCCCCAAGCAACGCAGGCCGACGGCCTTACCGAGGCTGAGTTTGCGCAGCTTTTGACCGATGAAATATTTACGCCCGATACGATGACGGTCGGCTTTAATAATATCCGGTTTGACGATGAGTTTATTCGGTATCATTTATGGCGCAACTTCAGGGACCCCTATGAGTGGTGCTGGAAAGAGGGACGTTCGCGCTGGGATCTTCTTGATGTCGTACGAATGACGCGCGCGCTTCGCCCCGAGGGAATTACGTGGCCGGTAAAAGATGGCAAGGCAACAAACCGGCTCGAACTTCTTACTAAAGAGAACGGGATTGATCACTTTAAAGCCCACGACGCGTTAAGCGACGTGGAGGCGCTGATTGCTGTTACTAAGCTCATCAAACAAAAACAGCCGAACCTATATGAGTATTTGCTGGGCATGCGCGATAAAAACAAAATAAAACAGCTGGTTAATCTCGATGATAAAAAGCCGTTTGTCTATACGAGCGGTCGGTATGCCTCGGAGTTTGACAAAACAACCGTGGCGTTTCCGCTGACAAGCGGCAAGAACGGCAATGTGGTCGTTTACGATTTGCGGCATGATCCGGCTCAGTTTGTTGCGCTTAGCAGCGAAGAACTCAAGAAAAAGCTCTACGCATCGTGGGACGAACGGCAAAAAGAAGGGTTTGTGGCCTTGCCGGTGAAAGAGCTCCAGTATAACAGGGCGCCGGCTGTCGCGCCGTTAGGCGTACTAGAGCAGGCCGACGGATGGCAAAAAATAAAACTGGACCAAGCCACGATCGAGGCGCATAAAGCAGCCCTTCTTGCGTACCCAAATTTTGCAGAGAACATCCGCAGTATTTTTGAATCCAAGCCGGACTTTAAAAAAGCCACCGATCCGGAGGCGCAGCTGTACGACGGTTTTGTGGGCGATCGTGACCGGCTGCGGATTGAGACGGTCCGTAATGCCACCGAACGGGAACTGGCAGATTTTCATCCTGAATTTTCCGACGACCGCCTTGTGCCGCTTCTGCTGCACTACAAAGCACGCAGTTACCCCAAAAGCCTTAGTGAAGACGAGGCGCGCGAATGGGAATGGTGGCGGGGAGTGCGCCTAACGCTGCAGCTTCCGCGCTTTATGAAATCACTTCAAGCACTTGCTGTAAAAGCCACCGACGACCAGCAGTTTGTTTTGCAGGAGCTTCATTTGTGGGCTGAGAGTGTTTATCCGAGTGACACGATGGATCAGGAGAGCGAGGGCTAGACCTGCTTATAACGCTGTTTGGGCAGGGTCTTTTTTGCCGCAGCTTTCTTTTTTGGCTTTGATACCTCGGAACGGGAGAGATCAAATGGGAGCAGGTTAAAAATGAGCAGCCACATTACACAGGTAATGAGCAGCAGCATGAATGTCGAGGGAATAGCATAGCTGGTACCCGGTATAACCCCCGCAAGGATAAAAAGCATCAGCGAATCAAGAATGCCGGATTTGAGAAAAACAGCCAGGCAGGCGACAACAAGGATTGCAATAAACGCGGCTTTTTTCACAGCTCCACCTCTTTTAGTAAATATATTTCATGTCAATATAGCATTTTTGTCAAAAGCATGCAAAGATAAGCGATATAATTAGCATGGTGCTTTAGTGAAATGTAATATATCATAAAAGCAATGAAAACGTTTATTCTTACTAAAATCCGCCTAAGTTGGTTCTTTGCTTTTTTCTTTGTTGTATTCTTCGTGCTGCTGTTCATGCTCCCGCGAATCAAGTTTACGACCGCGACGCTAACGCTCTTCTCTGTTAACTCGTTTTTGTACGGTTTTTATATATCTCCGATTTTGGCCGCGCAAAAGGGCCGAATTGAGGAGCTGCACCGGATTGTCCGCGCAGAAGCGAATGCTATATTTGCTATTATGCTTAGCATTAAAGCGTTTCCGGATAGCATAAAAGACGAGATCCATACCCGTATGACACGCTACGCCAACAAGACGTCCGAGAACCACCTTAAGGCTGCCGAGAAAGAGTACGAAGAGCTGATCAGCTTTTGCGTAGACTATAAAGGGTCGCACAAAGACGAAATGACCAAAGTGCTCGAAAAGCTCGTCGCCAACCAGCAGAACCGGACGAACTATGCCATGCAGGTAGGCAACAAGGTTTTTAGTAACGAATGGACCGTTATGCTCGTGCTGTTCTCGATTACTTTGGCGTTTATTCTTATGATTGACACGGGCGAGTCACTAATTCTAAAAATCGTGACAGCGTTGCTATGTACGGCTTTAAGCATGCTCATACTCATTTTAGTGAAACTCAGTACCCTGACCCATAAAAAGGCACGCCGAGTGTGGGATCCGCTTAAGATTTTGGTGGCATCTAAGTATTACCGCATTGACGAGCTGAGCTCCCAGGACTAGAAACACCGGCCTTTTTTATGCTATACTAAGGCGTTATGCCAGAGGTTATTCGTGTTACTGGTGCCCGTGAGCACAATCTCAAGAACATCAGCGTGGAGATCCCCCGCGATAAGCTGGTGGTTATTACTGGGCTCTCCGGCTCGGGTAAGTCGAGCCTTGCGTTCGACACTATTTACGCTGAAGGACAGCGCCGTTACGTTGAAAGCCTTTCCAGTTATGCCCGCCAGTTCTTGGGCATTATGGACAAGCCGGATGTCGAATCTATTGATGGCCTGAGTCCTGCCATTTCCATTGACCAAAAATCGACCAGCCGCAACCCCCGTTCAACGGTTGCTACGGTGACAGAGATTTATGACTATCTACGCCTCCTGTTCGCACGTATCGGCGTGCCTCATTGTCCCGTTTGCGGTAAAGAAGTCTCCCGCCGGACGCCACAGGCCATTATCGATGAAATCATGAAGATCGACGAAGGGACGCGCCTGATGATACTGGCGCCGATCGTCAAAGAGAAAAAAGGCGAGTTTGCCCACATCCCCGAACAATACCGCCGGTTGGGGTTTGCTCGTGCGCGGGTGGACGGCGTCGTTTATTCACTCGATGAATTTCCCGATCTTCAAAAAAGCTACAAGCACAATATTGAAATTGTCGTTGACCGTATTGCGGTTAACAGCGACGCTCAGGGCCGCGTCACCCAATCTGTTGAGCAGGCGTTGGAGCTTGCCGACGGCGTAGTTGAACTGCTCAACGTTGATAAAGACGAAACAACAATTTATAGCCAGCGCTATGCCTGTGTCGATCATCCGAACGAGGAGATTCCCGAGCTTGAACCTCGGCTATTTAGCTTTAACGCGCCGCAGGGTGCTTGTCCTGTATGTACCGGGCTTGGATCGCGCCTTGAGGTTGATCCCGACCTGGTTTTTAACCCCAACCTCACTATTGCCGAGGGGGCGATACGCCCCTATAACCGCGTTAACAGCGACGCGTGGTACATGAAGCGTCTTGCCAAGGTGGCTGACGCGCACGGTTTTAACTTGCATGTGCCGGTAAAGCAGCTAAAAAGCGAAGACCTGGAGATGATTCTGTACGGTACAGGCGCCCAAAAGTACCGGGTGGATATTGGCGCTGGCCGTCACTACGAATCAACCTACGAAGGAGTGATTCCTAACCTTGAACGCCGCCACAAAGAAACCGACAGCGAGTTTATGCGCAAAGATATCGAACGGTTTATGCGCGAACGCAAGTGCCATGCCTGTAACGGCAACCGTCTGAAGCCGGTGGTGCTTGCCGTAACCGTTCATAGCCTTAGTATTATGGATGTCTGTAACATGGGTATCGACGAGGCCCTGGAGCTATTCACGAACGTTTTAAAGCTGACTGAGCAGGAGCGTTTTATTGCTCGGCAGATCGTAAAAGAAATTACCGACCGCCTAGGATTTATGAGTAACGTGGGGCTTAACTACCTGGAACTTGCCCGGGCGGCCAACACGCTTTCGGGCGGCGAGGCGCAGCGTATTCGACTTGCGACCCAAATTGGCTCGGGGCTTCAGGGTGTATTATACGTGCTCGACGAGCCATCAATCGGCCTCCATCAGCGGGACAACGACCGGCTGATTGCAACGCTCAAGCGTCTTCGTGATCTTGGTAATACCGTTCTTGTTGTCGAACACGACGAAGATACGATCCGCCAAGCGGATTACCTGCTTGATATTGGTCCCGGTGCCGGTGTTGCGGGCGGCGAAGTCGTTGCAGCAGGCACGCCAGAAGAAGTGGCGAAGCAAAAAGACAGTATTACCGGCCGGTATCTCTCTGGCATTGAGAAGATCGACGTACCTAAGAAACGCCGGGCCATAGAGAAAGACCGCAAACTAATAATCCGCGGTGCCCGTGAGAATAATCTCAAGAATATTGACGTAGCGTTTCCTCTTGGGGTAATGACCGTCGTGAGCGGCGTGAGCGGCAGCGGTAAGTCGACGCTGGTGAATGATATTTTAGCCAAAGAATTATCGGCGCGGCTCCACCGTGCGCAAACGGTACCTGGCGCCCACGAAAACATCGAGGGTATTAACCATCTTGATAAGGCAATTGTTATTGACCAATCGGCAATTGGACGGACGCCACGTTCCAACCCCGCAACATATACAGGAGTATTTACACCTATCCGTGAACTCTTTGCCGGTACCCCCGAGGCGAATATCCGTGGATATAAAGCTGGGCGCTTTAGCTTTAACGTTAAGGGCGGCCGCTGTGAAAACTGCCAGGGCGACGGCGTTATCAAAATCGAAATGCACTTTTTGCCCGATGTTTATGTGACCTGTGACGAATGTGGCGGTAAACGCTATAACCGCGAAGCGCTTGAAATTAAGTTCAAGGATAAAACGATCAGCGATGTACTGGAGATGACGGTCGAGCAGGCGGCTGAATTTTTCGAGAACGTTCCGACCATCTCGCGCAAATTAACAACACTTGTTGAAGTTGGGCTTGGATATATCCGCCTTGGCCAGCCGGCAACAACCTTTAGTGGTGGCGAAGCGCAGCGTATAAAGCTTGCTACCGAACTCTCGCGCCGTGCGACAGGCAAAACACTTTATATCCTTGATGAACCCACGACTGGTCTTCATAGTGCCGATGTAAAACGTTTGCTCGGCATTTTGCAAAAACTTATTTCGGGCGGCAACAGTATGGTTATTATCGAACACAACCTCGACGTTATTAAATCGGCAGATCACGTGATTGACATGGGCCCTGAGGGTGGTCTTGGCGGCGGTATGGTAGTTGCCGAGGGAACGCCAGAAGCCATTACTAAAGTTGCTGAATCATTTACAGGTAAATACCTTAAAGATCTTTTATAACAGGGGAACGAACAAAGAATTACTTTATTTTTTACGGAAAATAACAGTAAACTGCTTTTTCGTTCCTCTCCATATACGCGGAAAGTCAACGCTATGGAGAAGGGGCGACGCAATTGATATCACAACAATGACAGCCATAATCGGCAGGATGATGGTGTCAACCTCGATGCCCATTTGGTGGAGGAAGTCTCCCAGGTAAAAGCCAAGGTAGCTTACGCCGCCTGCCCAGAGGAATGCCCCGATAAGATTATAAGTGAGGAACTTGCGATAAGACATTTTACCCACTCCTGCAACGATCGGCGCAAAAGTACGGATCATGGGGATAAACCGGGCTATAACTACGGTAACCGCGCCGTACTTGTCGTAAAATTGCTCTGCGCGTTCGAGGTTTTCTTTTCGGAAAAGGCGTGAATTTGGCCGGTTAAAAATACGGCGTCCAACACGCTTCCCGAATAGATATCCCACGCCATCGCCAAGGACGGCTGCCGCGAACATAATGACGATAAACCATACAATATCAAAATGCAATTGCCCGGCGCTAATGAGAAAACCGGCGCTAAACAAAAGAGTGTCGCCCGGGAGGAAGAAGCCGATCAGCAGCCCCGATTCGGCGAATATGATAAGGGCAATAACAAGAACGACCACAAGGGCGCTCGTGGTAGTGACCAACATATTCAGATCAAATCCTGGTATCATGCTGTCTTATTTTAGCACGGCAGGAATAAATGGTATAATTAGGATACACGAAATGGAGGGGAAATGAACGATATTTCACTGAAACTGAACGAACGTACGATGGTTGGTAAAAAAGCCGCCAAACTACGACAAGAAGGCTTTATTCCAAGTGTCGTGTATGGCGGCAAGACTGATCCTGTTGCGACGCAGTCACCAATAGTTGAAACGACCAAAATTGCCCGGGCGGCAGGCAGGCACACTCCTGTTCACCTGACTATTGACGGCAAGAAGAAACTCGCAATTATTAAGAGTATCGATATTCATCCTTTGAAGCACTCGGTGCGCCATATTGCGTTTCATACGATCAAACAAAATGAGTCGATTGTAACGCAAGTGCCGATTATCCTTACGGGCATGGGCGAGAGTCCTGCTGAGCGGGCCGGCCTGGTTATTCTGCAGGCAATTGAACATACCGAGGTAAAGGCGCGTCCGGCTAACCTGCCTGAATCGCTTGAAATGTCGGTAGCGGATCTTGCAACGACCGACGACAAGCTCACCCTTGAGAATATCCAACTTCCTGAAGGAGTAGAGTTTGCCGATGCGGAACAGGACATGAGTCTTGTCGTCGCTAACGTGTACGAACCAGGTGCGCTTCAGGCTGCAAACGAGCAGGCTGGTGGTGATGCCGAAAGCGAGGCGGATGTTGCGGCGGAGAACGGCAGCGACACAGCACAGGACACCCAGGCTGAAGAGACGAAGCCAGGCGGCAAAGCTCAGGCAGAGCCAAAGCAGTCCAACGTTGATAGCAATAAATAAGCTACGTAAAAAATTACTATTATCCCGCCGGTACATACGGCGGGATAATTTTATTCTTCAATAAAGCCGCCGGATTGGTGCGCCCAAAGCTTGGCGTAGGTACCTTTATTTTTAAGGAGCTCGTTGTGAGAGCCTTGTTCACTGATTTTTCCTTTTTCAAGAACGACAATCCGGTCGAGCTTGGCGATAGTTGAAAGCCGGTGGGCGATCACGATACTGGTACGGCCTTTCATGAGCTTATCAAGCGCGCTTTGGATAAGTTTTTCGCTCTCACTATCAAGTGCCGAGGTTGCTTCGTCGAGAATAAGGATAGGGGCGTCCTTCAGTATTGCCCGGGCAATAGCGATACGTTGGCGCTGGCCGCCACTGAGCTTTACGCCGCGTTCGCCAACGATCGTATCAAGCCCCTGCGGCAGGTCTTTTATAAACTCGTAGGCGTTGGCGCGTTTTACCGCGGTCATGATTTCTTCGTCGGTGGCGTCTGGCCGGGCGTAGGCAATGTTGGCACGCAGGCTACGGTGAAACAAATAAGGCTCCTGAGGAACATAGGCAATGTTTTTTCGGAGGCTATCCTGCGAGATCGTGCGAATATCCTGACCGTCAATTAAAATAGCACCTTCGTTGATGTCGGCGAAGCGGAGAAGGAGCTTTGTAAGCGTTGTTTTGCCGCCGCCGCTGTGGCCTGCGAGCCCGATGCGCTTGCCGGGTTCGATATGAAGCTGCAAGCTGCTAATAACGTCGGTGTCGTCGTTGTCGGCATAGCGGAAGGAGACGTCTTTAAAGATAACCTCGCCTTTTTTGACGACGAGTGCCGGCGCATTGGGCGCATCGGCAATTTCCGGCTCGTCGTCGAGAATGTCGGTAATATTGGCGGCGTCGAGAAACAGCTGCTCCATACCACGGATAATCGGTGTGATCTCAAATAGCGAACCCGTGAGCCTCCCCAGGTAGGTAATGGCGAACACTAATGCCGCAATGGTAATATTGCCGTTTGTGGCAAGCCAGATACACACGGCAATCGTGGCAAGCTGGAAAGAGAAAAGGGTGATCTGACGAGTGAGTGTTTCGCGTTGGATAACTTCGATTTCATCGCCCGCAACAGATTGGATTTCGCGACGGTCGGTAAGGACTCGCTGTACTTCATTGTCGCTCGTTGCAAAGTAGCGCACGATTTGTTGGTTGCCAAGGATGTCTGCTACGGTGCCATTTAACTTGGAGGTGAGCGTTTTACGCTTATGACGCAGAGGCCCGCGGGCGGCGACTGCATGAAGGCTCCGCCATATCAGCAGGCCCGTGGCGGCACCAAGCGGCAAAAGGAGCAGAGGAGACATGACGGCGATAATAAAAAGACTCACGACAAAGTTAACGACAAGGCTGCTTGCCTGTAGGAAAATAATATCCAGAAACGTAATAATCGATCCGCTGAACGTATTAACGTCACCGGCAAGCGATCCGACAGCCCGGTTGGAGAAGAACTGGTCGCTATGGCGCATAAGGTGGGTGATTGCCCGTTCGGTAAGCGCCGTACGCATTTCTTCCTCGTGGTAGAACAATGTCTTTACGCCAAAATGAGCGGTAAGAAGCGAAAGCACCGACAAAACGGCACCGATGCCCAAGAGGAGGGCGGGGTGCTGCCAATCGTGTGGATGAAGAATAAGCGATTGGACGACAAGGCTAAAAACAAGCGGTAGTAAAACGATGTAAAACAGACGGTTTAACGGAATAAGGATACTGTAAAAAATAAATCGTTTTTTACTTTTTGCGATTTCGCTTTTAAAAATAGCAAGCGTTTTTTTAGCTGTTTTTGTGTTGGCTCTTTTGAATAATGTGGCCATTTTTACTCCTCAATAAAGCCGCCGGACTGGTGTGCCCACAGCTTGGCATAGGTGCCTTTTTGTTCCAATAGTTTAGTATGGCTGCCTTGCTCGGCTATCTGGCCGTCCTCAAGAACAATAATACGGTCAAGTTTTGCAATGGTTGAAAGCCGGTGGGCAACGACAATGCTGGTGCGGCCCTTCATAAGCTTAGAAAGTGCATCCTGGATTAATTTCTCGCTATCGCTATCCAGTGCCGAGGTTGCTTCGTCGAGAACGAGAATTGGAGCGTCCTTAAGAATCGCCCGGGCGATAGCAATACGCTGGCGCTGGCCGCCGCTCAGTTTTACGCCGCGCTCACCAACGGTCGTTTCAAAACCATCGGGCAGCTTTTCAATAAACTCCAGTGCGTTGGCTTTTTCGGCGGCGCCGCGGATTTCATCCATGGTGGCGTCCGGTTTGCCGTAGGCGATATTTTCGCGAAGGCTGCGGTGGAAAAGCATGGGTTCCTGGGGGACGTAAGCGATACTCTCACGGAGTGATTTTTGCGTTACCTGGCCAATATCCTGTCCGTCGATGGTAATTGCGCCAGCCTCAATATCCGAAAAACGGAGAAGCAACCGGGTAAGTGTCGTTTTGCCAGAACCGGAGTGTCCTACAAGACCAATCCGCTCCCCACTTTTAATGGTGAGGCTAAAGTCCTTAAATAACTGCTCGTTGCTGTCGGTGTGGGCAAAGCTCATTTTCTTGAAGCTGATTTCGCCCTTTTTTACGACAAGAGGCGTATTGCTTTTGTCAGTAACGGAAGGGGTGAGCGAAAGGATCTCGGTCATGTCATGCGCATCGCCCATGATCCGGTTGTAGTTGCGCATGATGCTGTTCATTTCCCATAATTGGCGGGAGACAGTGAACGTGTAGGTGACGGCCAGGTATACGACGCCAATCGAAATGGTGTTGTGCTGTGAAGCCCATATGGCACCAACCAAAGCGACCGTGTTGAGTGTTGCGATGATCGTAGAGTAAATGCTGCTTACTCCCAAAAAGCCGCGCATATTGGCGAGGCTTTTGCTCCGCCACGTAACTGCGCGCTCGGTCAGTTCGTCTAGCTCAAAGTTTTCGCGGCCATGCGATTTAATGGCCATGACATTACTAACGGCATCGGCGACATAAGCGTTCGTGGCGGTACTGGCCTGCGCCTCCTCCTTATTGCGGACGGCCAGAAAGCGCGATCCAAAGAAAACCGCGATGACGAATACGATTGAGAGCCCAAAAAGGAGTATGGCATACTGCCAAAAGACGAAACTAAGAATAATAGTAGCGCCAAGAATGCTGGCAACAGATGGGACGAGCTGGAAAATCAGCGTATCCCAGAAGCGTTCGAACGATCCGATAAGTTTGGTGGTTTGCGATACGAGCGCGCCCCCAAACCGGTCCGAGTGGAACGCGAGGCTCTGGTTGGTGAGAGCGGAAAAAATGCGTTGGTAAAGGTCGCGCTGGCCGTAGGTTTCCATGGTCCACGTAAAATACAGGTTAAGCCTCCAGCCAAGTACCTGGCCGTAGATCTGCGTGATCGTGTACACCACTATCAGTCCCGAGACAGATTCAAGCGTGACCGTGCCGCTTTGCAGCTTTTCGAGAATGAGCGAAATAATATAGGGACCGGCGAATGAGCCGATAACGTTAGTAACGGCTGCACCCGAGAGCGAGAACAGAGTCCGTACCGGATACTTCATGGCTGTCTGCCAGAAGAGTCGGAGAATGTCTTTTTGCATAAAGTTGTTCCTTGTTTGATGAATTTTATAGGTTTAGTAGAGACAAATCGTGAGCGGTTCGGCCGTCCGAACATTCACGAATAGCGGATCACCTACTCATAAGATGATCATAGTGTTTCTACTATAACGCAGTTTTTTGTCCTTGCAAACCCCTAAGCGTACTTTTTATTGAGGTGAAAGGGTGGATCCTGTATAATGGCAAAGAATGCAAAAGATTTTATTATATTATAAATTTACTCCCATCAAGGATCCGGAGGCGATTAAGCTGTGGCAAAAAACGCTATGTGACAGTCTTAACTTGCAGGGACGGATTCTTGTCTCTACGCACGGGCTTAACGGTACCGTGGGCGGCGAAATGGATGATCTTAAAAAATATATTAAAGCCACAAAAGAGTTTCCTGGGTTTAAGGGGACGGTATTTAAGTGGAGCGATGGCGGCCGGGATGATTTTCCGCGCATGAGCGTCAAGGTTAAGAACGAAATTGTTGCCTTTGACGCCGCCGATGAGCTTAAGGTGGATGAAAATGGTGTCGTAGGCGGAGGCGTGCATCTTAAGCCTAAAGAAGTAAACAAGCTGGTGGAAGAGCGCGGCGAAGACGTTGTGTTTTTTGATGGGCGGAATGCCTTTGAGGCAAAAATCGGCCGGTTTAAAAATGCGGTTGTTCCAGATACGAGGACAAGCCGCGACTTTATTAAAGAACTTGAAAGCGGCAAGTACGATGATATCAAAGACAAGCCGGTGGTGACGTATTGTACCGGCGGTATCCGCTGCGAGATCCTCTCGAGTCTTATGAAAAACCGCGGTTTTAAAGAGGTGTACCAAATTGACGGCGGTATTGTAAAATACGGCGAAAGCTACGGCGACGATGGGCTGTGGGAAGGGAGCCTGCATGTCTTTGATGATCGCATGAAAGTTGATTTTAGCGACCATACGGCAATTGTTGGTCGCTGTGTTCACTGTGATGGTCCGACAAACAACTATGAAAACTGTGCGTTTGCAAATTGTAACGACCTTGTGCTGATTTGTTTGAACTGTAAGCAGGATCCTGACCTGCTGTTTCACACCGATGACTGCCGAAAGCTTGGCGCAGCCGCTTCGGCATAGTCTGCATATTAGTTGACGTATTGTAAATATTGATGTAATATCGACGATGGTTTGCCGCCTAAAAACGGCGCCATTCGGTGTATTCGGATTGATTCGAGGAGGTCTCGCGATGAGCGAGGAGACCGGCAGGACCGACCGCACGGCTTCCGACGAGGAGCCGGTGGTCGACAAGCCGACGCGCACCCAGCAGGTGCGAGCGGCTGGCACTGCGGTGCTGAGCGCCGCGCGTACCGACAGGGGCAAGCGCCTGACGAAGGTCGGCGGGGCCCTGGTGGGCCTGGTGGCCGTGGTCGTGCTCGGCCGCAAGGTGGTTCGCCGCCGCCGCGGCTGAGCAACCTGAGCGCAGGCGCGCGGGTATCCGATGAACGTATCGGAACCCGCGCGCCTAGCGCGCACTCCGGATACATCGGAATAGCTTTCATAACTGCGTAGTTAT
The DNA here is from genome assembly GCA_035493555.1 of Verrucomicrobiia bacterium. Taxonomy (GTDB): domain Bacteria; phylum Patescibacteriota; class Saccharimonadia; order Saccharimonadales; family Saccharimonadaceae; genus CAMLKC01. The sequence continues at coordinate 566 of DATJIC010000045.1, read as the reverse complement.
GCTGATGAGCTCAAAAGAGCGAAAAGCAAAAAAGAACCGGTAAAACCGGTTCTTTTTAGTTGGTCTTTTGTACCTACTACGCTACTTCCATCGACTGCGCACGGATGTGCCGCGGCAAGAGGAAGCTCATGCCGAAGGTAACGACAACAAGCGCAACCTCGTAAATGGCCGCTGCCTTAAATGCGTTGATAAAGTTATCAGTGTTGGCCTTTTTAGCGGCGTCGCCTAACGTAGATGCGATAGCGGCGCTAGCTGGCGTTTGTGGTCCAGCCTGAAGCTGCTTACAGCTCTCTGGAGTTGCAGTAGCGTCCTTCTCGTTGACGCGGTCGTTAAAACAGGTGCGCATATCTTTTACGATCGTATCCTGAACCTTTGCTGGCACATGGGCTTTTGAAAGCTCTGAGCGGATAGTGGGCTCGACTGACGTAAAGCTTGCGTCGGCGTGTGCCGTAAGCTGTCCAAAGAAGATAACGCCGATAAGAGCGACACCAATAGCACCGCCAAGCTGCTGTACGGCATTCATAACGCCCGAGGCTGAACCGGCATGCTTGGCATCAACATCTGCC
>DATJIC010000044.1:0-6773 GCA_035493555.1 Verrucomicrobiia bacterium | reverse complement strand
CTATTTAACGGTGTCTTCTACCTTAATACTAGGACCCATGGTCGTAGACAGGCTGGTTGACTTAACGTAACCGCCCTTAAGGCTTGAAGGTTTTTGTGACTGGAGGCTGTCAAAGAACGCCTTGGCGTTTACTGCCAGCTTCTCAGCGCCAAATGATACCTTGCCGATAGAAAGGTGGACGATACCCTGCTTGTCAACGCGGTATTCAACCTTACCGGCTTTTGCTTCGGTGACGGCTTTAACAACGTCGGTTGCAACCGTACCAGCTTTAGGGTTTGGCATAAGGCCGCGTGGACCAAGCAAACGTGCGAACTTACCAAGCTTAGGCATGTACTGCGGAGTAGCAATAAGCGTGTCAAAGTTAAGCTCTTCTTTTTCAAGCTGCTTGATGAAGGTTTCGTCACCAACAACATCGGCGCCAGCTTTCTTGGCTGCTGCGTGTTCTGCTTCTGGAGCAAAAACGGCAACGCGGATAGTTTTACCGCTACCGTGTGGCAGAGATACGGTGCTGCGGACGTTTTGGTCGGCCTGGCGTGGGTCAACACCAAGGCGAACGTGCAGTTCTACTGAAGCGTCAAACTTAACAGGGTTAGTTTTAGTAGCGAGCTCAAGCGCGTCGGCCAGTGGGTATACTTTACCCTTTTCTACCAGTTCGGCTACCTTACGGTAGTTTTTACCGCGGCGCTCTAGGCGAGGACGGGTAACGGGCTTAGGACCTTTTTTAGCGTGCGCTTCGGCTTCTTCTGACTGAGGAGTCGTGTCGCCGGCTTCTTTGCGGGCTTCTTTTTCTGCCTTTTCAGCAGCTTCGCGGGTCGCTTTGTCGCTGCGCTTACCGGCCTTGGCGGTTGCTTTTTCTTCCTTGGTTTCTTCGGTTTCAGCAGGTGCTGAACCAGCTGCTTCGATAGCAGCTTCGATCTCGGCGATCGTGTTCTTTTCGCTGACTTCTAGTTTAAGTTCAGCGGCTTTTTCAAGCAGTTCGGCTTTTTTAGCCATAGGTGTAAACCCTTTCTGTGGTGCGAACGGCTTTTAAGGCCTCCCAACATTGATTAATATGTGTAAATTATAGCACGAAAATTACAAGTTGTACATGGCAAGCGGGAGCAAGTCATGTACGGCGAATCACTGGTTGGCGATACTGATGAAGCGTTGCCGCTGCACCTCGTCCCCCAGGACGGTTGCCTTGATGAGATTCTGTACGACCGCACAGCGTACCGGCCCTCCCTTGACGAAGAGGCGGTAGCGGGCGGCAACCGTACGTACGGCGGTGAAAAAGCTCTCCACGTACTCCAGGCGCGCATCACGGACATTCCGTAAGACGTCGGGAAGCGTGGTGACGCCGAGTACTTCTATGAGAATGCTGCGTTCGCCCGTGCTCGGGTAAGAGGTCATCGAGCTGCCGATGGCCCTTACGGATGTTTCATCGAACAGGTTCATAAGACCCTCCCTCGGCTCCCGCTTGCCGTACTTGTTATACTATAAAACCAATAAGATGTAAATGCAGCACCACTTGGTACATGGCAAGCGGGAGACTCGTCATGTACTAGCTTGTGGACGCGTCCTTGTCCTCACGGATGAGCTTGTCTAGCGGTCGCCTGTTGTTCATACAGAACCACTGCATGAGCGCCATGTAAACGCCCAGGTTCCGCTTTGAACGCTCACGGGGGTTGCTTCCCCCTGTGATGAGAAGGTACCTCGTTCCTCCCTTGTGTTCCAGCGTGACGTCGGTCAGCTCATCGACTACCGAAGTGTCGAGTTCGCCTCCGATGACATTGAAATTGACGTGGAGTTTATCTCCGTGTGTTTGAGCGGTCGATTTGTTAAATGTGTATCGTGGCATCGCTTCTCCAAAGTATCTCCCGCTTGCCAGTTACATTAAAGCAGGGCTGTATGTGCGGGGCAAGTGGGCTAGCTACTAAAAAAGGAGCCCTGTAGGACTCCTGTTTTTAGTTTTTCTCCTGCTAAAAAACACCTAGCAGGGTCCAGTTGCTTCCTTCACTTTTTAGCCGGTAGTTTTGCCTGCCATCTGTCATAGTAAAGATCTGCGAGATCTTCTCACCGCTCCGGATAACGGTACGTAGCCCGGCGTCGATAAAGTCGTAGGTTGCCCCTTCGAACTCTATACGTCGTGGATACGCGCGCATGCCGCGGCCAAAGCCGATGGCGGTAACGTCAACTGGACTGTTAATGGTTTGGTTTTTCATATTCGTACTCTCCCTCTAAAGATAAATTGTTTTGTTTTTTGGTAAATAAAAAACTGACAACAAGAAAATTGGTCAGCTGCGGGATTTATAGGGTAGCTACGAGGAGACAAATAACACCGCTCATATTATTTGCTGTATCACCTGAAGTAGCGATTGAATATGTAGTGCGACAGGGACGCTTAGCTACTGCCAGTGTGTTTGCCGACTATTGTTGTATAAAGGTCTGCTAGTAAAAAGGTTCTCCACCAGTACTCTCATGACCTTCTTTAGTATAGCGCTTCGTATAGGTGCGCGGTCAATGGCAAAATGAATTTTTACAACTAATTAAATTCTGTGACCGGGATAGGTTCCCAGTTTGCCAGGCAGTAGTCAAAAATAAAGAGTCCGACTTGCCTTGCGTTATCGGGTATATCAGAGGCCGGCAGTCCGGCGAGCATTTTGCGCGTAAACAGTTTTAGCTCACTCGACTCGCCGCCGGCAGGTGGATGATTGGGTGCTTGTTCGGTGATGAAAACGTATTCCGTATCGGTATGAAAATGATCCAGGCCGTTGCCAAAAGCGTGGGTTTGCTGTGCGACGGGATATGGGTGTAAGGTGGCTCCGGTGAGATGACGGATACGCTCGGGTGGCTGCAGGATTCTCAGCTGTCCAAGATCGTAGCCTGCTTCTTCCTGGATTTCGTGGGTTACTGCCTGCCATGGCGTTTCGTGAAGTTCGACATGACCACCAAATTGTAAGTACATATTGAGCTTTTTGTGGCGATGAAGCCAAAGCTGAGGTTCCGCAAGATCGGTGCGGATAATGAATGCGCTAGCGGTGGAGTCGTGTTGTCCGGGCTGGGTATGAATATGTGCCATATGCTTCTATATTACCACCATCCCGCAGAGGGGTCTGTCGTGCGGTAGCCCCAGGCGAGACCGTTATAACCTTGGGTGGTGGCCAGGAGCGGGTTATTTTGCATCTCAATCGCTGGAAGCCCGTCGGCTTTGTAGCGCAGCAGCTGGTAGTCAACTCCGTTGGACTGGTAAAGGTAGCTATCGTTGGCTGCATTTGCAGCGGGCATTTGCGGGATCCTATTAATATATTGCGGTGACAGGCCGGTAATAAACGCATCACCAGTTACTTGGTCCCATCCGCACCAGTTATATGTGCAGCCGCTTTGTCCGATAGTGCTTGGATAGCTGTCGTGATCAACGTTATAGAGGCCAAGTGCCTTGGTAATGCTTTTTAGGTCCTGCTGCTCCTTTGAAAAGTTGGCTCTAGCCTGAACATTACTGTAGACGACTATGACAATGGCGGCGAGAATGGCAATAATAACAATGACAACAAGCAACTCTATAATCGTAAAGCCCTTTTGCCGAGTCGTTTTTGCCCACATACTACTTTGTAGTATAGGAGAAGCTGCAGCCGCCGACAATGGCTTTCACGCCGCAGTAGTTTTTGTTACCATAAGCGTAACAGTAAATGAGGAGAATGATCATGGATACGCAAGGTAAGCAGTCCAAAGGTATGGTGCTGGACTATCGTGTTGTTATAGGGGTCCTTTTGGCAGTGATAGTTGCAATGACTGCCCTGTGGCGCCCCTGGGAACAGCAGATCGATGCAAAAACGCGGACGATTAGCGTTACCGGCCAGGCCAAGCTGACGGCAGAGCCTGACGAATACGTCTTTACTCCCTCCTATCAGTTTAAAAATGCCGATCGGAAAGCCGCTCTTGACGAGCTTTCAAAAAAGAGCGATGAAATCACTAAAAAGTTAAAGGAGTTAGGCGTTGCCGATAGCAAGATCAAGACCAACTCCGGGGGCTACGACTACCCGGTTTATGATAAAAGCGATACCTCTACGCCCACCTACACGCTACGCCTTACGGTAACGGTAAACACTAAGGATATAGCGCAGAAGGTCCAGGACTACTTACTCTCTACAAGTCCTTCCGGTTCTGTATCGCCGCAGTTTACGTTTAGTGATGCAAAACGGGCCGAACTTGAAAGCAAAGCGCGGGACGCTGCGACAAAAGATGCGCGCAGCAAAGCCGAGCAATCCGCTCAAAACCTCGGGTTTGCTATCGGCCAAGTTAAATCGGTGACTGATGGGACAAACTTTGGCGGCGTGTACCCGGTTCAGGACAGCATAAGTTCGGGAGCGGGCAGCTCCTCGGGCAGTCTTGGTCTGCAGCCGGGAGAGAACGATCTTACCTACCAAGTAAGCGTCATTTACTTTCTTAAGTAGTGGTTGCCAATAAAAATAACCCGGTCAATTAGCCGGGTTATTTTTATTGCTTTAAAAGATCTATTCGACGATTTCGACGCCCATTGAGCGTGCGGTGCCGGCGATAGTCTTAACGCGCCCGTCCATGTCGATAGCGTTAAGGAAGTCTTTTTTAGATTCGGCAATCGCTTCAAGCTGTGCGCGGGTGATCTTGCCGACCTTCTCCGCGTGTGGCTTACCGCTACCCTTTTTGATGCCGATAGCTTCGCGGATCGCGTCGTCAACTGGCTGGCCAAGAGATTTCCAGGTAAAGGTGCGGTCTTCGAACACCTGAAGGTGAACGATAACATCCTTACCCATGTCGCCCTTAGTAGCGTCGTTGAACGGGTTAATGAAATCCATCATGTTTAGGCCCCATTGACCAAGGGTAGAACCCACTGGAGGACCTGCAGTTGCGCGGCCGGCTGGCACGCGGAACTTGATGTTTCCGATAACTTTTTTAGCCATTGAATTATTTTCCTTCTTTTGTACTCGTATTACCGAGTGCGTAACGGTTATTCATTATACTAAAATACCTCTGGTTTTTCAAGGCTATTGCCTCTTAAAAACAAAAATCCTCCCTATAAGGAGGTGGGGTCGTTCCGGCCCGGCGCCTCGCGTAAGTTGTACGCGGGCGCCGGGCCGGTCCGAGAAAAACTATCACCCCATGGCGAGCCGGTCGGTCAGTCGACCAGCAGGTCGCCGAGCCGCTTCAGCTTGGTAACCACACGCGGGTTGCCGCTGAAAGCCAGAAGCTTGGCCTCCTTGCGCTTGGCCGCAGCGCTGTTCAGCGTGCGGTTGTGGCGGCCGCTGCTCTCGGCAGAGATCTCCTTGCAGCGGGCGGTCGTGCCGTGGTCCTTACGGACCTGGTAGTGGTCACCGTTGCGGCGCATGGAGCGCGCCTTGGGGTTGGTGCGCCGGTACGTCGTGGTGTCCGAGCCGAGGATGCGGGCGATCTTGTCGTCCAGCGAGTTCTCGGGGGTCTTCTTCGGCTGGTGGGCCTCGGGAGACGGCTCGTACGCGGGGGTGGTCTTCACCTGAAGGCCAGACTTCGCGAGGTCGTCCTCGAAGTCGGAGCTGGTGGAGTCCACGACGGGTTCGGCGGTGATGACAGCAGAAGTCAAGACTCTGCCCTTTCTCTCGGTCCGTCTACCTTAGCGGTGACGGTCGTCGCTATATATTAACAGAAATAACTAGATTGTCAATAAGCGCTCGATGATGTGATTAATATCCTTTTCGTGTGTGTATGCTGGGTGTACTATAGGGACTGCAAAGTAATTGGAGGATCCCTATGGAAATCGCACGAATTCACGCCCGCCAAATCATTGACTCACGTGGTAACCCAACAGTAGAAGCTGATGTTATTTTAAAGGACGGTACCTTAGGCCGCGCTGCTGTACCATCTGGCGCCTCAACTGGCAGCAACGAAGCAGTAGAGCTTCGTGATGGTGGCGCTGCCTTTGGTGGCAAGTCGGTGATGAAAGCCGTAGAAAACGTCAATGGCGCCATAGCCCAGGCGCTCGCCGGTATGGACGCCTCCGATCAGCAGGCGCTCGACCAAAAACTTATTGATCTCGACGGCACGCCGAACAAAGGTTCTCTAGGCGCTAACGCCATTCTGGCCGTATCGCTGGCTGCCGCAAAAGCCGCCGCACTTTCCCAGGGCATGCCGCTGTACGGCTATTTCCGTCATCTTGCCGGCGAAAACGGCGACTTCCGGCTGCCGGTTCCAATGATGAACATTATCAACGGTGGCAAGCATGCTGCCGGCTCGACCGACATCCAGGAATTTATGATCATGCCTGTTGGCGCCGAGACGTTTAGTAAAGCCATTCAAATGGGCGCCGAGATCTTTCATGCGCTCGCCAAGGTGCTAAAAGAAAACGGCTACGGCACCACTGTCGGTGATGAAGGCGGGTATGCACCCCATGTTAAAAAAGGTAACGCCGAAGCCCTGGAGCTTATTAGTACGGCGGTAGAAAAGGCCGGCTACGCACTTGGTAAAGACGTTGTGCTGGCGCTGGATGTGGCCGCAAGCGAGCTCTACGAGGACGGCAAGTACCATCTTGCCACTGAAAACCGCAGTCTTACTTCTGGCGAAATGGTCGACTGGTTGATTGAGCTTGCCGACAAATACCCTATTGCCTCGATCGAGGACGGTCTGGCGGAAGACGACTGGGAGGCATGGGACATGCTGACTCAACGCGCCGGTGATACGCTTCAGATTGTCGGCGATGACCTGCTTGTAACGAACGTAAGCTTCCTAAAGCGCGGCATCGAAGAAAAAGCCGCAAACGCGATTCTTGTTAAGCTAAACCAGATCGG
>DATJIC010000043.1:0-9788 GCA_035493555.1 Verrucomicrobiia bacterium | reverse complement strand
CCGCTCTATACTATTTGGACGAGCGCGCTGCCGACAGCGAAAAAGATTGTTCGTAAGATAAAAAACCGTTGATTTATTTACTACGATTTATTCCAGGCGGTTTTCGTCATGGAGATACTAGGGATGACCTCTAGCGAGTAGGGGTCGCTCGGCTCTTTTGCCTGAGCATAGTAAAACCCAAGTGTTGCGATCATAGCCGCATTGTCGGTGCAAAGTGACATGGGCGCGTACTCGATAGGGAGGGGGATTCGGTCTGAAAGTGTTTTTCGGAGGGCGCGGCTGGCGGCAACACCACCAGCGATGACGACTGATTTGGGAGAAAAGTCGCGAAAGGCTCTTTCTGCGGCATCAACGAGTGTTTCGTTGGCAATGCGCTGGAAGCTGGCGGCAAAATCTACCCGCTGAACGTCGTTTAAGCGTGCTGCAAGCTCGTAAGAGGGGAATGTGTAATCGACACCCGTCTCACGCTGAACGGCCCTTAAAACAGCCGTCTTAAGGCCGGAGAATGAGAAGTCATACGGACTTTTTAATTTGGCTTTAGGAAGGGGATATTTAAAAGGATCGCCTTCAAGCGCTGCTTTATCAACGGCTGGGCCTCCTGGATAGGGGTAGCCAAGGATTTTGGCAACCTTGTCGTAAGCCTCGCCAATAGCGTCGTCCTGGGTTTGGCCTAGGAGCTCATAATCGCCATGATCCTTAAAGAGAACAAGTTGGGAATGACCACCGCTAACGATAAGGGCGAGCATGGGGAATTCTGGTTGTTTTGAGGGAAGGGTGAGTTCCAAATGATCAGCTTGTTCGACAATGAAATTGGCGTATACGTGGGCTTCTACGTGGTGGATAGGGAAGAGGGGTTTGTCTTTAAGAATAGCTAGTGTACGGGCGGCAAGCGTCCCGACAAGAAGCGACCCAATAAGCCCGGGGGCATATGTCACGGCAATACCGTCGATATCATCCCAGGAAAGCTGCGCCTGCGAGAGGGCCTGGTTAATAACCGGGTTGATAACTTCGATATGGCTGCGGGCGGCAACTTCGGGGATAACGCCGCCGTAGTGGGCGTGAATGTCTATTTGCGAGTTAACGACATTACTAAGCAGCTTACGGCCGTCTTCAACGATAGCCGCAGCGGTTTCATCACAACTGCTTTCGATTCCCAAAATTTTCATTATAACTACTGTAGCATAAACCAATCGTCAGGGGTATACATGGGCAAGCCCGTGCGCCAATGGCGCACGGGATGCCTGACATTCACGACACGCGCTGCCGGAGCAGTCCGCCCAGCCCGAGTCCGCCCTGATCGGGCGTCCTGGGGATGATGTGTGTGTGAAGGTGGGGTTGGGTCTGGCCGGCGTTCGGCCCGAAGTTCGTACTGATGTTGTAGTCGAGCGGAGTGTCACCTTGAAGCCAGGGAACGAACTGAAGCAGCTCGTTGATTTCCTGTTGCCACCAGTCCGGCAGCCGCTCTTCGGTGTGGTCCAGGGGAACGATCATGAAGGCGCCGGGGACGCCCATGCGATCGTTGGCGATGAGATAGGCCCGCTCGGTACGAGCGGTTATCTCACCCTTGAGGATTCCGTTTTCCAGGCAGAACACGCAACCGGGCTGTATCACAACTCCTCCTTTTGTCAGGTATATTTACTATACCATATTTAATGCAAAAAATCTAGGTACTTAGCTTAACGGCACCTTCGCGGATGATTTCAATACTACCACTGTCGGTAATTTTAATGATCGTAGAAGGGGCACGGCCAGAGAGATCGCCTCCGTCGACGTAAAAATCAACTCGGCCGTCGAAATAATCGATAGCCTCGCGAATAGTTACCGAACCGGGCTTGCCTGGGTGGTTGGCGCTGGAGGTGACGAGGGGACCGGTCTGCTCAAGCACTTTGCGGACGGCTTCGTCGGCGACGACGCGGAATCCCTGACGGCCCGTGTCCTGATGAAGATAACTAAGGTTGTCACCAAGCGGTGTCTCAACGCTTAGCGGGTTCGGCCACCACTTTTTTACTTTGTTAATGTGATCTTCGGGTACGCCTAGTGCGATTAGCTGATCGGTGGATGCAGCGATAACCGTACCAGGTTTGTGGTCCCGTTCTTTTAAGGCGTACATACGTGCAACAGCCTCGGGGTCCTCGGCCCGGGCAACAAGCCCGTATACCGTATCAGTTGGCATAACGCCAACCCCGCCGTTTTTTAGCAGCTCGATGGCTTTTTCTCGTGTTACGATAGTGTTTTCCATATTTTCCTATGGTACCACAAACCTCTTGGGGTCACGAACTTATTTGTCAGGGGTCGGCTGCGATGCTTCGGCAAAAAGGGCGAGTGCTGCAATAAATAGTCCAATATCGCGGAAGGTAATAGGCAGTAGAGCAGGGTTAAGTGCCACAATACCGGCTAGCATAGCGGCGGCAAGGAGCGCCGCGTACCTCACATAGAGGCCGCTGAGTAACCAGCCTGACAAAACTATTTCAAAAACCGAGAATCCGGCAAGTAACAGCTGATCTGGGACGATGCCGCGCATAAACCGGGGCATGTAGCCGATCCAGTCGTTAGGCGAAGCAAACGACGAAAAGGCAGCGTATAGAAAAACAAACGCGAGTGCAATCCGGAGGATAAAAGAGACGTTCGAACCTTTTACAAACAGTGCCATAGTGTCCTACTGAATGGTAATAGACGCTTTATCACCCGGGTTTAGGTGGTTATGAAACCCGAATGTGCCTTTAGTAGTAACAGTAAACGTCGCGGTTTGGCCGGGTGCCACCGTTCCAACGTTCAGCTCGGTGTCGTCCGTATGAACGGGGTGCGGGTCGGAGTCGAACTGCAAGTCGCCCGACGACGTATTTTTTATGGCAACCGTATCGCCGGCTTTGACCGTTGTGAGGCTCGGGCTAAAGCCGCTATCCGAGTAGGTAATGGTGGCCGTAGCTTGGCTGCTGGATTCGGATGCCGGTTTATTGGAGGGCGCCCCGGCGTTTTGCGAAATAACGTAGGCGGTTGCAGCACTGCCAATGACGACAAGTGCAATTACGACGGCGATAATGATCATCTTTTTGTTCATTGCATCGGCTCCTTTTGCAAAATATTATGCGTTACGTGCAGTTTTCTTTGCGGGGTGAGTAGCGCGCTCGTACGATGGTTTTGCGGTTTTATTAAACAGTTCGCGCACAACCATGCCGCTTCCAAATAGCATAACGGCAATCATGGTAACGATATTGATGATTGGTATAAGCATGAGGATCGAAATGATCAGCACGCCTGCCAGCATAGCGACAAATGGGTGTTGCGGGGTGTTCATGAAAACCAAGCGGCCGGTGTAGTAGCTGGCAAGTACGCCGCTGAGCAGAAGGACAACAACCCATCCCAGAAGCAGGACGATTCCCAGGAGGGCGCCGACGACCGTCACAAAGCTGAGCAGAATGAGAATAGGAACTCCGACACAGGCAGCAAACCCAATCAGGATGGTTGTGCCAGGTTTAGTCAGCGCCAGGTCGGTGAGGACCTTTAACTTGCGGGGGAATACTGCCAAAAGGGCAAAGGCGAGGGTAAGTGACATGAAGAAAGAGAGAATGATACCAGGAACAGGGTTGGTTTGGCGTTCGCTTCTTTTTTGCTCAGGCGGATCTTTGCGGGTTGTTTTGCCGGTGACGTGTGATCCGTCAGCTGCCTGAAGTTGGTTGTGGCTGTAGTAGGTGACGCTTCCTGAAACAGCAGCGCCAGTATCGAGTCGCAGGTTATCGGTTGCTGCCTGAACATCGCGCCCGATCATGCTGTTAACGGTAACGGACGAGCCGGCGAGATCCGCATCGCGTTCAACCGTGCCATTGATAATAGTGGAGTTTCCCGCCGCCTGAAGATCGGCTACCTTGCTTCCCGATTCGGTTTTTACCATATTACCGGCCAGGCTGGCGTTGTGGTTTACCTTAGCAGAAAGAGTGACGACTTGGCCGGCGGCGCGTACGTCGCCCATAACTGTACCCCCGATATCAACGTTCATACCCGCACAAAGGACATCACCTTCAACCAGGGCATTAATAGTAATATTTTGGCCGGCACAGAAGAGGTCGCCCTTAATGGTGCCATTTATCTCTACGTTATTGCCGGCAACAAATACCGTATGGTCAACGACTTCGCCTTTTTTAATAACGACGTTGTCGCCGCCATGAAAGCTCCCCGCTTGCACCGCGTTTGTAAAAACAAACAGCGGCACGGCAAGCAGTGCTAGCGCAAATAGAATAATTTTAATTTTTTTCATATAACCCTCCCTAACCTCAAAGTATAGCTTCAGTATAGCGCGCGGGCAGATATTGTGACAGCGTTTTTGCCTCGAAGTGCTAAAATAAAAGTATGAAACAGACGGTCGTTAATGGGGTGAGAAAACTGTTGCCGCAACCAGTGGTGCATGGAATCGAAGAGGTATATCGTAAAGGCCGCGTACAAATTATCAGTGCTAAGTACGGTAATCCGGCGCGTAGTTTGCGGGTTATTGCCGTTACGGGTACCAACGGTAAAACGACGACCGTTAACTTTATCAACGAGATACTAAAAGAATCAGGTCTAAAGACGGCCATGTTCAGTACTGCGGTTATAGAAGTTGCCGGAAACCGCCAGCTAAACGATCTTAACGCCACGGTTGCAACAACGCAGCGGATGCAGGAGTTTTTTCGCGATGCTAAAAAGGCAAAAGTTGATTTTGTCGTTCTTGAAGTAACGAGCCACTCGCTTGAGCAGCACAAGCTTGCCACGGTGCCTGTTGAGGTTGCGGTTATGACCAATCTCACGCAGGATCACCTTGATTACCACAAGACCATGGAGCGGTATGCGGCGGCAAAAGGCAAGCTGTTTGCCGGACGGCCTAAGTTTATCGTTTTAAACCGCGACGATGAATGGTTTGATTTTTTCAACCAGTTCCAGGCGGGAATGCAAAAAATAACGTACGGCGAGCACGCAGACGCCGAAGCACGGATAGATCACTACAAGTTGTATAAAAAGGGCAGTGAAGCCACAATTGTTATTGACCACCAAACAAAACTGGAGCTGGCAACGGCGCTTCCCGGTAAGTTTAATATTTACAACATGACCGCCGCCGCGGCTACCGCGTACGTTCTTGGTCTCAAGCTAAAGGACATTGTCGAGGGTGCGGCTAACCTTGAGGGCGTGCCAGGCCGTTTTGAAAGAGTGGTCGAAGGCAAGGGATACGATGTTATTGTCGACTATGCCCACACTCCGGATGCACTTGAAAAACTGCTTGAGGCGGCAAAGTCAGTAACTAAAAACCGGGTAATCCTGGTATTTGGTGCCACGGGTGACCGTGATAAAACCAAGCGGCCGATCATGGGTGAAATTGCTGCAAAGCACGCCGACCGGATCATGCTTACCGACGAAGAAAGCTACAATGAAGACCCCAAAGCTATTCGCGACCAAGTGCGCGAAGGGATCGAGCGTGCCGGTGATACGGTCCGCATGACCGAGATTCCCGACCGCCGCGATGCCATCGCAAAAGCCCTTTCCATTGCCATGAAGGGTGATACGGTGCTTATTACGGGCATGGGCCACGAGCAATACCGTATTGTAAACGGTGAACGTCTGCCATGGAACGACGGTGATGTTGTCCGTGAAATTTTAGCTAAGAGCTAGTAATAACTTTCGTGGTGGCGGTACGAATGCCAACGGAACATCAGTCGTTCGCCAATCCGTGACCAAGCAGCGTAGACGGCAGGCTGCAGAATAATATCGTAAGCTCCGATGTAATCGGTAACTTCTTTGTTGAAGCTAGTCTTAAAGCGGCCGATACCATAGTGCGGATGTTCGGTGTTGTTTATCTGGTCCGACGGAGGGGCGCCGCAAAAGTCGTGAATATGGGCGCCTTTTGATTTTGCCCATTTTATCACCTCCCACTGAAGCAGATGGCTTGCCCCGTACGCGGTCCGCTGGCGCACCGAGGCGCCGTCTTTGTAGGTGCTTTTTTTGCCAAGTACAAGTGCATAGGCGCCCGCGACAAGCTGGTTTTCAAAATAAGCAAAAAATAACTGCCCTTGGTTTGCTTTTTCGTACCGCTGCCAAAATGTTTTGTAGTAATTATAACTACGTATAGAAAACGACCCGGCAGCGGTTTCACTAAGCAACTGGTACATCTGTTGGCAGTTTTTGTCCGTTGCTGCGATTTTTTTTATAACCACGCCGTCACGTTCGGCGCGTTTTATGGCATGCCGGCCTTTTTGATTGAGACGGGCGAGGGTGGCTTCGAGGGTGTCTGATATATCCAGCGTAACAGTAGAAAAGTTAGGTTGGACAGGCCGGACTTTTTGAAGGCCCAGCTTCATGAGATCCGCCAGATTTTCGGGTGTTTTTTTAAGCTCGGGTTCGACCTTTATGCCAAACACGCCGTGATTCTTGGCAAACGATTTCAAATCGGGGAGTAATTCGTCGAGCTGGCGCATGTCTTTTACCCCTGGCCCTTTAGGGAGATACCATAGCCTAAAAAAGCCGAACCGTTTTTCCAGAGCAGTAATAGTAATAGAGCCGGCGACGATGAACCGCGGCGTCCACCCACCCTGCTTTTTTTGAATGGCAAATTCGTACCCCTGGAAAACGTTTCCACCGTCGGGGTTGGCTATAATGCGGTCGTCCCAGTTTTTTATTTCACTTGGCGTTGCAAATCGTACGGTCATTACTTGTATTGTACTAGATCCTGGCTTTGCTGCACAAAATACTTGTCATTGCTTTTAGCGGGTGTCATCATTAAATGAAACAGCTAAAAAAGGAAACACTATGCAAAAAATAACGACACACCTATGGTTTGACACTCAGGCGGAAGAAGCAGCTAACTTTTACGTATCGGTATTTAAAAATGCCAAACTGGGTCCTGTGTCGCGGTATAGCCAGGCGGGTCAGGAAATTCACAAAATGCCCGTAGGCAGCATTATGACCGTCCAGTTTGAAATCGAAGGCCAGACCTTTTTGGCGCTCAATGGCGGGCCTCTTTTTCAGTTTAATGAGTCCATCTCTTTTATGGTCAACTGCGAAACGCAGGAGGAAATTGATTATTACTGGGGCAAGCTGTCGGCTGTTCCTGAGGCGGAACAATGTGGCTGGCTAAAAGACAAGTTTGGTGTCTCGTGGCAGGTGGTGCCAACCGGCATGGCCGAAATGCTCAGCGATCCGGACTCCGCTAAAACCCAGCGTGCGATGGCAACCTTTATGCAAATGAAAAAAATCGACCTTGAGCAGCTAAAGCGGGCGTATAACGGCTAGCGCGGTTTCACGATAGCGTTTAGTTCTGGCTCCAACTGGGCAAAAATCTCGCGGCTTTTTTGAGGAGAGAGGCGCAGGGCTCCATCAAAATCTTCAAATTCTATGTGCGACCAAAGAATAGAACTCGGATCGTATCCTCCGTCAATGGCTCGCTGTCGTGCGGCCTCGGCTGTTTTTTCGCTGGCTTTTATGTCTACGGGTATGCCATTGATAATAAAGTCACCCCCTACGGCATCTTGCTTTAGGCTGCCAAGTTCATATGCGACCCCGGCGCCAATGAGCATTTGCTCAACGGCCATTTCGTTACGCATGCCTACGAGCGTGGTGCGGATATGATGGTAAAAATCGTCAGCGTGTTTTTGGCCGCTCACGGCCGTGTATGTATCGACGATAAAATGTAAAAGTTCTTCAAAATCAAAACGGGGTGCATCCGTACTAATGACTTTGCGAAGCGCGTGGTTAAACTCGATCACTATTTGTTTGCTGTCGTAAAAACGTTTCTTATCAACTGGAGGCATATGCCAGGGGTTGCCATACTGGTGCCGCAGCTGGTCGATCGTCTGGTTGGCGGCGTAAAATCGCTGCAGTTCCGAAACGAGATGATAGAGCGCATCGCTCAGAGGCGCCTTTGTAAAATCTTTTTTCTTTTTAAAACCTGTTAGCACTTTTTTAATACGGTGCGGCACGAGGCGGACAGGTGAAGGCTCGGTAGGCGGGCGGTGATGTCCGTAAGCAAAGCGGCGGGAATTAAAGATAGACGCGGGAATGATTTTTTTAGTTTTTATTTTTAATTTCACTACCGTTATTTAAGCATAAATTTTATAAAAAGTCAATCGGTGCTACAATGGAAAAATATGAGTGAAGAATTAATAACCGCATGTGATATTAGAGGAACGGAGGCCTCGGGGCTGACGGTAGAGTGTGCCTGGAACGTAGGCAAGGCGCTCGCCGATTGGCTGCCGACTGCCGGCGATGTCACTGTCGTATATGTTCCGTCGCAGAAGCACATTGCCGACGCGGTAGTAGAAGGCTTGCGTTTGCAGGGCCGGAATGTGATTGATGGTGGCCTAGGCGACAAAGAAGCCGCCAAAACACGCGTGACTACTGGTGGTTTATCTGGCGCGGCTGTCGTGGGGTATGACGATGAATCTAAAATGACGGTTATCGAACTTTACCGCGAGGACGCAACCCTTATTGAGAACGAAGGCCTTAAAGAAATCCGCCAATTGGTAGAAGCGGGTAACTTTGTGCCTGCAGCCGTTAAAGGCGAACTGCTTCGCCAGGCATAGCTGATATAACAACAAAAAATTAGCACTCTATGCTTGCAAGTGCTAATTTTTTTATTTACAATAAAGTTACAAGCGCCTCTTTGGGGTGCAAAAATAAACGGAGGAAATTCATGAGTACACCTATTAAACCTCTGGCGGATCGTGTTGTTGCGGTTCGAGAAATTGCAAAATCTCAGACTGCAAGCGGCATCTTTTTGCCGGATAACGCCAAAGAAAAACCTGTTATAGCTGAAGTAAAGGCTACGGGCCCCGACGTAAAGGGCATAAAAGTGGGCGATAAGATCATTTATAAAGAATATTCGACTACCGAATTAACGGTAAACGGTACGGAATATTTGATCGTTAAAGAAGAAGACGTACTGGCAACTGTATAACCGTCGGAAGTTCGGCTACGTACATTTCTAAAAGACACGTTATTTGCACGAGATGTGCAAATAACTTTCGGGAAACGAGAGTCTTTCTGAAATGTAGTAGCTCTCACTTCCTCTACGCTACAAATAACTAAGGAGGAACAATGGCTAAAAAAGTTTTTTATGATGAAGAAGCGCGCGAGCGGGTGCTTGGCGGTGCGAAGGCGCTGTACGATGCAGTAAAGGTTACGTATGGTCCAAAGGGTCGCAACGTGGTGATCGCGAAAGGCTACGGTGGTCCAACGGTAACCCACGATGGTGTAACGGTTGCCGAGAGTGTTGACTTGCCCGAGAACGATGACGAGACGCTCGGCTACAAAGTGGGGGCAGAACTTATTAAGCAGGCTGCGAGCAAGCTGAATAAGGTAGCCGGTGATGGTACAACCACCGTGACGGTTCTGACCTACAATATTTTAAAGGAGGCCAACCGTCTTATTGCTGCCGGCCACAATCCGCAGGAACTCCGAAAAGGTATCGAAGCCGCCGGAGCCGAAGTGGTGAAAAAACTCGACGGCCTGAGCGAAAGTATTGAAGGTAAAAAGGCCCGTGTTGCCGAGGTTGCCACGATCAGTGCGGGCGATGCCAGTATTGGAACACTTATTGCCGACGTGATTGAAAAAGTAGGCAAAGACGGCGTCGTAACGGTAGAGGCTGGCCAGGGGCTTGAGATGGAAGCCGAAGTGGTAGAAGGTTTTAATCTTGACCGCGGCTTTGTCAGCGCCCTGTTTGCCACCGATGCCAACCGCCAGGAAGCCGTGTACGAAAAACCATTTGTTCTTATTACCGACAAAAAGATTTCAAGCGTTCAGGAATTCCTGCCGATGCTTGAAAAACTAGC
>DATJIC010000042.1:0-10441 GCA_035493555.1 Verrucomicrobiia bacterium | reverse complement strand
GGGAGCGGTGCGGTGGCAATAACACCCGAGAGAACGGGGTCGGCTTTGGACAAATGCTGCGCCGCAACGGTTAACTGGCGGTGGAAGTCCTGGCTCATAGGCTAATGGGAGAATCCAGCCGTTTATATTCGATTCCGTGCTGCGTGGCTGCCATAGTAAGCCACTCGTCGGCGAGTTCTTTTCCAATAGCGGAGAGAACGGCGTCATGGGTAGGAAACGCAAACCGCGGCTTTATGAGTTCCAAAAAGTCCATGGCATCGCCGATTTTGAGCCACGGTCCGCCAGCGGGAATGGCGAGCGTGTCGACGGGTCTGCCCGGCAGTGTAAGCGAGTCGCCCGGGTAGTAAAGCAGTTCGTTTATCATCACTCCAAGGTTGGGGACAACCGCAACGCCGCGGTGAATAACCGCGTGGGTGCCGCCAAAAAATTCCAGATCAAAAAGGCCAATTTTTAATTTGTCTCCCGCGGCCACGGCCTGCGTTTTGAATACTTCTATTTTGGAAATAACAGCTTCGTGTCCGATAATAACGGCTTCTGGATTTTTATCGATAATGGCAGCAACTTGCTCGGGATCAAAGTGGTCGGAATGCTCGTGTGTAATAATCACTGCCACAACGTTATTCGAGGGCAGGTAATCGGGGGAAAAGCTCCCCGGGTCCACGACAATCATCTGGTTGTCTTTTTGAACAGTAAAGCAGGCGTGGTCATATTTGGTTAGTTTCATTCGTTTCCCTCCTTAAACCACTGCTTGAAATGTGAGCGTGCTTTGATAATTTTTGGTTCGATAACAATGGAACAGTAGCCGCTTTCTGGGTTTTTACGAAAGTAATCCTGGTGTTCTTCTTCGGCCACGTAAAACACAGTTAGTGGTGTTATCTCTGTCACGATCGGGTTGTCCCAAACTTTTTGCGCCCGTTCTAAAGCATTCTTGAATTCCTTTTGCTGCGTCTCGTCCTGGTAAAACATCGCCGAGCGGTACTGTGTTCCGACATCGGCACCTTGCCGGTTGAGTGTGGTCGGATTGTGTACAACGAAAAACAAGTCGAGAATTGTCTCTGCTGGTATGGTATTTTCGTCAAATGTGACGCGCACGGTTTCGGCGTGGCCGGTCTTTCCGGTCGCTACACGGTAGTAATTTGGCGTGCCCTCGCCCCCGGTGTATCCGCTCTCTACCTTAACGACGCCTTTAATTTGCCGGTACACTGCATCCAAGCACCAAAAACATCCTCCGCCGAGTACAAAACTAGTCATACTTCTAGTATACGACACGTATAATAAAGGGGTGAATACGAAAGACTTTCAGGAGCTGCTTACACAGAAGGGAGCAGAGCTGTACCGGAACATGCCGTGGCGTGAGGATACTCGCCCTTATTACGTGATGGTGAGCGAGCTGATGCTGCAGCAAACGCAGGTAGACCGGGTAATCCCGAAGTTTATGGCTTTTATCGACCGGTTTCCTAACGAAAAAGTCTTAGCCGAAGCTCCTTTAAGCGAGGTACTTACCTTGTGGAATGGCCTGGGATATAACCGGCGTGCCAAATATCTTCATGATACGGCTAAAATAATCACGAACGAACAGCACGGTGAGTTTCCGGCGGACTACGAATCTCTTTTGCGGCTCTCCGGTGTCGGCCCTAACACGGCGGGCGCCATACTGGCGTATGCTTTTAATAAACCAGTGGTGTTTATAGAGACCAATATCCGTACGGTATATTTCCACCACTTTTTTGCGGATGGCGAAAAGGTACCAGACCTGGCACTAAAAGAGCTTGTGAATGCAACAATGGATACCGAGCATCCGCGGGAGTTTTATTGGGCGCTGATGGATTACGGCACCTACCTAAAAAAACAAGGTTCCGGAGCAATCCGCCAGAGCCTGCACTATAAAAAACAGTCGGCGCTAAAAGGGAGTATGAGGGAGGTAAGAGGCCAGATAATCAAGCGGCTCACTCGGGGCGGAGCAACAGAAAAGGAGCTTCGGCGCGACATTGTGCAGGATCACCGGTTTGTTCCCGCGCTCGAAGGCTTGATCCGTGACGGCTTAGTTAACGAATCCCAGGGGCAATTGCATTTGACCAAATAGGGGTTCGCGTTAGATAATGGAGAGACATGAAGCGTTTTCTTATTCTTAGTGTTGGCATGGCTGTGACAGTAATGGGTCTTGCTATTGGCAACTCCTTATTGGCGCGTGCCGATAACCTTATGACCGAAGCGCACATTCAGCGTATCCGCAGCAACTGAGTTGAAGCTCAGTCTACTTTGTATCAACTGCACGCCAGCGATGCCTTGCTACGTGTAAACCGTGGTCAGCTGTACGATTCTATATCGACCAAGCTGATGGAGCCTTTTGACAGCAGGCTGACATTAAACAGTTATAATGCAGCCGATCTTGTCTCGGTAGCTTCAAGTTACGATCAAAAACTTTCCGCTTTCCGGACCGATTACCAACAGTACGAAGAGGCGATGTCAAGAACGCTCCAGATAAACTGTACCAATCAGCCCGTTGCTTTTTATGACAGCGTTGCGGACACGCGGACAAAGCGGGGTAAGGTGCACGAGGATGCGATGAACCTACATAAAACAATTAGCGACTACAAAGATGCCTTTGAAACGTTTGCCAAAAACTTTAAGGAGCCACAGTAATGACCGAAGATCAGCTAATTGCCGATGCCAGAGGACTTAGCCCGTGGCAACGCCACCGTTTTATTGTTCTTATAGGCGTAACGATTGTGATTGCGCTTTTTTTGGTTGGCGTAGCACTTGCCCTGTACGCAAGCAGCGGGGCGGCCCAGCTCGACCTCAGCCGTCCGGGGTACGTATCAGTACGTGACAAGGCGGTTCAGTCGGATGATTTTGAGGGCTTTCCTACCTCTGGCCCTATCGATAAGGACACTATTAAGCAGTTCCGTTCGTTGTATGAAAAGCAGTCAAAAGAGGCAACCAATGTTGATAGCTTTGGCGGCGATGTAATGAGCGACAAAGCTCTGTCTATCGATACGCCGTCAAAATAAACTGTCCCGCGTTATTTTTTCTTGGAGGCGGCAAGTGCAGGAAAGGCCGTGCTAAGCTGGATCTTTTTCTTTTCAAACTCCGTAAAGATACGGCGTCGCATTTCGGAGGTGACTGCCCACTGGTCGGACGGCTGGGTTTTACCTGAAACGAGCAGGTTAACCTCGGTAGAGGTAAACTCGGTTACCGATACAAAACTTGGTGCCTCGAGGATCTTGTTCTTCCACTTTTCTTCCTGGGCGAGATCGGTTCCAATGGTATTAATAATGTCGATAACGTCGTCAAGGTCACTTGAGGGGTGGATGCCGATAAAAAAGCGCGCCATGCTGTAACCCATGGTTTTATTGATAACGTGCTGGATCATGCCGTTAGGAAAGTAGTGAACGTTCCCGTCGGCGTCGCGGAGTACGGTAGAGCGGGCCCCGACGCGCTCAACGCTTCCGCCAAAGCCTTCAATTTCAATGACATCGCCAACACGGTACTGGTTTTCTGAGATAATAAAAAGCCCGGAGAGGAAGTCTTTTACGAGGGACTGCGACCCAAATCCAATGGCAACACCCACCACGCCGGCACTAGCAAAGAGAGGAGCAAGATCGGCAGAGGGCCAAAATGCCTTAAACAGGTAAAAGGCGCCAAACGCGAGTACGAATATCCGCCATATCGTGGTAAATAGTCCCGAAAGCGTTTTCTGGCGCTTCTCGATATCTTTTTTGTGCCAGTCGCGGCCGCGTGCCATAACGATCCGGTTGACGATGCTTCCCATAAAGAGAACACCGAGGAGGTAGAGGATGGCGGTTACAAGAACGGTCGTAGCAATACTAAGTCCTTTATCATTTTCAAACAAACTTATCAGTGCGTCCATATGTGGTAGTATAGCATGTGATATGGCCAGCCGCACGCCGGTTAATCCGGAAGATTTTATTATTACCAGAAAGCGCAAAAAATATAAGTTTGCGCTGTTTCATAATTCGCCCGTTTGTTTTGAACTTGATGAGTGGGATGGTTCGTACGTTCCATCTGTCATTGAAATTGGAGCCGGGACGGGACTGTTTAGCGTTGAACAGGCGGCCGGACATCCTGAAGGCGCTTTTTTGGCGGTCGACGTAAAGGCCGACCGGTTGCAAAAAGGGGCGGCCAGCGCGGTAGGGCAAGGGCTTGCCAATATGCGTTTTTTGCGATCACGGGCTGATCAGCTGCCAGAGGTAGTGCCTGCGCATTCGGCGGATATCATTTGGGTGACGTTTCCTGATCCGTTTCCTAAAAAACACTCAGCCGGCCGGCGGCTGACACACCCAACATTTTTAAAGGTATATAGGCGCCTGCTAAAAGAAGACGGTGCACTGTATTTTAAAACCGACGCCCATGCGCTATTTGAGTGGAGCCTGGAGCAGTTAGTGGCAGAGGGTTGGACGATTAAGGAACTGAGTTTTGATTTGCACGAGTCTGATCTTGCCGAATGGTACAAAGTTAAGACAAACTATGAAACAAGGTTTATAAACGAAGGATTGATGATACATTTTGTTAAGGCGATCCCGCCAAAGGAAGGGTAGAAGCGATGAACATGAACGAATATCAAGCAGCCGCGTTACGGACAGCATCACCGAAAGACAAAAAAGATGAAGTGTTCCATTTAGTGCTGGGGCTCTGCGGGGAGTCGGGGGAAATCGCTGAAAAGGTAAAAAAGATCGTCCGGGATCATGGCAGTGATTTTTCAAAGCTAAATAAAGACGATCTCGTCAAGGAGCTCGGCGACGTTCTTTGGTATGTGGCTGTCCTTGCAGACCATTTTGATATTGCATTTGAAGAAGTCGCTGCGCGTAACATTGCCAAACTAGCCGACCGGAAAAATCGCGGTCTTATCAGCGGCAGTGGCGATAACCGCTAGTTAAGCCGATCGCGGAGCCAGCCATCGATTGACCCTGCGCCCATACCCAGTACGAGGTTGCCCTGGGAACGTGCCTGCTCGATATGGTCCCACAGCTCGTCATTCAAATCAGCAATATGGACAGCCGATTTATTGGTGATATTTTTGGTGAGCTCCTCTGGTGACAAAATCGGGAGGGAGGGGTCTTCGCGTGATAGGTATGTAGGAAGCCAATACACCTGCTCCGCATCTATAAAGCAATTGGTGTACTGTGGTGCGATTTCGTGCTGACGGACGTTTTGATGCGGTTGGTAAACAAGAACGACATGCGGGCTGAGTTCACGGGCAAGCTGCAGCGTTGCGGCAATCTCCGCGGGGTGATGTCCGTAGTCGCTGTAAAGGTTGTCCGCCAGGCGCTCAAAACGCCGGTCGGTCCCTGGAAAGCGGTCTAAAATGGCTGTTGTTTTTTCGGTTGGTCCCAGGTTAAGATATTCCGCTGCTTTTACGACGAGCGTAGCGTTATGCCGGTTGTGGCTGCCAGGCAAATCGATATCCATTATCTCGTCGTCGCCTAAGACCCATCCATTTTTTGCCGTTGCCTGAATGCCGTCGTTGTCGCGGTGCCACATGATCGTCATTTGCGACTGGCCGATAAACTGCCTAAATGCGGCAGTGTAATCGTCTTTGGTTGGGTAGACGTCGGGGTGGTCGTAGTCAACCGAGGTGAGTATGGCAAGGTAGGGCGAAAAGTGTAAAAAGTTACGGTCAAACTCGTCGCATTCGTACACAAAATACTCACTCTTAGGATCGAACTGGCCGCTCGGTCCAAAGCTTAGCGTTGTTCCCACCGAGTAGCTTACCGGAATCCCCAGCTGCTTCATGGTCCATACCATCATCCCTGTAGTAGTAGTTTTACCATGCGTACCCGACACCGCGATGAGCTTCAGGTTTTTTTCTTGGATGATCTGTGCTAACAGCTCGTCCCGTTTTGCCGTTTTAATACCAAGCCGCTGAGCTGTTTGGAGTTCGGGGTGGTCGCTAGGGAGCGCTGCCGTGTGGACGTACCAATCGAGGGGCTTTTGTTCGTGACAGGCTTCTAAATAAGTGCCGTCCTGAGTGAACGCGATAGGGACGCCGCGCTTTGCAAGCGTATCTGTAAGGGGGCTGTCTTTAAGATCTGATCCTTGGACGCCGTAACCGGCATCCAGTGCGATTTCGGCCAATGGGCCGATGCCGACCCCGCCAATACCAGAGAAGAAGATGTTCATAGCTCCAGTATAGCATCGACATTTAAGAGACGAGAAGTGATATAATAAAGAAAACGTAAAACATAAACAATTACCCATATGATTCAGCAACTTATCCATCGTCTTCTGCTGGGACGACACTTCTGGCGATACGCGACCTTTTCGGAGGTTGCTGAGTTGTATGCCTCGAGAATGCTGAGGATGCTTGCTATTAATATGTCGGCGTCGTTTGTCTCGGTCTATCTATACCAGAACGGGTATCCGATTCATTTTATCGCTCTTTATTGGGTAGGATTCTTTTTGTTCAAGGTACTGGCGGCACTTCCGGCCGCTAAGTACGCAGCGGCATTTGGTCCTAAGCATGGTATATTGTTGTCAAATATACTATATATTCCCTCAATGCTTATTTTTGCCTTTGTCCCCGAATGGGGCGTGCCCGCCATTATTGTTGCCGGTGCGCTTCAGGGGCTCTCGGCAACCCTATACGACCTCTGTTACCTCATTGATTTTTCAAAGGTAAAGAGTATCGATCACGCCGGTAAAGAGATCGCCTATATGAATATTGTCGAAAAAATAGCTACAGGGCTGAGTCCGCTTATTGGGGGGCTTCTTGCATTTGTCGCCGGTCCGCAAACGACAATGCTGGCGGCCGGTCTTTTATTTGCCTTGGCAGCATTCCCACTCTTTAAGACTGGTGAGCCCACGCCCACACGCCAGAAGCTGGTGTTTCGGGGGTTCCCCTGGCGTACGGCGTGGCGGAGTTTGATAGCCGAGACGGCAATTGGTTTTGATGGGCTTGCTTCAAGCTCGGCGTGGTCATTATTAGTTGCGGTAGCAATATTAGGAATCCACGGGGACAATCAGGTGTACGCGCAACTGGGTGCATTACTTTCGGTGGTACTGCTGGCCGCGCTTGCGGCCTCGTACGTGTACGGAACGCTGATCGATAGAAAGAAAGGCGGGCAGTTGCTCCATATCGCCGTGGCAGCCAACTCTTTGGTCCATCTTGTCCGTCCGTTTGTTAGTTCGGCCCCCGTCGTTGCAGGGGTGAACGCCGCGAACGAAGCAGCGACCACTGGCTACAGTATGGCGTTTATCCGTGGCATGTTTGATACGGCGGATCTTTCGGGTCACAGGATCACGTATCTTGGATGTATAGAGATTGCTCTCAACCTTGGTGCGATGCTCTCAGGGGTGGGGATATTGCTCTTCATTCTTGCGCTTGGTGATATAGCGGGGATGAAGTCGTTTTATTTTTTGGTTGCCGGCGTATCGCTTTTAATAATGACGCCTAAGTTTCATCTCTACCGAAAATAACGCTCATGCTACAATAGGAACAGTATCCAGGTGGGGTAAATTTTTAAGTGGCAGACAAACGGCGAGTAAGAAAAAGTATCAAGCAGTTGCAGCGTGTAAAAACGTGGCAGCTGTTAATTTTGCTTATTCTTATGTCATTTATTGCCGCGACTTTCCTAAGGCTTGATAACATTGGCATGGACCGGCGGCGCGAGGCGGTTCTTACTGCCGACAAAGCGGGTAACGAAACCACGATCGAGAGCCGTTTGTACGATCTTCAGCGCTACTCGGCAACCCACATGAACTCCAGCACTGGTCCGTTTTATTTGGAAGGGGCATACCGGCGTGAGGCGCAGCGGCGAGTTGACACGGCAAAAACATATACTAATCCGAACGGTAATATCTACGCCAAAGCAGAAGGGGTGTGCAAACCGCAGTTTACGGTATGGTCCGAAGCATACGTGCAATGTTTTGCCGACCAGCTGGCAAAGTATCCAGCCTCACCCAACCCCGACGCAAACGTGACCCTGCCAGATGTGAATCTGTTCCGTTATAGTTACGATTCGCCTTTGTGGGCGCCCAATTTTGCAGGGTGGTCGGTTGTTGGCTGCATAGTACTGCTTCTAATGATTGCCGCCCGTTTGGTGAGCCTTGGGGTACTTCGCCTGCTCTTGAAACGGCACTACAGGGGTATTTAACTGTTGACATCGCTCGGCCCAAACGGTACGCTATCAGAGTAAGACGCTAAAGGAGGTATAAGAACTTATGGCTTACAAGCACACAAACTCGAAGGGTGTAACCTACTACCTACACAAGACCAACGTGACGCTCCGTGGTGGCAAGCCACAGACAATCTACTTCTTCGCAAAAGTAGAGAAGAATGCAAAGGGTGAGCCAACAGATCTTCCAGAAGACCGCGTTGTGAAAGAAAACCCACGCAACGGTTTCCTGACTGTTAGCAAGAAAAAAGACTAGTTCATTTTTGACTTGAAACATAAGCACGTTTGATGATACAGTAGTATCAAACAAACAGGTGCCAAAACTGCCCTCTACGGCGTCTGTTGATGCCCGCGAGGGCTTTTTTGATTGCAAAAATAAGGCGGTTATGGTATAAAAAACCTATGATAACCGAACGGCCAAACAACTCTCGTTCTCCTAACGATGACGCGTACGAAGAAGCGCTGGACCGGCTTGTAGATACAAAAAATATTTCCTACGATGATGCACGCCGTGAACTTGGTGAACCGCCTTACGAAGTGTACGAGTTAGGTTCTGTGGGTAAGATGGGGGCAATCGCCTCTCGCAGTGTAGTAAGGCCCAGACGGCGCCGCAGAAGCGGACATGGCCCTCAATTTGGCGAAGAAGAAGGTGTGGGGTATCCAGGCGGCTTGCCGCCGTATTATCAGCCCTACGTGCCTCTTAGCGATGAGCAAAAGGCAGTAAATCTACGCGGCGTCGCTGCGGCACGCGAAGAACTGCAAAGAAGAACCAAAGTCTAAAGATGGGATCAATAAAATAACGGCCCAAGAGCCGTTTTTTATTCGATTATGGTGGGGGCGGATGGAATCGAACCATCTACCAAGTGGTTATGAGCCGCCTGCTCTAACCGATGAGCTACGCCCCCAACTTGGGCTATTATAGCGTATTCTTCTCTGTTAGACTATACTATAGGTAAACAAGATGAAAAACATAAACATACGAAAATGGTATTATCACGTTCGGCATCGCTACATGACGATGAATAACGTTGTTATTGCCATCGCGCTTATCATTGGGGCAAGCTGGACATGGGGCTCCATTGGTATGATGCAGCGTAATTATGCCCTGCAAAAAGAGGTAGACGGTAAAAAGCGCGAGCAGCAGCTTGCCGATCTTGAAGTGCAAACGCTTACCTACGAGCAAAACTACTACAAAAGCAGCGAATACCAAGATTTGGCGATGCGTCAGCGGCTGGGAATGGCTGATGCGGGCGAAAAGGCGCTTATTCTGCCGCCAAATACCCAGGCAGCTAAAAACGCCGACAAGGCGCTAACGGGCAAAAGGACTGGCCCGATTGTTCAGGAAAGCAATTTTCAGCAGTGGGCAAACTTTTTGTTTGGCGCTACCCACGGTGATACCTAAAGAAAAATACTCATCAACTGATGAGTATTTTTCATGGTAGCGGGGGCAGGATTCGAACCTGCGACCTCTTGGTTATGAGCCAAGCGAGCTGACCGGGCTGCTCTACCCCGCGATATCTACCCTTAATAGTAACAGATGTCGGCGAGTATTGCAAGTGAGCGTGAGCTTACCTGGCGAGTTTTGCCGCGGCAACGCGGACTGCTTCGCTCCAGCTTAAAAAGGCATGCGGCGTTGCGGCTACCTGGGCGGCAGTAAGCTGGTATTTAACGGCCAGGGCGATTTCGTGGACGATCTCGGCTGCGTGGGGTGCGGTAACCGTGCCGCCTATTACCACGCCCTTTTTGTCGGTAATGATTTTTACAAACCCGTCACGGAAGTCCGAGGTATTGCTGCGGGCAATAATATTCAGCGGCGCGATTGCTTTGTTAATTGGCAGGTCCCGCTTGAGGCAATCGTCTTCGGAAAGACCAACCGAAGCGATGCCAGGAAAGGTGAATGTGAGGCGCGGGGTAGCGGTGTAGTCGGGGACGATTTTTGATTTGGGATTAAGCAGGTTGTGCGCGGCGACGCGGCTTTCAAGAAGGGCGGTGTGGGTGTGGCTGCTGTGACCCAGAACATCGCCGGCGGCAAAGATATGCCGGGCCGATGTTTGGAGGTGGTCGTTAACCTCTATACCCTTTGGTGTATAGGTGACACTGGCGTTCTCAAGGCCAAGGTCTACCGAGGGGACCCGGCCGGTCGCAATGAGTACTTCGTCGACATGGATTGATTTTTCAACGCCGCCTCTTGTGTAGGTGATCCGTTTCCCGACGCCATCTTTAACGATCATGAGTGTACGGGTCTGCGTGAGCGAGGTGACGCCTTTTTGTTCTTTTAAGATACGTTCCATCAAAACGCCGACTTC
>DATJIC010000041.1:0-8771 GCA_035493555.1 Verrucomicrobiia bacterium | reverse complement strand
CTTATTAACCGTAAGGTAATAAACGCGTTTAAGTCATTTACCGAACGCAACCGGATCACACGCGGAATTATCGACTGGACAGGTTTTGAGCGTCATTATATTTATTTTGAAGCGCCGCCCCGACAGCACGGTGAAGCAGGATATAGTTACCGGAAGCTCATTCAGCTAGCAATGAACAGCTTTACAGCGTACAGCATGATGCCACTAAAGGTAGCCGGCTGGCTCGGGTGGTTCATACTGATTGCGTCGTTCTTATTTGGATCTTTTACTTTTGTCGAGCAGTATATCCTGAATGATCCTATGCACCTTAATGTCACCGGAACAGCAAAACTGGCTATTATTCTACTGTTTTTAGTAGGAGTTGTTTTGATATGCCTCGGATTTGTCGCACTTTACATTGCACGCATCCACGATGAAGTCCTTAACCGGCCGCTCTATATTGTCAAAGAAGAAGTTAATGGAGATAAGGAAGCATGAAGATAGCCCATGTAACGTTATATCCGCCAAAGGGCGAAAAGCATGTCAGTAGCAGTGGCGTTGCGTCGTACAGCAAGAACCTCGTTACCAGTTTGAAAGAAAACGGCGAAGAGCAGTTTGTTATATGCAACATACTTGATACAACCGAGCGCTACCGCGAAGAGGGCATAACGGTTATCCGGGCCTTTACGCGTTCGCCAGGCTTTATCGTAAAAGCGCACAAAGAGCTTAAAACAGTGAACCCCGACGTTGTTCACATACAGCAGGAGTTATCGCTGTTTGGTGGAATACTTACGGCGTACCTGCTTCAGTGGC
Organism: Verrucomicrobiia bacterium; assembly: GCA_035493555.1. Lineage (GTDB taxonomy): Bacteria > Patescibacteriota > Saccharimonadia > Saccharimonadales > Saccharimonadaceae > CAMLKC01. The sequence goes on along the minus strand of DATJIC010000041.1, from coordinate 7,979 downwards.
TGGTTTTTGCCTGGCGTAAAAAAACAGTTATTACACTGCATGGCGTCGTAAACCCCCGCGCAATTAATGCGGCGTTCGTTAAAGAAAATAACTCCAACCTGCCTGTTTGGCTCGTACGGCTTGCGTTCAGAATTATTTATACGCCGCTCATGAAATGGGCACAAACGGTAATAGTACACGAGGATTACTTTAAGGAAATAATGGTAAAACACTACCATATCGCACCCGAGAAAATCCGTGTCATTCCCCATGGGGTCGAGACGCTGCAAACAATTCCGCAGGTCGAAGCCAGAAAGCAGATTGCTGTAAAAACAACCGCTAACGTCGCGCTTTCTATGGGATACGCCACCGGCTACAAAGGTATTGACCTGCTGATTGATGGCTTTGCAGCGTACGCCAAACAAAATAAAAATGCGTATTTAATTATTGGGGCAGGGAAGCATCCGAAACTCCAAAATGATGCAACCTACCTTAAAGAATATTCACGGCTTCAAGCAAAGGCAGCAAAGTTGCTCCCCGACAACCAATACACCTGGAGAGGGTTCATTGAGGAAGATGATATTACCGCCTACTACAGCGCTAGCGACGTTTCACTCTATCCCTACACAACGGCAATGTCCAGCTCGGGACCGATGTCTTTTGCCATAGGATATGAAAAACCATTTTTAGTGAGTACCGCGTTTGAAGCCATATTCAAACAGCAGCCAGAACTGCTTTTCCAGCGCACACCAGCCGACCTTGCTACTAAACTCGATTATTTTTTTACCCACCAAAACCAGTACGAAGCTATTTCGAGTTCGTTAAAAACCGAGCGAAGCTGGCACCGTGTGGCCGAGCAAACCCATCTCAGCTACCGCATTACCATTAACCAGGAAGGGGCCTATGAGACAGAACAAAGTCTTACTACTGGGTAGTTACGGGCAAAGCAATTTAGGCGACGACCTGCTTATGTGGAACTATCTCCAGTTTTTAAGCGCGCACGGCGCCACGGAAATATACGTCAATGCCAACACTACCGAACATATTCCAAAGGCAATAAAAAAAGCCTTCCCGGATATTAAAGTAGTAAACACGTACAAAACTCCGCTCCTAAAATACATACAGCTTATAAAAAGTGTCGACTATATCGTGTATGGCGGCGGCACACTTTACAAGGAACTGTATGCGTCTACGGGCCGGTCGCGATACAGCGTTATTGTCCGCCTGATGGGGTTTAACTTGATCGCCTCACTCCTTGGTACGCGGGTGTACCACTTGCATATTGGCATAGGGTCGCTCAAAACCAAGCGGGGACGTCTTATTACAAAGCTAGCGTTAACTTTTGCCGCTAAAACCATTTTTAGGGACAAAGAATCGTTTGCGTTTGCCCGTGACACCCTGCATGTTCCAGCTCATAAAATCGCTCAGTCGGTCGATGGGCTATTTATTGATCCGATTTGGCAAAACACCTGGCACGAAAAGCAGTTAAAAATTGATCGTAAAAAATACAAACGGGTGGTCGGGATTAATATCCTGTCTGATATCCCGGATTGGATCGACAGAAAATCCTACCTAAAAACCATGCGACAGTTTGCTACCGAGCTGCTTAAAAAGGGAGATTTTGTTGTTTTTATTCCGTTCCAAACTGCCTTTAACGCCAATAACGACTACGTTTTTATGGACAAGACGTTCGCAGCCCAGCTGCGCTCTTACAAAAACTACATACTCCTCGATGACGTACCCATAGACCTCGTCCATTCCTACATGAGCCAGTGCGACGTACTGGTGGGTATGCGGTTTCATTCGCTGTTGCTTTCGACGGTCTGCCAGCTGCCGTTTGTTGCTATTGCCTACGACACCAAATGCTGGCGCTACATCGAAGAGATCGAGTATCCCTACGCCCTGCGGCTTGAAGACCTGACCTACGACGCCCTCATGGAGCTGTACGAGGAAACGTTCCGCGAAAAAGCTGTTATTCGGAGAAAGCTGCAAAACGTGACAAAACAAATGTATAGCGAAGCGGAGGATGGCTTACGGACACTCAATTTATAAAACGGCGTAAAAGCATATCTCAGCCAACTGTACCAAAGCCAGTACCGCAGCCTCGCCCCGCAGTCCCGCACCGGCAAACAGCCCCGGCAGTACAGCACACTGAGAACACTCCTGTCTCCGTACCGTCAGACTCATCAACCAAAGAGAGTACCCGCTTTTTATGGCTGCGCCAGCATCCGCGCAGGCTATATTTGCTGCTATTTGCCGCCATGCTCCTGTTCCATATTTTTGTTTTTCGTGATGTTGTCGCCGCAATACCCAGCATACTGCGGGGCGATGCATCAATCGTCCGCGAAGAACTGGTGCCGTTTTTTGATTTTGGCACGCAGTTTTGGGGCGAAGGAACATCCGCGCTTACATCGTCTGAGGAGGTGCGGGTAAATTATTCTTTTTGGACAGCTTGGGTGCGCTACGATAAAATACTGCCATTCGCGATTGTTTTGCTCAATACGGTCTCGGCATTCATTTTATTTTATGCGTTCCACCGAATAGGCAGATACATTTATAAACGTTCGCTGTTTGGTATTATTGCCGCGCTGCTGGCAACGCTCCTTATTCACACCATTTTACTGTACTCAAAAATAGCCCATTTTTACGTGCTTATTATTGGATTTTCAATGTTCGCGCTGTCGCTTTCACTACTATGCGAACAAGTGTTCTTTAAGTTGCGGCTGAGCATTAAAAACGTTCTGTCGGTTTCGGCCTTAACTTTGTTTAACCCGGCTATCCACTACCATGTGATTTTTTATGTCGTTGCCGTGCTTATTATTGGCCTACATACACTGTTCACCCTCATTATGAACCGTAAGTTTTTTTGGAAATACTTTTGGCGGGGATTACGTTATTTTGGATTGCTCGTACTCCTAAGTCTTATACCGTACGTTGTGTTTATTTTTGCGACGAGCGGCTCGAGCATCTCCGGCGTGTCCACGCAAATCCCCGTTAACTACTGGATGATCTACTACGCCTCGCTGGCATTGCCGTATATATTTTCGCTCGACACGGCAGGGCACGTTGATCTTATCCGGTACGGTAACTACCTGGCACCGATTCCGCGCTTTGGCAGTATGATCGTTATGTTCCTCATAGGCAGTATTTTTATGTTCAAGCGATGGCATACGATGCATATTGTTGTCAAAGTGTTCATTATTACACTGTTTATCATTATGTTGTTTGCCATGTGGATGACTATAGGCTACAGCGAAAACAGTCCGTATTCCTTCCACGACGCCCTGGGAAATGTTGCCATATTCTTTAATGGGCTCGGCGGATTTGGAGCAACGATCGCCAGTCTGCTCGGTACATTCATAAATATCCTGCGGTTCCCGCACCGGTTCCAGTTTATTTACTTTTACGTGGCAGGGCTGCTGTTCATGATCGTACTTGTGTGGTTGCGCGAAGTCTTTATGCGCAAGCGCCGCATGGTAACCGCGTCGCTCCTCGTTATTCTCATCGCCCTTTTTCCGCTCTACGCAAACAACGACTACCGGACAGCACTGGCATCGGGCGATTTGGCAACTTTTGCGGCGCCGTATCATATCCCCCAAGATTTGAAAGACATAAAGGCAAAGCTCTCGGGGCAGGCTACAACGAAACTGTTTATTCTGCCGACGCTTGAAAGTGGACGAGAGCTCATGCAGGACGGCAAAAGTTACAGTTTCCTGGACAAATACTTGATCTACTACGTCGGTAAACCAACGTTCTATTACGGCGCCGGCGCAAACACGGACAATAAGCTAATATCATATCTTGTTTACCGTTCGATTGCCTACAATGAGCCATGGTGGGAAGATATCCTTGCCGACGACCTTGGCATTACCAACCTTTTAGTGCCTGTTAACTCAAAGCAGCGCGACCAAGGTATGGCATATCTGCCTGGCATAGAGGGGAAGATCAGAAAAAGCCTGGCACATTCTACCCGTTACGTGAAAACGGCCGGAGGGAAAGACTACGAACTGTACAGCCTTAAAAAACCTACAGACAGTACGTTGTCGCTCTTGGTTGATACGCAGTGGCAAACAACGCTCGATCATTTGAACAAGCGTGATGTTAGCGGATTTGCCAGTTTCTTCCCCCTGCAGATGCGCTCATACCTTCTTTCAAAAGGAGGCAAAAAAATCATGACCGACAGTGTCGAGCGAACATATTACGACATTTACTGTTTTATGAACAGCAAGCAAACGGCAGTGCCAAACCCCATATCCCTACCGTTCAATTCTGAATACGTCGCCAGTTCTAACTTCACCAACAACACGCTGTCGCTTAGCACGCTTTATGCCAAAGACGACGATTACAACTATCTGCATGAGAACCTGCCGAGCCTTATGAACCTGCAGCGGCCGTCCTTTGTCGGCCTCACCAAAGGTACAAGCACATTGCCTATAAAAATCACGGCACCGGCAGATGGCGCATACCGCATACTGCTCCACGGCGCATCTAAAAAAGACACCGTTCAGGCCACCATTGACGGCAAGGCAATTCAGCTGAATAAAGTCCAGGAAGACCAAAAAGCTACCGGCGACTATGTGGACTTTAGTTATTTTTATATCGATGCACAGCTTCCTAAGGGCAATCACACGTTGTCACTAAAAAATGCCGATACTAATGCGGTTATCGTAGACTCCGCAACACTCATACCCAAGGCCGATGTGCCGCTTGATTTTACACACATAACAACCGGCAAAATTGCAATTACGCCGACAGTTCAACCATTAATATATGACTTACGGATGGAGTAGATATGAGCGAAAAACTTACTGCAACCTGGCACTGGCTACGGGACGAAAAAAGAATAATCTGGTTTGAATACAGCGCGCTGGCACTAGCCGTGTTACTGCCGCTGCTACTGCCGGGCTTTATACTAACGCTCGATATGGTGTTTACGCCCCATATAGGGTTTCCGACCGATGTCAGTAACACGTATCCGCTGCAGCTGCTGCTTTGGTTGCTGCATTTTATACTTCCGGCCGATGTGATTCAAAAGATAATATTATTTGCCATTTTGCTTTTTTCGGGCGTAGGGATGCACAGTTTGCTCCAATCACTTAACATGAAGGAACGTATTGGAGCCGACTTGTGGCGCCTGGGACTATACTTTGGCGGAATCTTCTACATGATCAACCCGTTTACCTACTCGCGGTTTATGGCGGGGCAATGGCTGTTTCTGCTTGGCTATGCAATGGTGCCTTTTTTCATCAAATCACTCCTTAAGTTTTTTACCCTGCCGTCGTTACAAACAGTTGTTCCGCTTGCCGCATGGTCGTTCGCAATCGTTACGGCATCGATTCACCATATAGCCATTTTATTTATTATCGCGCTGCTTTTGCCGCTTCTTGCTTGGGGTTTCCATTACTTCCGGAAAAGTCGTGCCAAACAATATTTTATTTGGTCGGGTGTACTACTAGCAGCTCTTGCTGTCCTTTGCAGCTACTGGCTGATTCCCGCGCTCATGGGCAACGGCTCGATAGGCGAGGTAGTAACAAGCCGGGGATCAGCAGACTTTTCAGCGTTTGCAACGGGGGGTGGCAGCTTACTGGGAGTAATAGGCGAGGTGGTTCGGCTGCAAGGCTTCTGGGCTGAGTCACGCCAGCTCTTTACACTCCCGCAAGATATAGTACCCGCATGGGGCGTGTTGTTCTTGATTATATGGATACTCGTTATAACCGGAGCAAGCAAAGCCTGGAATGCGTCGCGCCTACTAGTAACCCTTGCCGTAACATGTATTGTACTAGGTGTTATTTTAGCAGCAACGCCACTTGTCGCATGGGTGAGCCAGATACTGCCGCTCGTATCGGGGTACCGCGAGCCCGACAAATTTGCTAACCTTATCGCGCTTGGCTATGCGATGCTAGGAACACTTGGCGCTGCCTTTACTGCAAAATGGGCGACCGAAAAGTTCCACGATATAGGCGGCCAGGTAGTTATTATGATATGTCTTTTGCTTCCGATTGCCGTTACCCCTGCAATGCTCTGGGGTTTTGGCGGACAGCTATCTCCAAAGCAGTATCCGGCAGGCTGGACTGCCATGGACAATAAGCTAGTAAGCCTGCCTGGCGCTAAGCGGGTGCTGTTTCTGCCATGGCACCAGTATATGGCGTTTAAGTTTAGCGACCGCATTATTGCGACGCCAGCTGAAAAGTTCTTTACCGTCCCAACGGTTGCCAGCGATGATCCTGAATTTGGCAGCGTAACACCGACCATGCCTAATAAGGAGAAGGAGGACATTAAAACAGCTCTCGGCCATCTCGAGACTCTCGTTCCCACACTCGCCAGTCATCACATTACTTACATCTTGCTCGCAAAAGACGACGATGCCAGCAGTTACGACTATATAAACCACCAAGCGGGCATTAAGCTTATAGACGAGAACGACAGTCTTAAACTGTACGAGGTAACGCCCTAATGCTGCAACTTAAACACCGCAAGCGTACCATTAAACTACCGGGGATATTACAGCGTCATGGATCGTTCTTGCTGTTTCTACTTGTTATGGCGTTTTTTGGCTTTTTGGCACAAATACAGTGGATCGGCTATACGGTTATCCTCCTCTACGGTATCTTTGCCTTTAAAAAAGAGCTGCCGCCGCAGACCACATTTATACTGGCACTCTCGGCACTTGGCGTTGTGCCCGTTGCGATTGTGGTAGGCAACTGGCTGATTGCCCAAAACTTTGCCGCCTACAGCTTTGTACTCTTTGTACTGGCCGTGATTGAGCTTATTTTTGGCTTACAGAGAGAGCCGCGAACCAAGTAGTACTATACACAACGCTACTACTGTTAGCGTTTTGACCATAAGCATTTTGGTTGTTAGGATGGTAGTTGTGAATACTAACGTAAGGGAGAAGAAAGAAAATGAGTAAAACACTTACCCGGTCGGTATCACAGAGCAAAATGATGTCGACTAAGCTGGTCATGGGCTTGATGGTTGCCGCCGTCAGCGTCCTGGTTGGTACGTCGAACATCGCAAGCGCTATGCCAGGAGGGGGCCACGGACACGGCAATGCCGGCGGAAACCACCATGGTAATAGTGGCGCACACGGCGCCGTTGGCCTAGGACATGGCTACGGTGGCGGTAACATAAGCGTCAATGTCGGCGACATTGTTGGCAATAATAACGTTATCGTTATTATTATCAACTACTTTGTCGGTCACTAGACCCTTTTGAGTTTGACGTCAAATGAAAGAAGCCCCTCGGGGCTTCTTTTTATAGTTGTATTAACGCAGGTTTTTGATCTTTTTTACCTTGCTTATAGGAACGGCACGAGGCGCCGTAAGGTTTTCGGGGCGAAGGATATCGTCAAGGCGTTCCTTACTAAGAAGCCCGCGGCTGACAACAATTTCGCTGACCCCCGTGCCCTTGACAGCAGCTTCTTTCGCCACGCTGCTGGCATTCGCATAGCCAATATATGGGTTAAGCGCCGTAACGATACCTATGGAGTTTGCAACCGTCTTTTGCAACTGCAATTGGTTCGCCGTAATGCCGCTAACGCAGTTTCTCGCAAGCGTGAGACAGCCCTGGCGCAGATACTGCAGGCTATTAAATAGGTTACAGGCAATAATCGGCTCAAAGGCGTTGAGCTGTAGCTGGCCAGCTTCCGCGGCAAACGACACCGTCACGTCGTTACCTATAACTTCAAAGGCAATTTGATTCACCACCTCGGGGATCACCGGATTCACTTTGCCAGGCATGATACTCGATCCGGCCTGCACGGGAGGGAGGTTAATCTCTCCAAAACCGGCACGGGGACCCGACGAAAGCAGGCGTAGGTCGTTACAAACCTTGGACAGCCTAATAGCCATCTGGCGCAGTGTACCCGAAAGTTCAATGAATGCACCCATATCCTGAGTGGCCTCAATAAGGTTTTCGGCTTTAACAAACGGAAAGCCTGTTAATCCCGATAACTCCTCGCACACCATAGAGGCATATTCGGGAGGAGTGTTAATACCCGT
>DATJIC010000040.1:0-9867 GCA_035493555.1 Verrucomicrobiia bacterium | reverse complement strand
AGTATTTAATCATCCTTAGCAGCTACAGCACAAGAGTGATTGCTAAGATAAAAGTGGTTACGCGCGGGGCTGGAGGACACTTAGCAGTTCATCTACCGATGCGGCAAGGCTAAACTTATTGGTAGCGTCGTCTCTTTCGTTTTTTGTTACCGAGCCAAGCGCAACCCCTTGCTTAATGCCAGTTAACAGGGCAAGCGGACTCCGGGGTGCAACCAACGTAAGCAGCCCGCAATTAGTTTCGGGAAGCCCGCCAACATTGCTTGCCACAACCCGGCAGCCTGCATGCTGTGCTTCAATAGATAACATACCAAACGGTTCGGCAAAAACAGATGGCATTAAAAGCATGTCACTCCTGGCTAAGAGCCGCGCCATTGATTTTACCGTTTTTTGCGCGGGGATCAGTTTTGCATACGGATAGCGATCGAGCATCCTTGCGATCTCGCGGCCAACTTCTACATGAAGCCCCGCCTCTACAATAGAAGTTGTAAAATCCTGGCTCCGCATATCATTTTGATGCATCATTTCAAGAACGGTGTAAATTCCCTTTTCCGGGTGAAGCCGGCCGGCAAACAAGATTCTAATTTTCTTCGCTGCTCGCGAACGGGTGACGTTACCAAAAATCGGGTCCGCAAACGGCAGAACAATCCGGATCTTGCTGCTTTGGATTCCCAAAAATAACGCCCATTGCTGGCCGCTATAGACACTCGTTGCAATAATGGTTTTACCCTCAGCAAATACTTTGTATTGCTTCTGGTCTGACTTTTTTGGTATTGAACAATGAAAAATAATCGCCGGCTTGTTTTTGGTTGGCACCCGGTATGCCTTATTAACAAACACAACTGTTCCAGGCAGTTCACTAATAGCCTCGGCACTCGAAAAAGCAACAAAAGGAATATCTTTAAAATCCTGCCGACCGTCCCGGTTCCCGTGCCCAATGGTAACCACCTGAGCATCAATCCCCCGGCGCAGCAGTTCTCTTACGTGGCCTGCCGTGTACGTTTCGGAGCCGCCAGTACCCGCAAGCATAGGTTCGCCAGGTGGCCATACAAATGAAATCATAAATTGCTCCTCTTTAAATAATGAGGCTAAGTCAATTTAAGAATACGATTGCGCGAAAGAAGTGTCCCTAAGATAATCTAGCTAATATAATAATACCAGAATTTTTATAATTAGTCAAATAACACCCTGCGGTGCGTTACTATCCAACGCTACCCGTGGTCACCTCACCAGCACGCTTGTAGTACGCAAAAATCACGCCATTTGACGTTACTAAGCTATCAGTCATCGTAAAGGCTGCGGGCCGTGTACCCTCGCTAAACAACCGCTTGCCTGTGCCAAGCGTAATAGGAAAGGTCATCAGGCACAGCTCATCAACCAAATCATGCTCAAATAGCGTTTGTGCCAGCTTGCCACTACCATGAACTTTAATAGGCGCGCCTTCGGAACTTTTAAGCTTTTTAATATCCTCGGTATTTTTTAACAGCACCGAGTTTTTCCACCCCATTGCGTCTATATCCGACTGGCTCAAAGTATCGCTAGCTACATATTTAGTAACATCTATAATTCCTGGCCACATGTCGGCATGTTTAGGCCAGTAGTCAGCAAAGAGCTCAAACGTTGTTTTCCCCAAAAGAATATCGGTTGACTCCATCCACCGTTTCATAAAGTCGCCCGCCACCGCGTCGGCCTCGGCAAAATATGGCGCTGTCCAGCCACCATACTTAAAGTCGCTCGACGTGTCTTCCTCTGGCCCGCCCGGCGCCTGCATAACACCGTCTAATGTAATGAATTCCTGAACGATTATTTTTCTCATACTCTATAAATTCCTCACTTTTGGTTTGTGTTACTATTCGTTTACTATAGGCTCATTGTAACATCTCCGATTACGCCTAGCACTCGATGCTATACTAACTGTATGAGCGAAATACTTGATGTTGTAAATGAAAATGATGAAGTTATAGGGCAAGCCGAACGCGACGAAGTTCATCGCATAGGACTTGTTTGCCGTTTAATATACGTGTGTTTTTACACGGCAAATGGAGAAGTAATACTCCAAAAGCGAAGTGATACAAAAAAGAACGATGCTGGCAAACTAACCACTACGGTTAGTGGTCACGTTGCAAGCGGCCAAAGCTATCTTGAGGCTGCAGTCAGAGAAACTCTTGAAGAGTCGGGCGTGGAGGTTGCGGCAAGCGATTTAACGAGCTTAGGTGTCGTACGAGCCGACTATATTCAGGGAACATATTTAAGTAACGCCATGCGAGGACTTTTTGTCTATAAATTTAATGGCGGTGTTGCGGACCTCAAGGTCGAAGACGGAGACGGAGCTGGCTTCGTTATACTGCCGATTGAGGAGTTGGAGCGACAACTTGATTCAGAGCCTGAAAAGTTTGCCACGGTGCTTACCGACAAGGTTGGAAGGGACCTTGTTCAGGGAATCAAAGCCCTGCTCTGAAATTCTATTAGTGAAGCTTCTGTTCTGCATCAAGCAGTGCGATTATTTTATCCTGCCGCCTTTTTCGGGTTTCTTCTGTTTTGGCTGTCTGAAGGCGCCAGGCTATTGCATAGGTATTTGTTTTATTAAGCGTAGCAAAAAACTTTTCGGCAACAGGATACTTTTTTAGCTCCGTAAGAAATTCATCAGGAACAACCATTTCACTGGGTGCATCGTACGCAGCCGCCCATCGGCCATCCTCTTTTGCCCGTTCAGCCTCCGCCATCCCGGCCGGCATCATGCGGCCTTGTTCGGTTAGCCGTGCAACATGCTCGATATTGCGTTTAGACCACATGCTTTTAGCACGCCTCGGCGTAAATTTTTGCAAGAACGATACTTCGTCGTAACTCTTTTTTTGGCCGTCAATCCAGCCGTAGCACAAAGCTTCATCAAGAGCCTCCGCGTAATTAACGCTAGGGATATTAGATGCCTTTTTGTAGAGCCTTAACCATACTCCATCGCTTGTAGCTTGGTGCTTGTCTAACCAAGCACGCCACGCGCCCGCATCTTTAAAGGGCAAAATATCATAATCGGGTTTCATCTCCTTAAATAATTCTCCCAAGCTTCTTTGTAGTAACTGGGGAGAAGGCTAGCCACCTCGATCGGATGAATAAATTTATATTCCTCAATTTCTTCGTCTTCAACACTGTAATCCGCATCTTCAGGGAATGTTCTTGTGCATTCAAAAAGTAGAAACAAGTAATCATCTCTTGCCTTAAAAACACTATCCACAAGCCTTAGTTCGTTTGCTTCAATCTTAATACCCGTCTCTTCTTCCGTTTCGCGAACAGCCGCCAACTTAGGATCTTCAAATTCATCAACCCCGCCGCCTGGCATTTGCCATGTGTCTTTGTAGTCTGGTTTTACTAAAAGAACATTACCCTTAGCAGATTTAAGAATAACTTTTACCGCCACTTTTTTCTTTGGAAGCTTTTCCTGCCACTGCTTGTTCTGCTCTTCGGTGTATCGCTTAGACATGTCTTAATCATAACAAAAAAAGACCTTCCAAAACTTGAAAAGTCTTTTATGGTGCGGGTACAGGGACTCTAACCCTGGACCTCGTCCTTGGCAAGGACGCGCTCTAACAACTGAGCTACACCCGCATAGGTGTTTTTACCTTAGTGATTATACCTAATATACCCCGTAGATGCAAGCTATTTTCTACTGGCCATAAAATCGGCAACGAGTTTTACCAGCTCTTTCTTGTCGGCATCGGGCAAGAAAAAGTACGGAGCAATTACCTCGGAGAATCCGGGGCGCATGAATGTCATAAGCTGGTCGCGGCGATGCAGGGGCTCTATGACCGCAACGTCCTCCGGCTTGGTATCGTGATAGGCCATATCAGTTGCAACGGTTTGCCATAATTGGTTTTTGCTAATCACACCGTGCGAACGGGCTACCGCCTGCTCTTTAATACAGCGTGGGGCATGACTGGCGGCAGTAATCTGTATTACCTTTTCAATACCTCTTTCGGTGAATAGCCTTGCCGCCATTCCCATTTCGGCAACAGTATTTTTAACCTCGGAAGTAACGATGATTTCTTTTGCCAGTTTTTCAAACACCTCGACTCGCTGCCCATCGCGCAGCAGCGGCTTAAGACGCGGAAAATTCTGAAGATCGTTAAGATGGTCAATAAGAAACTGCTTAGTGTATTCGCCCTCGTTCAATCCGTCTTTCCAGGACGGACCACGGCCAATAACAATAGCGCTCACTTCTTCGGTTGGTTCTAGGGTGAGTATTACCCGAGCAAGCGTAGCAAGATCCCCCAGTTTATCCTCGGCAGGAATACCATATACCAGCTCCTCCCAGGCCACCGTTTCAAGGTGCCGGCAGTGCACCAAAATACCTACTTTAGTCATATGTCCTCCTCTAGACTTTCAGAATACTCGGGAGCGGATCGCCAATTCGGACGGCGGGCAAATTATATACCATATCACTTGCAGAGTCGCCAAGGTGCGGGTACTCTGCACGGTAGGCGGTCATGATATCTCCAAACGCTGCGTCCTTCCATTTAAAACCGAGCTTGGCCGCGGCTTCTTTAACACCCGCCTCGGTTGGCGCCTCGATTTCAATGAACGGCTCTATCCAGGGCCATTCGTCGATCACCACCTCGGCATCGTCAAGGTACCAGATTTCGCGCCGCGTTTCCTGAACACTCTTGGTCCTAATGCCAATCGCCTCGATTAAGGCCAGGGCTGCGTCGTAGTCGCTAACCGTAAATTCAATTTCTTTTGCGCCTGTAAGCGACATTTCGTCAAACTGCTTGTAGGTCATTGCCACCTGGTGCCCCTCGTCGCGCACGCGGAGATACGCATGTTTTTGGTTCATGAGGTCGTTATCGAATATCACGCGGCGCATCATTTGCATGGGCTGCTTTAACGTGGCGCCAGCTTTTTGCAAGCGGTCGCGGATATCGTTAGGGTCGACCCGGAGAAACTTGGCTTCAATTTCAGTCTTCATTACTTTAAGTGTAGCATGTCGCGCGCGCCCGTATTGCCGTTACGATTCACAATATTCAAATCTTGAATACTCTGTGTCGCAGGCGAGCTCCGGTCCTGCCCCGTGAGGGGAAGGTGGAGCTCGCCGGTAGTGCTTCAGCGACGACGGTACGCAGCCGCCACGACGGCTCGGGCCAGCCTGTGGCTTGCCGACTCGCGCGGCTGCATGGTGGACATGAGACTCCTGGTCCAGAAGATGCAGAAGTCGTACAGGATGTGGACCACGATGGCAGCCCACAGCCCGAAGGTGAACGTCAGGTAGAACAGGATGAGGCCGATGTACCACGAGTTGATCATGCCGAACAACCCCTGGTACTCGTGCCCTTTCCGGAACCTGATGTTCGCGGACACGATGGCGGCCGCGAACAGCCAGCCGTACTGTCCCCCCAGCTCGGAGTGGAGCAAGCCGAAGCTCGCCCAGTCCGCGAGGGGGATCCAGACGCTGACGTAGAACCACTTGACGAGGCCGAAGGTGATGACGTTGAGAAACTTGAGGCTCATCATCGCACCGAACAGCATCAGCCACCGGTACACGATCTCCTCGCCGACGCCGGCCAGAATGCTGAACCACGTCCCCTTCATGAAGACGACGCCGGGCTCGTACTGCCGCGGCTCACGCCGGATGGCGAGGCTGATGCCGCTGAGCAGCGTGAGCCCCACGCCCCAGGCGAAGATCACCCACGACGACTTGATGACGTCGGCGAGCGTCCCCTGCACCGTCCACACCCGGAAGAAGCTCAGCGGAGCATCGATCCAGTTGTGGAGGAAGATGTAGAAGACACCGACGACGGCGAAGACGCCGATCACCTCGCGCAGAACACCGGCGGTTCGTTCGCCGACGCCCTGCTCGAAGGGGGTTCGTACCTGCTTGTCCATTTGTCGCTCCTCACGATGGTGTTCGGACGCTCACCACTCCCTATAGAAGTAGTAGGCGTCCGACATCATTGGAAGCACTGTAAAGGTGCTATAGAAAAATGACTATAACTTTATAATTATAGCATAAAATTGACAATATATCAATACCCAACCCTTTAACAAACGTCTTGTTAAAATGGCGCTTCTCTTGTAGAATAGGTGGAGTTCTACTAGGCTCTTTAGCTCAGTTGGTAGAGCAGAGGCCTGAAGAGCCTTGTGTCCCCAGTTCGAGTCTGGGAGGAGCCACCAAAGAAATCCCCTCATCTTAACAGATGGGGGTATTTCTTTGGTTTGGGTCCTCCCCTTTACTTGCCAAGAAGGTTTGAAACGGCGTTCGTAAGTTCGGACGGGACAAGAATAACCGTTTTTTGACTTGGCTCAACGGCGATTTTTTCAAGCGTCTGCAGTGTACGGATATTAATACCGCCCACTGTTTTAGAGAGGATACCGGCAGCATCGGCCACGGCCTGTGCAGCAGCTTTTTCACCCTCGGCGGTAATAATAACCGCACGGCGCTCACGCTCGGCCTCGGCCTGTTTTGCCATTGCACGCTTCATGTCCTGCGGCAGTTCGATGTTTTGGATCTTTACGCTCTCAACATCAATACCCCATTTTTCAGACTGGGTATCAACGATCTCTTTAATTTGCACGCTGACTTCGTCGCGCTTGCCAAGCAGCGAGTCGAGTTCGACATTACCGGTAACGTCACGGAGTGCCGCCTGGGCAAACTGGCTACTTGCGTAAATGTAGTTGGTTACCTCCAGCACTGCCTTTTCGGCGTCTTTAACCCTAAAGTAAACGACCGCATCGACATTCACCGTTACATTATCTTTGGTAATCACCTCTTGTTTTGGAATATCTATGGTGTTTGTTCTTACGTCAACCTTGATCATGCGCTGAAACACTGGCACAATCAGCCGAAGCCCGGGCTCGCGTATACCGGTAAATTTTCCTAGCGTTAGAACCACCCCGCGCTCATACTGGTTGACCACTTTTATGCCGCTGGCAATAAAAATAAAGATCAGTATAAAAAGTGTTATAGTAAACCCGTCCATTATTCCGACTCCTCGTTATCTGTTGTTTCTAACGTTCCGAGCGCAAGCGCGATAAGCTGCTCGATAAGCTGCGAGTAAGAAATACCCTCTTGGCGCCACAGTTTTGGATACATGCTGATATTTGTAAACCCAGGCAGAGTGTTGATTTCGTTAACATACAGCGTGCCGTCATCTGCCAGGAAAAAGTCTACCCGCGACAGCCCCTTACAGCCAAGTACCTCAAATGTTTTAGCGGCTGCCTTACGGATTCGCGTTGCGTCATCCTCGTCGAGTTCGGCGGGAATAATCACCTGCGAGGTGCTTGAGGCTGCATATTTATCGTCGTAACTATAAAAATCATCACCGGGTTTTATCTCGCCCACACCGCTTGCTTTGTGGTGCGGCGGGTTACCTAATACCGATACCTCGAGCTCGCGCCCTGATATGCCGCGCTCGATCAGCACAGTTTCGTCGTGTTCATGCGCGGAGACAAGCGCCTTGGCAAGCTCTTCTTCGCTATATACCTTACTAACGCCAACCGAACTACCCGCGCGGGACGGTTTTACGAACATAGGGCTGCCAAGCTTCATACTAAGGTGATTAAAGTCGGGCACGTCGTTTCCCGCCCGATGTACCTCGTACGGCGCCACGTGGATTCCTACCGTCATAAGAATCTCTTTGGTTGCCAGCTTATCCATGCAGATCGCGCTTGAAGTCATATCGCAGCCAACAATAGGAATATGAAGCAGCTGGGCCAACCCTTGAACGCTGCCGTCCTCGCCGTTTTTGCCGTGCAGGATAGGCAGAATAACATCGGGTTTGATAACGCGGGCGCTAGGCAAAGTAACAAAGCTGCCAGCCCCTAAAACAGGTACCAGCTGAGGCGCGCCGTGCGTGTCGATCTCCTGAGTGAGGCGGTCGATCAGCCACCACTTCCCCTGGCGGTCGATGTAGCCAAGATGGACGGCAAATTTAGTGTTATCAATTGCCGCGTAAACATTACGCACAGAAGAAATCGAGACCTCGTGCTCAGACGATTCACCGCCAAAAAGTAGTAATACGGCAGTTCGTTCCATTTGCTTTATTGTAGCACATCTTGCCTTGGTTGGTATCTGCAAGAGCCACACGGTATACTAGAGGTATGGAAAGAGTGCCGCTGGCGGAGCGAATGCGACCAACAACCCTGGACGATGTTATCGGCCAGGCTCATTTGCTTGGCAAGGGCGAGATTCTCCGGCAGATCGTTAAAGGCAAAGAACCTGTCAGCCTTATTTTATGGGGACCACCCGGCAGCGGCAAAACTACCCTGGCCCGGATTATCGCCCACGAAACCAACGCCGAGTTTATTGAGCTCTCGGCCGTTACCAGCGGTAAAAAAGATGTGGAACGCGTGGTTGAGCACGCGCGTCAAAACTGGAACTTAAAACTGCGGACACTCCTGTTTGTCGACGAGATCCACCGGTTCAACAAAGCGCAGCAAGACGCGTTTTTGCCCCATGTTGAGTCGGGCCTTATTACGCTTATTGGCGCCACCACCGAAAACCCAAGCTTTGAGGTTATTACGCCGTTGCTTTCGCGCAGCCGCGTACTCGTACTGGAGTCGCTCCAAAAAAACGAAGTTATTACCATTTTAAAACGTGCCTTAAAAGAGTTAAAAGCCACCAAAAGGGTCACTCCAAAGGCGCTGGACTACCTTGCTGAACTTTCCGGCGGCGACGCCCGCGTGGCACTTGGCAACCTTGAACTCGCGCTTTCGATGGGCGAAAAAGTAACCCCCGAGATAGTAAAAACGGCCGCCCAAAAACGGGTCCCCGGCTACGATAAAAAAGGCGAGATGCACTACAACGTTATTTCTGCCTTTATTAAAAGCATGCGCGGCAGCAACGTAGACGCCACGCTGTACTATTTAGCCAGAATGCTCGACGCCGGAGAGGACCCAAAATTTATTGCCCGGCGCATGATTATCTTTGCCAGTGAGGACATCGGCCTGGCTGGCAACGGCGCTCTTGGCCTTGCACTTAATGCGTTCCAGGCCGTTGAACGCATAGGCATGCCCGAGAGCAATTACATTTTGTTCCACGTTGCCACCGCGCTCGCCAAGGCCGAAAAATCGCGCCAGACTACCGACGCCATGGGCCGCGCCCGCGAACTTGCCCGCCAGTATCCCGACGCACCGGTTCCGCTTCATTTAAGGAACGCACCAACAAAGCTAATGAAGGACCTGGGATATAACGAAGGCTATAAATGGGAAGCCGACTTTAAGCACGGCAAAGGTTTTTTGCCTAACGAACTAAACGGCAAAAAGATCTTTTAGCTTTTCGGCAGGCGGATAATAACCCCTTGGTGGGCTTTAAGAAGCAGATGCTCCTTGGGCTCAAACTCTACTGCGACATGCGTGGAGTAGATCATTGCGCCGTCGATTTTTTGCCGGCAGATAGTAGGATGGTCCGACATGTTAAGCAGCACCAAAAGTTTGTCCGACTCATTTTCACGGCTAAACCCAAAAATCGCGTCGTCACTCCCCTCCCACTCGACGTAACGGCCTTCTTCAAATATTGCCGAACGGCGCAGTTCGAGAAGCGTCCGGTACATGGTAAGCGACGAGTGCGGCGCGAGTGTCTCACTGGCTACGTTGCGGGTAGTAAAATCCCGGGCAACTGGCAGCCACGGCATGCCAGTTGTAAAACCAGCTCCCTTGTCACCGGTCCACTGCATAGGCGTCCGCTGCGGATCACGCCCGAGTCCTAAGCCGGGAACACGCTTTTCAAACGGGTCATGAATAAGATGAGCGGCTATCGAGACGTTCTCCATCCCTAGCTCGTCGCCATAATACACAACAGGGATACCAGGCAGCGACAGCTGCAGCAAACCAACCAGCCGGGCCTGGGCGGTGCCAAAGCGCGACGCCAGCCGCGCTTCGTCGTGG
>DATJIC010000039.1:0-8165 GCA_035493555.1 Verrucomicrobiia bacterium | reverse complement strand
TAAAGTGCTGGGAGAGCTCATCGACGATCTGTGAAGTCAGTGCTATTTCAGGAACAAGAACAATTACTGATTTACCGGCTGCGAGCGTCTGGCGGGCGAGTTCGATATAAACTGCCGTCTTACCCGAGCCGGTAATGCCGTGCAGCAGGGCTGAGCCGGGGCTCATTTTATGTATTGTCTCGACTGCCGCGAGCTGATCTTTATTGAGCACATTTTTTGTTCGGTCTCGTAAACGCTCTTTTGACTCAGGGGAAGAGGCTCGACGATTTTTTTGGATGCCTCGCGGCAGCATGATTTGTAATACTGTAGCGAGATGGGTAGCGTAATAGCTACTCAGCCATAATGCAAGTGACACGAGTGGAGCGGGGAGCGATGTACCCTCGATGACGGCAAGGATCTGCTTTGTGTCGTAGGTTGGTTTTTTAACACCTGCAATAATAATCCCCGCAAAAACCTTTTTACCCACCTCGATCGATACGAGCTGACCTATAACAAGCGGTTGCTCGGACGCATAGGTAAACGAAGCGCTGGTGGCGCGGATAATCTGAGTTGGAGCCACCTCATAATAGTGCATATCTTTCATTATACTGTTAAAATAAGCATATGTATTTTGAAAGTCGTGCGCAGGCTGGCCAAATTTTGGCTGGCAAGCTGGTGGAGAAGTATCGGTATGAGAACTGCGCAGTCGTAGCCTTAAGTGACGGTGCCGTTCAGGTGGGTGAGCAGATTGCCAGTGCACTGCACTGTATCCTTACTATGCTGCTAATTGAGGAGATTCCGATTCCGGGCGAGAATATGAGCTTTGGCGGCGTATCGCAGGATGGCGGTTTTACGTACAACGGCATGTTTAGCGCTGGCGAGATTGAAGAGTACACAGGTGAATTTCACGGCTATCTTGAGGAACAAAAGCGCGAGGCGTTTCAGCGCCTTAACCGGTTGCTCGGTGATGGAGGTATTATTGATGCCGACATGCTTCGCGACCATACGGTTATTCTGGTTGCGGACGGTCTGGACAACGGAGCGGCTATTGACGTTGCGGTGGATTTCTTAAAGCCTATCCGTATTAAAAAACTCGTGGTCGCCACACCTATTGCCACCGTTCCTATGGTAGACAAGCTTCATATCATTGCGGATGAGCTTCAGATTTTGGATGTAAAGGAGAACTTTATGGGAACGAACCACTACTACGAGCAAAATGATATCCCGTCGCATGAAGAGACGATCGCGAAAATTAACCAAATTGTTTTGAATTGGCGCTAAACGAACTTGCAAAAGCGGCCATAAAAAGTGTAGAATAAAAAGCAACGGAAGAGTCAGTCATTAACCAAGGGAAGATATGTTAGACGTTTTTATTACCTCGAGAGTGCGACGAAAAATTGTGGTTGTGTACGCTAAGTATCCAGACTTCCACACGCATGTTCGTGGTCTTGCTAAACTTATTAAAGAAGATCCGGGCAATATCCAGCGCGAACTCAAACGCCTCGAAAAAGTCGGGTTCCTCACAAGCGACAAGCAGGGCAACACAAAGATCTACTCAACGAACAAGCAGTTTCCTATTTTCAAAGAGCTCCAAAGCATTGTGATCAAATCACAGCAGCACGCTGCACGTCCAAAGCGTTCATCAGCCGATCTCTAATGTCATTATTTGAAGATATCCTAGCGGCACGGGGTCTCACCGGCGAGGCGCGGGATTTGTTTTTATATCCAGATTATGCGCGTGTTCATGATCCATTTTTGCTGCCGGATATGCAAGCGGCGGTAGAGCGGTTAGTTAAGGCCCATAAGGACAACGAACATATCGTCATATACGGTGATTATGATATCGATGGCCTAACGGCGACCACGACGCTTCTTGATGGCTTTGAAAGTTTTGGGTTCCAGCAGGTTGATGCCTTTATTCCTAATAGGTTTGTGGAAGGCTATGGGCTAACGGTTGATGCTGTCGAAAAGATTGCTGCAATGGGGGCTAAGATAATCGTAACGGTAGACTGCGGTAGTCTTAGCGAAAAAGAGATAAACCGCGCCAACGAGCTGGACGTTGACGTGATTGTGACCGATCATCATAACGTTGCGCCTGTCCAGCCGCCGGCTGTTGCGGTGATTAACCCTAAACGCTTGCTTATGGACTTTCCGGACGAGTACAAGAATTATATCTTAAAACCCAACTCTTCTTACAAGGGGAAAATCTATCCGTTCCTAGATTTGCCGGGAGTTGGCGTGGCGTTTAAATTGATTCAGGCGCTGCAAACCCGCCTGGACGGTCTCCCCTTGGGGCATGAAAAATGGCTTTTAGACCTCGTTGCTCTCGGGACTGTATGTGATGTCGTTACGCTGGTGGATGAAAACAGGACGAATGTGTTTTGGGGGCTAAAGGTACTGAGTAAAACGCGCCGTCCGGGCCTTAGGGCGCTGATGGCTGTTGCCGGTGTTGAGCCGGAAAAGGTGAATGCACGGCACTTAGGGTTTGGGCTGGGCCCACGGATGAACGCGGCGGGCCGTCTTGAAACGGCACAGTATGCGCTCGACATGCTTCGGGCGGAAGAAGGCCTTGAGGCGCTTGAAAGAGCAAGACAGCTTGACACCTTAAATATTTCACGCCGATCCGATCAGGATAAAATTTATCAGGCGGCTATTCTTCAGGCGGAGCAGTATGTAGCCTACCCCGTTCTGGTTGTTAGCCACCCCGACTGGAGCCACGGTATTATTGGTATTGTTGCCGCAAAGCTTTTAGAAAAATACAAGAAGCCCACCTATGTGCTTCAGGAAATGGGTGAAGAGAGCAAGGGATCGGCGCGGAGTTTCGGCGATTTTAGTGCGGCCGACGCTATCCGGGCGGCTGATGACATTATCACCAAAGGCGGCGGACATAAGCTGGCGGCAGGAGTGACGCTCCCGACAAAGAACATCCCGCTTTTTAGAGAGCGGGTAAACGAGTTTTATAGAACAAAAAAATTGTTCAATCAAGCTGCTTTGCTTCTCCCGAGGGAAGATGTAACGATTGCTGATTTTGGGGATGTCCATGAGGGGCTGCTTAACGAGCTGGCGACACTTGAGCCGTTTGGAAGCGGCAATCCGGAGCCGGTTATTAAAGCTATGGGGCTTCTGGTAACTAACCAGCGCCGAATGGGGGCGAACGCTCAGCACGTCAAACTAGAGCTCCGGGACGCGAACAGGAAGCCGCTGCAGTTTCTTGCCTTTAACGCTCCGGAGCATTTTTTTGTTGAACCAGGCGAGTATGTAACTGTGTGGTTTCAGCCTACGGTAAATGAATGGCAGGGCAGGCGAACCGTAGAGGGCCGTCTGTTGCATCTGGAGCTCACGAATGAGTAAATATCTCAGCTAAGTTTCTTGCACCAAAGGGATTTCTCTGTTACAATAGCTAGCGATATGGTACAAGTAACACGTAAAGACGAACGCGAAGCGAACGAAAACATTATTCGTCGTTTCAACCGCAAGGTATTGCAGAGCGGTGTACTGGCGAGCGCCAAAGCATCGATGCGCTTTTCAAAGCCACTAAGCAAAACCGAACGGCGTCAGAAGGCGATTATCCGCAAGGAACGCAAGGCTGACAAACTAGCTAAAGCCCGACTGGGGATCCGCTAGTTCATGGCGCTGAAGCAGCGCATTGAAAGCGATATGAAAGCCGCTCTTTTGGGCGGCAATCGTTTTGCCGGGGAAACGCTCCGTGGTCTTAAGGCCGCCATTCTCAATGAAGAAGTGGCGCAAAATAAACGTGATACCGGTCTTGATGATGCGACGATCGAACAGATTATTGCGAAGGAAGTAAAAAAACGTAACGAGTCGGCAGCTATCTACGAGCAGAACATGCGCGAAGATTCGGCCGAAAACGAGCGCCGCGAGGCTGAAATTCTGAGTAATTATCTTCCTGAACAACTCAGCGAAGCCGAACTAAAAACTGTTGTGGACGCTAAGATTGCCGAACTAGGTGCAACCGATGTAAAGATGATGGGTCAAGTGATGGGTGCCGTTAAAAAAGAAGTGGGCAATGCTGCCGACGGCGCACTACTGGCTAAGCTGGTTAAAGAAGCGCTCAACTAAACGGATAAGAGGAGAGAAGATGATCGTATTTTTTGGTCCCGCTGGTGCAGGCAAAAGCGTGCAGGGGCAATTATTAGCTGCGCGCAATAACTGGCGCTGGTTAAGCTCGGGCCAACTTTTGCGTGACACTCACGATATTGAACTGATTAAAGAAATGCAGAGCGGCAAGCTTGTCACACCCGAGAAGGTAAACGAGCTTATGGGTGATGCCTTAAAAAGGGCAAAAAACGTTGACCGTGTGATTTTAGACGGCTACCCGCGCCAGCTTTCCCAAGCTAAGTGGCTTATTGACTCACGACCCGATCACGAGCGGTCCATTCAGCTTGTTATTGTTCTCGAGGTTCCTCGCAGCGAACTTCTAAAACGCATTGAGGTTCGCGGCCGCATTGATGACACCCCCGAGGCTGTCGACGAACGGCTTCGCATTTACCGTACTGAGATATACCCGATTCTTACCTATCTTACCGAGCAAGGAGTTAACGTTGCTCATATTGATGGTACGGGCTCCGTTGGCCAGGTACATGACCGTATTATGGATGAAATGGTTGCTCACAAGCTGGCGTAGGCAGAAGTATGACACAACCAGTAAAAACAGCGGCACAAATTGAGGCAATGCGCGAAGGTGGTAAACTGCTCGCGGCGATTTACGATGGTCTTAAAAAGATTGTTCATGCTGGCATGAGCGAGCTAGAGGTTGATGCCTGGGTGGCAAAAGAAATTAAACGTCTTGGCGCGGTTGCAACGTATAAAACCGATGAAGTCAACTTTCCTGGTGTTATTTGTATTAGTACTAACGATGAGATTGTTCACGGAGTGCCAACCGACTATACATTTGAAAAAGGTGATGTCGCCAGTTTTGATTTAGTGATCACGTATAAGGGCATGAAGACCGACGCGGCATTTACAATGGTGATCGACGACAAGCCAACGGGCGTCAAGAAACACCTTATCAATGCAACCGAACGCAGCTTATATGCCGGCATTGACGCTATTAAAGGCCCTACTCATACCGGTGATATTAGCGCGGCGGTAGAGAAGGTGCTGACCGACGCAAAACTGGGTATTGTGCGTGAACTGGTGGGTCACGGCGTAGGCGAAGAGATGCATATGCCTCCCGAAATTCCTAACTACGGACGGAAAGGCACAGGAGTTTTACTGAGGCCGGGAGATACAATTGCCATTGAGCCAATGGCAATGCTTGGTAAAGAACGCATCGCCACCGACGCCGACGGTTGGACTATCCGCACGCGCGACGGAAGTCTCGCCGCACACTTTGAGCACACGGTGCTTATTACCGAGAATGGTGCCGAGATACTTACTCAGCTATAACTAGGAGCGGCTCTTTTGAGCCTGAACCTGTTACGTAGGGCTTTCCGTCCGTGCTGCAAAGCGATTTCTCGCCTCATAATCTAGGCAAAAGCGTTCATAAGCGGTATACTTTTACGTATGCAAGAAACATCTCGATACGCTGTCGGTATTGATATCGGAACGACAACTGTTCGTTGTGTTGTGGGTCATATCGATGCGACAACAGGAACACCAACCATTGTAGGGGTTGGACAGGCGCCAAATAGCGGTATGCGAAAGGGAGTCGTGGCAAATCTTACTGGGCCAGCGCAGGCGATTGACGATGCGCTTGGAGAAGCGGAGCGTATGAGCGGCTATCAGGTGAACGCCGCTTCTCTCAGTATTAATGGCTCTCATATTCTAAGCACGACAGCCGACGGCATGATCGCCGTTGGATCGATGGATCACGAAATTACTCACGAAGATCTTGCCCGTATCGAAGAGGTTGCGACACTTGGTAAAGTACCGGCAAACCGCGAAATACTTGAGGTTGTGCCTCATGCCTACCGTCTTGATGGGCAAGATAATATCAAGGATCCTATTGGTATGACTGGTACTCGGCTTGAGATTAACGCGAACGTTGTCTCGGCGCTCGCCCCTCATTTGGCTAACCTTCAAAAATCGGCCGAAATGGCAAAGGTTATGCCGCGCACTATTACGCCAGCCGTACTTGCCGCAGCCAAAGCGGTGCTCAGTGAGCAGCAAATTGAAAACGGCGTTGCCGTGGTTGATTTTGGCGGCGCGACAACAAGCGTGGCTGTTTTTGAAGAAGGTGATTTGCAGTATGTAGCAGTTATTCCTTTGGGCGGCGTTAACATTACTAACGACCTTGCTATTGGCTTAAAAACCGACCCTGAAATTGCCGAACGGATAAAAACCGGTCACGCGACAGCCGTTGCGCGCAAGAATGACGAGCGCATTACCATAAAGCAAGAAAAAGAAACGTTTGCATTTGACTCAAGCGACGTGGATGAAATCGTTGAGGCCCGGCTTGAAGAAATTTTTGATGCAGTTCATAAAGAGCTCAAAAAGGCTGGCCGGGCAGGCCAGCTTCCTAGCGGTGTTGTCCTTACGGGCGGCACGGCAAAAATAAAAGGGATGGCGGAGTTTGCCAAAGAAAAGCTGGGTCTTGCTGCCCGCATTGGTAAATCGTCTGGGTACGGTGGTGTCGCTGAAAACATCGAAGAGCCACAGTTTGCCGCTGTTGTTGGCCTTATGCTCCTCGATGCCCAAGGGTCGCACCAACCGGCAAGCGGTCATAAGCCGGGTAATGGCGGCAAAGCCCTTAAGAGCGCTGGCGGAGCCATCTCCAAGTTTTTGGACAAGTTTAAGGCGTAATTTGTTTTTGAACAATAAATGTTATACTAAAGAATGAATAGAAATCGGGGGAGACTATAATTCCATGCCTGAAGTAAAACCAAGCGAAATACAAACATTTGCCAGCATTAAAGTTGTTGGTGTTGGTGGTGCTGGCGGTTCGGCCGTTAACCGTATGAAGGATGCCGGCTTGTCCGGTGTACAGTTCATTGCCATGAACACCGATGCTCAAGCACTTCACAATTCCAGGGCGGATCTTAAGATTCACCTGGGACACAATACTACCGGAGGCCTGGGTGCAGGTGCCGATCCTTCTCAGGGGCAAAAAGC
The DNA here is from genome assembly GCA_035493555.1 of Verrucomicrobiia bacterium. Taxonomy (GTDB): domain Bacteria; phylum Patescibacteriota; class Saccharimonadia; order Saccharimonadales; family Saccharimonadaceae; genus CAMLKC01. Next base: position 1,112 of record DATJIC010000039.1, on the reverse strand, counting down.
CGCCGAGGAGTCAAAAGACGAAATCCAGGAAGCACTCCAAGGTGCTGATATGGTATTTGTTACTATTGGTGCCGGTGGCGGTACTGGTAGCGGTGCCGGCCACGTTGTTGCCGAAATCGCCCGCGAAATGGGAATCCTGGTAGTAGGCGTTGCTACCAAGCCATTTAGTTTTGAAGGAGAAAAGCGCCGCCAGAACGCCGAATGGGCAATTGCCCAGCTTGGCCGCCAGGTTGATACGCTTATCACTATTCCAAACGACCGCCTGCTGCAAACGATTGATCGACGCACGCCGCTTCTTGAGACATTTAAAATTGCCGATGACGTGCTTCGTCAAGGTGTTCAAGGTATCTCGGAGCTTATTACCGAGCATGGCCTTATTAACCTCGACTTTGCCGACGTTAAGGCGATTATGAGCAATGCCGGCTCTGCACTCATGGGCATTGGCCGTGCAAGCGGGGATGACCGCGCTTCGCAGGCGGCCCAGCAAGCAATCGAGTCGCCGCTTATTGAAGTGTCGATTGACGGTGCCAAGGGCGTTCTGTTTAATGTTACCGGTGGCTACGACATGAGCATGAGTGAAATTCAGGAAGCTGCTGAAATTATCACCAGTGCGGTTTCGCCAGATGCCAACATTATATTTGGTGCGACGCTCAAGCCGGAGCTTGAAGACGAGCTTATCATTACGGTTATTGCAACCGGATTTGACAGCGCTTACTTCCATGAACAAGCTGCTCAGCTTGAAACGCCAACCGGCTCTGTAGCTAGCCCTGCCGCTGTGAAGGCTCCTGTTGAAGCAGAATCAGTGGCTGACGATGCTGTTGAAGGTATTGATATGGATCTCGACCACACCGAGGCCGCCGCCGCTTTCGCCGAAGAAACAACGCACGACATTTGGAGCAGTCCCCCCGAAGACGAAGATGAGTCTGATACGCCAGCATTCCTACGCCGTCGTAAAAAGAACAAAAATTCGAGTGAGTCATAGAGAGGACGAAACAAGGTGAGTTCAAAATATAAAATCGGTGACAGCCGCGTGATTGAATCAAGGGAGGCTGCCGATGGTATGACGATCCGCCGCCGCCGTGAATCACTTGATGGGAAATACCGCTTTACGA
>DATJIC010000038.1:0-14010 GCA_035493555.1 Verrucomicrobiia bacterium | reverse complement strand
AACCGCGGGGATACCCGCGCTGGCGGATTTGTCGTACATAGTAACGTGTGGCAGGAGCTCGATCCGACGATCTGCTATTTGCAGGAGCAGCACAGGCAGGACGACGAAGAGCTGCTTGGTATTCTTAATGCTCTGAGAGACGGTGATATCCGTCGCCATCACGCCGAAAAGCTGCTCGAGCGTGTCGGGCACGAACCGCCCGAGGGTATGGTACTTACCGAGCTGCACACGGTAAATATCGACGTTGACCGCCTTAACGAGCTGAAGCTCGACGAGCTTTCGGGTGACGAACTTTTTTATACAGAGACCACCACGGGGAGTGCTAATTATGTGGAAAATTTACAACGTTCCGTACTAGCACCCGAGGTCCTGCGGCTCAAAAAAGGCGCGCTTGTTATGGCGGTTAAAAACGCCAGCGACAGGAAATACGCCAATGGCAGTATTGGTGAGGTGGTGGAGTTTGAGCCTGCCACGGAATATCCGGTGGTGAAGTTCCGTAACGGGCATACGGTAAGCATGGCTCCTGACACCTGGGAGCTACGTGACGGCGATAAAAAACGGGCGAGCATTACCCAAATACCTCTCCGGCTCGCGTGGGCTATCACGGTACATAAAAGCCAGGGCATGACCCTTGATGCCGCCCGCATTGATCTTCGCAAAGCGTTCGTCGAAGGTATGGGGTATGTGGCGCTAAGCCGAGTAAAAAACTTGAACAACCTTTATTTGTCCGGTATAAACCGGATGGCGCTGGCCATTAGCGGGGACGCCCAGGCAATTGACGAACAACTTCGCTCTCGGGCGCATACTGATACGAAAAGGTTTGACCATTTGCTGCAAAAAGCAAAAAGCCGCAAGGACCAACCTGTAAAATCCACTGCGTCGAAGAATCCAAACTCATGGTCGGATAAAATTGCTAAAATGCGCGAGACACACCCCAATGCCTACAGGCCGTGGCAAACAGACGATGATGCGGTGCTCAAGCAGGAATTTCAAAACGGTGCCACTATCGAACAGCTGAGCGATAAGCTGGGCCGTCACGAAGGCAGCATTAAAATGCGCCTTCAAAAGCACTTTGGCGAAGACGTCGTTACCTTATAACGCTACTGCTTGCATCAGGGGACAGAGTCTGTCACAGTGAGCAGACCATGAGGGGAGAATACGGCGAAATTGCATATTTCGATTCGGCGAACGACCAGTTGTTCCGAGAGGCGCTCGTCGGCAGGTTGATTGTTCCGGCCTATGCTAAGGCGCTGGATATTAACCAGGAGACTGGTGGTGAGTTTATTTTTGTTGACGAGGAGGTCCAGGGGGATGACAGCCGCAGCGTGTATGATTTTTATGCACGGCCAGGTGAAGAAACAATTACCATTCAGGCGGGCGTTTTTGTCGTTATTGAGGAACTGAGCCAAGAGGCGGTAGGGCTGCTGCAACAGATGGTTCACGACTCGGATCTCCCTTTGGAGCTTAAACAAAAGTACAGCATTGAGGATATGTTGCGCCTGCCTGGTGTCGTCGAGCAGTTTATTGAGCAAAGCTTTGAAATTAACATTAGGTCGGGCGAGGTGCTTGTCCGGACCGATTTAGGCTTTGCCGTGGGCGGCAATGTAATCGATGAAGAAGAGGAAAGCGCTCGCCCTATTACAGACCTCGACCAAAAGCGGGAGGCTATTTTTGAAAGTCGTGAGCTTGTAGAACTTGTTCGTGCGCTGTATGCCATGGAGCTTATAACGCAGGATGAAGTTCGCGACTTTTTAAACGCCTTTTAGCTACTTTAGTTCAAGTACCTGCAGGTTGCCGTCGGTAACGATACTCACCCCGAATGTCTGGCCCCGAAACTTTACCGGCTCACCGGCTGGTATTGTTTCGCACCGGGCAACACTTTTTGATTTCTCGAGCGTCGAAATGACAAAATCGCGTTCTGCGTCTGTAAATTTATCTATTTGGTGCGTCACCTGAAGGCTGTTGACGCGTAGTGCAAACGGCCCAATGTCGTGGGTGGCGGCACCAATCCATATCTGTCGTTTGTTTGCGGCAAACAGCTTAAATATGTTTTGCCAAAATGTGACGTGCTGATGGGGCTTTTCGGGATCGTCCGGCAGGAGCTGCCAGAAGCGGATATGGTGGCGGTGCCATGGCGTCGGTGGTGTGCCCGTTTGAATTTGGTAGCCAAGGTCCTGGTAGCGTCCAAACAGGTATAGCTTGCTAAATGGTGCCGTTGGGTATGGCTGCTTAAATACCATGGAGTAAGCAAAGCGCAATGTGTTTTTAAGCGTGGCTTTGTCGGCAGGAAACCAGCCGGCTTTTTGCATGGCGCGCTCGAGCTGCCTTTGGTTTTTGCATACGATGGCAATATTGACAGGGTCGCTTGACCAGCCGTCGGCGCTCGTGACGTACAGCGGCAAATGGCGCGGTTTAAGTACAAAGTGCCAGAGGCGGATGAGCGTTGGGATACCAAAATAGGCAACCAGTACGTATAAAATGATTATATTGATAACAAATGGGAGATGGTTGTGCAGATAGGGGTAAAATAAAAAAACAGTGCCATAACCGAGAGCGGCGGCAATAACTCCGACAAAAATTCGCCAGAGGAGACGAAGGAAGGTTCCCATCATTCCTTTATTTTACATCTAAACGATGCCGTATAATAGGTAGGTATGCAGAAAAAACCAACTTTACGGTTTCCTAAAAAGTTTCTTTGGGGGGCATCGACCAGCGCCCACCAGGTTGAGGGCGGCACCCATAACCAGTGGTCCGTTTGGGAACTCGAAAATGCTAAATCGCTGGCTGCTCAGTCGGAGTATCATTTTGGCGAACTCCACGGTTGGCAGGATAGCCAAAAAGAGGCCAAGGATCCCCAGAGCTACGTATCTGGTAAAAGCACCGACCATTACCACCGCTATGAGGAGGATTTTGACCTGCTCAAAAAAATGAACATGAACGCGTTCCGTTTTAGCGTCGAGTGGTCACGGGTTGAGCCCGAAGAGGGCGCCTGGAATATCGAGGCGGTGGAACATTACAAATCGTATGTTGCCGAACTGGAACGCAGGGGTATCGAACCTGTCGTGACGCTGTTTCACTTTACGCTTCCGCTATGGTTTAGTGCGCGCGGTGGTTTTGAAAAAAGGTCCAATGTTCAATATTTTGTTCGCTTTGCTGAAAAAATCCTCCGTGAACTCGGCTCGGGTATCCGGCTGGTAATCACCATTAACGAGCCTGAGGTGTACGCCTACGAGAGCTACATGATGGGCTACTGGCCCCCGAATGTCACCAGCCGCCGCATGTGCCGGCGCGTGCTTAACAACCTGGCGTACGCACATAATCAGGCGGCCGCAGCAATCCACGCCATCAACCGCCGTTATAAAGTTTCGATCGCAAAAAACTCACCGTACATCTATGCTGGCGACGATGCGCTGCTTAGCCGCAAATACGCGGATTTTCACCAGTTTATCCGCGACGACTATTTTTTGCGTAAAGTAGTAAAACAATGTGATTTTATCGGTATGAACTATTATTTTAGCGATCGGGTCTATGGCTACCGGGTTCACAACCCCGACGAGCGGGTGAGCGATTTGGGCTGGGATATGGCTCCGGCGAATATCCAGCAGGCACTTGAGCGGGTCCACGAAAAATACGGCTTGCCAATCCTCATAACAGAGAATGGACTTGCCGACCATGCCGATGAGAATCGTCAGTGGTGGATCACCCAAACACTTTTGGGCATGCAAAAAGCAATGGACAGCGGCGTGCAGCTAGAGGGTTACCTGCATTGGAGCTTGCTTGATAATTTTGAGTGGGACAAAGGAACATGGCCGCGGTTCGGGCTGGCTGAAGTCGACTACCTAACGGGTCATCGTAAGCTGCGGCCCAGCGCCTTGTGGTTTGGGAAAGTAATTAAACATTTACGGGAGAATGCATAAATGGAAGATCCGTTTCCAAGTGACGGGTTAAAGATCGCCGTTATCGGCGGGGGCACGGGCAGCTTTACTCTGCTTAAGAGTCTTAAGCAGTATTCGCATTCAATTGCGGCCATCGTGAACATGGCAGACGACGGCGGAAGCACGGGTGTACTGCGTGACGAACTCGGGACGTTGCCGCCAGGCGACGTGCGGCAGTGCCTCGTTGCCTTAAGCGAGTCGCCAAAGGTGCGCGACCTGTTTAATTACCGGTTTGAAGAGGGAACATTCGGCGGCCATTCGTTTGGTAATATTCTTTTAACGGCGCTTGAAAAAGTTACCGGCAATTTTTCCGAGGCAGTGGAGACGGCGTCGGAGATTTTGCGTGTGAACGGGGTTGTTCTTCCGGCAACCCTCGACAACGTCCGGCTTAAAATGGAATGGCCCCAGGCGAGCGTGATTTTACGTGGCGAGCGGGTGATTGATGCCGAGTATTTTGAGCATGACCCGCGGCGTGCAACTCTTTCGCTGGTTCCGGCGGCGCATCCTAATCCTGCTGCGATTGAAGCCATTCTGCAGGCTGATCTGGTAGTTATTGCTCCGGGCGACCTATATACGTCGCTGGGTCCGCTCCTGGTTATCCAGGGAGTTGGCGACGCGCTTCGAAAAACCAAAGCCAAAGTGGTGTATGTCTCAAACCTGGTCACCAAAAAAGGTCAGACCGAAGGGTTTAGCGTGAGCGACCACGCAGATGAGATCGAGCGTTTTGGCGGCGGTTCGTTCCTTGATTACGTTTTGTATAACGAACAGCAGCCCGATGCCGAACTGGCCAAACGGTACGAGGCCGAGGACGCCTTTTTGGTCTCCGTTGACGAAACGCAGCTGCAAGCGCGGCCATATAAAGCGGTGAGCGGACGCTTTTTGGGGCCAATTGCGGCGCAGCACACGGCCGATAAGCTCCCGGTAACACGCTCACTTATCCGCCACGACTCTGAAGCGGTTGCGAGTGCGATCATAGGGTTATATAATACCCTCAATGGCCGCTGATACTTTTTACGTTCTTGATTTTGACCGCTGTATTGGCGATACGGATGGGGTCCAGACTGTGCTTGAAGAAGTGCTAAAAGAAGAGACTGGCATCCTGCCCGATACATTCCGCAGTGCCCGGACGCGCATCGAAAGCGAAGGCAAGACCTTTGATACGATCCGTCACGTGCATATGCTGCTTGAAGAAGCCGGAAGCAGCGTGACGTGGGAGCATATCCGTGAACGCCTAATCGAACGCGCCAAGAGCGTTAACTTACTTTTACCGCAGGCGCGTGAGCTTTTGCAGATTCTTAATGACCGCCAGCTCCACTACGGAATCATTACCTATGGGGTAGAGGAGGCCTGGCAGCTGACAAAACTGGAAATCACCGGCCTCTTAGAGGTACCGCACCTTGTGACGCACATTGAAGAAAAAGGGAAGCTGCTGACGGGTTGGAAGCAGCCGGACGGGACGTTTATTGTGCCGCCTGCGCTCAGCAAGGAATTTTTGCCGCTTAACGTACAGCGGCTGGTCTTTTTAGATGACAAAGCAAAAAGCTTTTGGGGTATACCCGAAGGGGTAGAGGGCGTCCATGTCGTGGCTCCTGGCGGCAACAAGCTGCCCGCACAGCAAGGCGAGCTGCCTCCGTCCGTGTCGGATGTCGTGGGGATAGCCGGCGCTATAGCATTGCTTTTTGGTGAATAAGAGTTGTAGTAATTGACAAAGCATAAGCAATATGCTAAATTAAGATTATTATGACACAAAAAACAAACACAATACTCCAAACCGAAGCGACCGAAACCGTAATGTCGGCATCTACCATGAGCCAGGACCTGAAGAGTGCCGTTCTTATTGTCTCTGTAGTAGTTAACCTGTTTATTTTTACTGCATGGATTGCTTTGCAGGTAACCACACAGTTTGACACGCAAATCGCCAGTCTTTTATTTACCAGGTAGATAAAAATAGTAGCCAAAAATACCACGATCTCCAGAATCGTGGTATTTTCGTATCCTCGGTACATAAGCCGGTTATCCACAAATGTGTGGATAATTCACCCAGCGGCTGTGTACGAATGGAAAAATAGGGGTTGTCGTGGGTAATTGTGGGTATTATAGTAAGGCCAGTGGAAAGAAGTGGGTAACACCACAACGAAACAAAAAGCCACTAACGTTTAAAAACTAACCTAACCAAAGCCAAAAAACGGCAGGACCAACACTACAAGTGGATTACTTTGAACGAAAGCTTGATGACAAGCGTCGGTTAACAATACCGACCGAGCTTCGTAACGAGTTAGCCAGCGGGGTAGTGGTCACGCGCGGTTTTGGTAAATACCTCCATCTTTACCCACAGACAGTGTGGGATAGAGAGGTCGAGCCAGCGTTACAGGGCAGCATTCTTGATGAAAGAGTTGCCGACCTCAACGTAAAGTTTCGACGCGGTAAAACCAGTGCGGAGCTCGACCAAAAACAAGGCCGGGTAACGATTGAGCAGCATTTGCTGGACTACGCTGGAATTGACCGGGAGCTGGTTGCGATTCGGGCTGGCGCCTACTGGCGTATCATGGCTCCGAGCGTTGCCGAATAGGGTAGTAAACAAATACGGCACTTTAACAATTAAACAGATAGTAGCAAAGAGAATACCTCGAGGCCACCTATCTGACAGTACGAGCAGTGGAATTACCCGGTACCACATAAAAAACACCGACGCACCTTCCTCTAAACCTAAAACACCTCCCAAAAAACTCCACCTCACACACATAAGTCTCTCAATCTGGATGAATATGAGTTACAACGTAACGCTAAAACATCATCCAGACAACTTATATACAAAAACAAACACACCAAAAAACAAAAAAGCTCTGCTGTCAGATAGGTGATCTCGAGCGATACGAAAATTATATTGTATAATAAAAGTATCGATGAGTATCAAAGAACATCCACCACATCATGTTCCGGTTTTGCTAGATGCGACACTTGACCAGCTTAAGCCTATTTCAGGCGAGAATTATCTCGATCTGACGGCGGGTTACGGCGGTCATGCACGTCAAGTTTTAGCAAAAACCACAAACTACACAGACTCTGTTTTGGTCGACCGCGATGATTACGCAATTAGTCATTTAAGCGAATTCGAACAAAAAGGAGTCAGATTATTGCATACCGACTTTGTCGCAGCTGCACGCCAGCTTGTTACAGAAGGGAAGCAGTTTAATCTCGTGTTGATTGATTTGGGGGTGTCGTCACCACAGCTCGATCAGCACGAACGAGGGTTTTCTTTTACAAAAAACGGTCCGCTGGATATGCGTATGGATCGTCGCCAAGAGGTATCGGCCGACACGTTGGTTAATACCGCAACGCGCGATGAACTGGCGCGTATCATTACGACCTACGGAGAGGAACCGATGGGGTTTGCGCGGCGCATTGCCGAAGCAATCACTACCCACCGGCCAATCCACACTACTGAAGATCTCGCTGAGCTGATAAAGCAAAATTATCGTGGCAAATGGAAAAAAATCCATCCTGCTACGCGTACTTTTCAAGCTCTCCGCATTGCGGTCAACGAGGAACTCCGGCAAGTCGAAGACGTGCTGCCGTTACTCCCCAAGCTCCTTAAAACGGGCGGGCGAGTCGGGATCATTAGTTTTCATAGCCTAGAGGACCGGCTGGTAAAGCACTACTTTGGCGAACAAAAAAACGCCGGGTATGAGGCCGAACTGGATATACTGACCAAAAAACCGCTTGCCGGGGATATTTACGACGTTCACAATCCGCGGTCCCGAAGCGCAAAGCTTCGCGTCGCAGTGAAAAAATAAAACAAAAAAAGGGAAGGGGCAAAACACCATGCCAATTCACATTCCAGTACAAAACGCATCAGTAGAAACGCAAGTTACTGTACGTTTTAAATAACCGATTTGGTGCGTCCGCTTAGGCGGACGCACCTCCACGACAAATCAAAACAAAAATAAACAAGATATAAAATAATGTCATACGCACGAAGCACACAATTCAACCGTCGAAGCTCCGGTAGTTGGGGACGCAACCAAAATACCACACGCTTTGCTTCGCCAGTCAAACTCGGCCCCGTGACCCATACGGTGCTTGTCGCCCTTATGATTACAGTGCTTGGTTTGATATACTTAACCCAAGCCACCCGTGCAACCAGCTATGACTACGAAGCGCAAAAGATCGACAGTAAAATCGCCGATCTTAACAACCAAAAGACTGATCTCCAGGTAGAAAACGCACGTCTCACCGCGCTTGAAAACGTCCAGAACTCTAGCGTTGCGCGTAACATGACGCAGCCATCTCAAACGGATTACGTCGGCGAATAGGGAACTATGCAACTAGATTTGAAAAAAGGCAGCCGCGCGCGAACCCTCGCCATTCTGACTCTCGTCATTATGGCTATTTTTATCGTGCGGCTGTTTTATTTGCAGATCATCCGGCATGATTATTACGTTGCGCAGGCAAATAACGAACAGCTGAAACAGCTGATTATCCCCGCTAAGCGGGGCGAGATTTACGCAATGGACGACGGGACCCCCGTTCCGCTGGTACTTAACCAGGCGGTTTATACGGCGTTTGCCGATCCAAAAATTGTAGATGAACCGCAAAAGATGATTGATCTTATCCACCGTGTGGCAGGCGGTAACGCGAGGCCAAACCTCGACCGTTTGCTTGGCCTGAAAGATTCGCGGTACCAGATTCTTGCCACCAAGGTAACGCGGCAGCAGGCCGAAATGATGAAAAAAGAGAACCTCAGGGGGCTAGGGTTCCAGGAGGAAAGCCAGCGCGTTTATCCAGAGGGCAAGCTGGCAGCTCAGATACTTGGTTTTGTTAATAATGAGGGCAAAGGCCAGTACGGGCTTGAAGACGCCATGAACGCCCGGTTAACTGGCAAAGACGGGCTGCTCCAATCTGTAACCGATATCAGTAACGTTCCGCTTACCATTGGCAATAAAAATATCAACATTCCTCCTCAAAACGGTGAAAACGTTGTTATGACGCTTGACCGGAATGTGCAGGCGTATACCGAAAAGGCACTTGCCGACGGCCTTAAAAAATCGGGCGCAACCAATGGTAGCGTTCTGGTGATGGACCCGCAGACTGGCAAGGTGCTCTCGATGGCGAATTTCCCCACGTATAATCCCAGCGAATATAACAAGGTGCAAAACGCCGATGCCTTTAACAATGCGACCATTAGCGCTCCGTACGAGCCTGGATCGGACATAAAGACGATTACCATGACAACAGGGGTTGATAAGGGTGCCGTTGGACCGGAGTCGACCTACAATAACACCGACTACATTACGGTTGATGATGCCACGATTACAAACGCGACAAAGGGCCAAACGGGGAATATTACCTTTCAGCACGCGCTGAACTACTCGCTTAACACAGGGTTTGTGACCGTTGCCGAGCGCCTGGGCGACGGCAAAAGTATAACGCTGGCTGCCCGTAACACGATGTATGATTATTTTTACAATAAGCTGCACCTGGGCCAGTTAACGGGTATCGAGCTTGCGAACGAGCAGGCCGGAACAATTATTCCACCTAGCGATCCGCAAGGAAACGCGGTGCGGTATTCAAACATGGCCTTTGGACAGGGGTTGGACGTGACTATGCTGCAGGTAGGAGCCGCCTTTAGCGCCGTGATTAATGGGGGAACCTACCACACGCCAAGCATTATTGCCGGCACAATGAATGACGATGGCGATGCGTTCACACCGGCAGCGTCTAAAGGGTCGGTGGCGAATGCGATTAAGGCCACCACCTCTGATACGATGCGTAAGATGATCCACGATGCCCGTTCGGCCTTTTATGCCGGAAAAGATAAGCCAGGGTACTACATTGGCGGTAAAACAGGAACCTCGCAGACAATCGAAAACGGCCACTACGTAGATAACCAAACGGTCGGTACGTATCTTGGGTTTGGCGGTGAATCAGGCGCGGCGAGTGGCCCCAAGTATGTCATAATGGTGCAAGTATCCGGCAAAAATATGAACCTCCAAGGAGGCCGGGACGCCATGCCGATTTTTACCGATATTTCTAACTGGCTACTAAGTTATATGAAATTACAGCCAAAAGGGTAACTATGAAACATGTTAAGCTAGCGCACAATTCAACAGAGATAGCTACACGAGGTTTTATTGGAGTAGTCCGGGGCCTTAGCAGGGGGCGTGTCTAAAACTATGCGGGTGGTCGAACAGCTTAAAGAAAGGGCAGGGGAGGCGGCGCAGACCGTCGTGCGCCGGCACCGGCCCGACTATCAGATTGTGCTGTATATGGGCCTTCTGATGCTGCTTGGGCTGATTATTATGTATGCCATTGGGCCGCAAAGAGCAAACGTGCTTAATAACGCGTACGGTACCGACTATTACACCAGCATGTACTTTTTTATAAAGCAGACCATCAGTTTGCTTTTGGCTTTGGCGGCATTTGTCGCGCTCGCACTGACACCTTATGAGCTGATCAAAAGGAACGCGGGTAAGATTTTGGTGGGTGGATTAATTGCCTGTGCTGTTTTGTTTGTTGCCGGAAACCTGCTTCACTCCGGCGTTGCCCAGTGTAGCCTGGGCGCTTGCCGCTGGTTTGAGCTTGGGCCTCTAGGGAGCTTGCAGCCGGCCGAGCTCTTAAAGTTTGGCATGCTGGCATTTACAGCAGGATTTTTGGGCATGCGCGTCCGGCAGGGAATCGTGAACGATCTCCACCGTACGCTTATCCCCATGGGTATTCTTGTGTTGGTTGCTATATTTTTTGTTATTGTCCTGCAAAAAGACATGGGGACAGGCATCTCTATGCTGGCCATTATCGCCTCAATGATGACGGTTGGCGGCGTCAGTAAAAAGGTGGGGCTGGGTCTCCTTGGCGCGGCATTTATTTTAGGAGTATTGATGATTATTATTGCGCCGCACCGGATCGAGCGGGTTATTACCTTTTTTGGTGGCGACACTACCTCTGGGTCGGATATCAACGACTCGAACTATCACATTACCCACGCCAAAATCGCCATTGGCAGCGGCGGGCTGCTTGGCGTTGGTATTGGCAACAGCGTGCAGGCGACAGGTTATTTGCCCGAGGCTATTAACGACTCGGTGTTCGCTATTATGGGTGAGACATTCGGGTTTGTGGGACTGACGGTAATTTTGGCGCTGTTTACAGCGTTGCTGCTGCGCCTGCTTAAAATAGCCGACCATCTTACCAATATATGGATGAAACTGGCCGTAGCGGGCGTTTTTGGGTGGCTAGCGGCCCATGTTATATTGAATGTAGCCGCAATGATTGGCGTTTTTCCGCTTACAGGAATAACATTGCCGCTGCTTAGCTTCGGTGGTACCAGCATGATATTTATTGCGGGTGCACTGGGGCTCGCGTTCCAGCTTTCACGGTATACCATTCACGGTTCGGTAAATAAGGAGAGAAATTATGAAAATCCTGGCAGTCGGCGGGGGCTCGGGCGGCCACGTTACACCAGTGGTCGCGGTACTTCGCGAACTTAAAAAGCGCGACCAATCAGTCGAGATCCGCTTTTGGTGCGACCGTAAGTTCGCGCCGCAGGCGCGCAGTATTATGCATCATTTTGATGATTCGGTTCCGGTAGAGACAATTTTTTCCGGCAAACTGCGCCGGTACAACGACCTGCCGCTGTGGCGCCAGTTGCTCCGGCCCGTTTCGATAGTACTGCCCAATATCCGGGATGCGTTTTTAATTGGCCTGGGCTTTTTGCAGAGTCTTATCAAGCTTCGTTCGTGGCGGCCTGATGTTGTGTTTACCAAGGGCGGATTTGTGTGTTTACCGGTAGGCATGGCCGCTAAAGTGCTTAAAATACCGCTGGTTATTCATGACTCCGACGCCCACCCGGGCCTTACTAACCGCGTACTTGCCAAGTGGGCGGCAAAAATTGCTACCGGGGCGCCGCTCAAGTTCTACTCGTACCCCCGTGAAATAGCAAAATATGTTGGTATCCCCATTAACGAGGAATTTATGCCGTTTAGTCTTGAACGCCGGCAAAAGCTAAAGGCAGCCATGGGGTTTGATCCAAAAAAACCATTGGTAGTGGTAACGGGTGGCGGCCTTGGTGCACGGCGCATTAACGACGCCGTTGCAAAGCGTCTGGACGCTCTGCTTGAGATGACATCCGTGGTGCTGATATCCGGTACGAGCCAGTACGACGAGCTGCGGGCCACTACCCCCGAGAACGATCCTCGCTTTCAGCTGCACGATTTTATCAGTGGCGGCATGTCAGAGCTACTGGGCACTGCCGATATTGTTGTGACCCGTGCGGGCGCGACGACTATTTTGGAACTGGCAGCGCTGGCTAAGCCAACGATCCTTGTTCCAAACGGGTTCCTTACAGGTGGCCATCAGCTAAAAAATGCGCGCGTGTACGCCGAAAACGGTGCCGTTGAGGTAATTGACGACCACGAGCTAAACGCGAACCCGCAGCTTTTAGTCGACATGCTTACATCGCTTTTAGCAAACCCTAAACGGCTGAACGAAATGAGTAAAAAGTTCCATGCGTTTGCCCGGCCCGATGCGGCAGAGGAAATGGCAAGCCTCATTATGGGTGCGGCAAAATAAGCATAAGTCTGTTACAATAACACTAGTAATGGCGCTATTTTCAAGAAAAAAACAAACGGATGTTCCTCGGCGCCGTCAGGCGGCTTTTCGCGATGAGGAACGTAAAGATGATTTTGATGAGCGTTACACATTCCGCCGTAACCGGACTATTACGGGAAGTACTTCGTCGCAGATAACCAGCCCGGGCGAGCTAAATGCGCAGATCAAATCTCCGCGAGCACAGGCTCACGAACTAACGCGCCAGCGCCGGCATATCGGGGCTACGTTGCTTTTGGTTCTTGCCAGTGCAGGTGTGCTGTTTTTTCTTGTCTCGCAGTTTACGGCGGGTGCTGTTGTTCGTGCGACCGATGTCTCCATCCAGCTTGATACTACCTATGCCACGCTCATCGATTCGTATCTTTCAGCGCAGCCGCTGGAGCGTCTTCGTTTTATGACGGACACTAATCATCTCGTTCAGTACGTCCAGGCAAAAGCCCCTGAAGTTGCCGGTATTACGCTTGATGGCTCGGCCGGACTTGGAAAGTCGACATTCGTGCTCACCCTTAGGGAGCCAACCGTTGGTTGGACAATTAATGGAAGGCAGCAATACGTTGATAACACCGGAACGGCCTTTGCCCGAAATTACTTTACTACCCCTGCCGTACAGGTAGTTGATAAAAGCGGCATTCAGGTAGAGGCTGGCCAGGCAATCGCCAGTAACCGCTTCCTTGGCTTTGTAGGCCGTGCCGTAGCGCTGACAAAGCTGCAGGGGTTTGCAGTGACTCAGGTTATTATCCCCGAGGGAACAACCCGACAGGTAGCGCTGCAGCTTCATGGTATCCGCTATCCAATAAAACTCTCTATCGACCGTGGAGTAGGGGAGCAGGTAGAAGATATGGCAAGGGCAGTGCGCTGGCTTAAGGCACACGGTAAATCGCCGCAGTACCTAGATGTTCGGGTGAGTGGCGAAGCCTTTTACCGCTAGCAGGTGGGAAGGCGAGCACTTCTTTTCTCTCTTGGGTAAGTGTTCTATTTTTGTTCTATTTTGGAATTGGACAATAAAAACTATATTAAAATACCTAATAAACAAAATAGCAAATAGACGAAAATGCAGGGGATAGAAGGGAGTAGGGCAATATAGTTACTAAAAATGCAAACAGCAAAAAAGTCAAAAAACTATACGAAACTATGTAATATAAAAAAATCAAACAAACAAAAAAGCAAATGTGTGGAAAACTATTTGATGAGCAGTACGCGTGCACGCGTACTTTCAGAAGTACCTTGATATGCCAAAAGCCTGCAAGCCGGTGTTGTGTATCAGCCGTGCGGCATAAGTTACGTACACTAAGTTAATGTGAGTGTTACTAACAAAGCCGTAACCCTATTTAAGTGGTATTGGCGTATTTTGTTGTAAAACGAGACGTATGAATAGTCGTCTTTGTTTACTATATCTAATGTCGTAA
Source organism: Verrucomicrobiia bacterium (assembly GCA_035493555.1). Lineage (GTDB taxonomy): Bacteria > Patescibacteriota > Saccharimonadia > Saccharimonadales > Saccharimonadaceae > CAMLKC01. The sequence continues at coordinate 71 of DATJIC010000038.1, read as the reverse complement.
AAGGTACATTGTGCGACCCATAATCTATGTACGTAATATACAACAACGTATTACCCATCGCAATATATTTT
>DATJIC010000037.1:0-12585 GCA_035493555.1 Verrucomicrobiia bacterium | reverse complement strand
GCGGAAGCTACAATTTCCAAAGCGCAACATTCGACGGATTGCCTGCGCTCAAGCGACACCTGTCAGGCAAGACCGAGTTCTTCTACGGCGTAAATGCTGTGGGCGATATCGACGTAAACGATATCCAACACGGTCACGCAGTGATCAGGAACGGCAAGTTGGTCTACAAGCGTCGTCCTGGTGAGTCAACACCTGTCGTCAACAAGGAGTGACTCCCTCCAGACCTGAGCTATGTCTGGATTATCAAAAACTAGCTCGTAGTTCATTCGTAACCTATAATAAATAATATGTTTAATTCAGCTCGATCCATTCTCGCTAAGTACACTGACACCAGTAACGTGTCTCGCTTTACTTTCTATTCCGTCGAAATGGAACGCGGAGAGAATCCTGAAGACTTATACTATCTTTGTACGATCAAGGGCCATTACTACGTGGTGTTTGAGACAGACTACATCATGAATACTCTTACCGATATTGCTCGGGAGGCGAGTGATATATTTAAAGGCTATGATCTGTCGCCGGTTCACTGGCTTGTAAAAAAAGATTTTCAGGCAACGGTTGGGGCGACCACCGTTCCTGTCGATACGGACGGCATTGACGAGCTCCGAAAGAATCTGATTTCCGATGAAGACGACGCAACTTTCGACTATGCCGTGAGGCATGCGGTTATTGAGTTTGTTAGTACAAAAAGCCACATACAGCATCGCTTTGACCCTAACACTTATAGCAGAACTCAACTTAACTAAAGAATCGGCAGCACAATTTGGCTAACATCCGTAGTGTCAACCTCAATAAGCTTGCCTGGCAAACTCAGCGGCTCGTAGGGCTGCGATAAGTCACGGCGTATTTGATCGAGACTTACCGCCTCTACATGGCCTTCGTGCCGGGCGCCATTTGCTATCCGCTCGTTCCAGCGCCTAAACAGCTCCTCGCCGCTTGCCTTACACAAAATTTGAATACAGTTTGCGTTTGACTCGTTAACGATTGTCGTAAACCGTTCGCTGTCGATACCCGGTTTAAAGTTGCTTTCTACTACCACCGAATGCCCGGCTGCTAGTTCTTGGCGGACTATATCGTCCATTATGCGGTGGCTTACGCCGCTTACTTTGAGCGACCATTCTTTGTCGCCGGTTCCAAGGCCATCAAAAATGCGTTCTTTTAGCGCATCTTTTGAAACACATAAAAGCCCGTACTGCTTGGCGATTTTTTGCGCCAACGTGGTTTTGCCCGAACCTGGGTGGCCGGTAATAACTACGAGTGTGCTTTGCATACTTAAAGTCTACCACTTATGCCAAACAGTTGCGCATCGACCTCCTTTTTATCTTGGTTATTAAGAAGAACGATTCCGGCGTTTTTAAGTGCTGCCCTAAGTTGCCGGTCGGACTTTGAGGAGGCAAAGACCTGCAAAATACCTTCGTTGGTATCGTCGCGGGCAATGCGGTTTATGGATATTTTTAAGCAGGTTGCACATTCGTGAACCAGCATAAGCTCGCCCTGTTTAAACTGCCCTTCGTGTTTAAAGGTAAGGCCAATAGGCCGCATGCCGCCGTGGCAATCTGCCTCGCGGTCGCCTTTTTGTTGGTCGACATGTTTAGACCACAAACACTGTGGGCAATGGTTGCGGTTTGCCGTTCCCATGTACGGGTTAATAATTACCCATCGTTTACAGTGCGAGCATTTAAACCCGCCTGCATCGTGTTCGCGTTTCCATTCTTTTTCACGGTTTTTCTTTTTGTCATTAAACGAGTGCTCGTAATAACGAGAATTTTTCATACATAACCTTGCTACGCAAAAACCAGCCGTAACGGCTGGCACTGGATAGCAAAGCTATTTGAAAATTGCGATAAAAGTTAGTAAGTAGTAAAAGCCAGCCGTAAAAACCCTTCTTCAAGGGCTACCGCTGCAACAATGGTTGATTTATTACTTACCATACCTTAAAACATTACCATATATTTTATAATATGCAACTATTTCGCTCGTGGTATTATTAATGGAGTTATGAAATCTCCTATTTTACGAGTTACATTGTTCTGCTTTGTCGCGGTTATTTTTGCCGCAGCCATAGGCTATGGATCGGTACAGCTTTACAGCCAACTACAATCAGGAAAAGCAAATGCGGATACCTGCCACAATAAAGGCATCGACCACTTGGTGGTTATTAAAAACGGCACGCTTAGCCCAACCCATGTAGACGGGCACCTTTGCGATACTCTCACTGTTACCAATACCGACGACGTTCTCCGTTATATGGCTTTTGGGCGTCACGATGAACATGTCGCCTACGATGGAGTAACTGAAAAAACAGTAAGCAAAGACCAAAGTTTTACTATTACCATGAACCAAGCAGGCAATTTTAAATTTCACGACCACCTGCACGACGAAGTTGCGGGAACATTTACCGTAGAGTAGCGGATACGCTTTCTGCCCACTCAAAATTTCTCTTTTTTGTATGTGAAATTTCTTATACACATTACATGCGTCGTTAGATACGATAGATCAGGTTTATAAAAAGAAAGGATACGCGAGTGGGCGTTAGTTTAGTGTTGGCATGTCTTAGTGCAGGCATTTCCTTGTATGGGGCAGGACGGTATTTTTATGGCATTTTAAAGGGTAATACGCGCCCACGAACGGCATCGTGGATTGCCTGGCTTACCGCAAATGCGGTATTTACGGCAATTGCTTTTTTGGACCATGCCTATTTAGCGGCAGTTATAAATGGTCTTGCCGCGGCGGCCAACGCGGCCGTTTTGGGCGTAAGCGCCAGCAAACGCCAAGGTATCCGGCCGCAAGGAGCAATCGATTGGAGCTGCCTTATTGCCGCAACGGTTTGTCTGGCCATACCGCTGCTATTTCCAGAGAATAAACTACTAGGAGCCTTGCTTGCCATGGTAGCCAACGCAACCGCTACGTGGCCAACGGTTCTGCACGCATGGTTCCGGCCGCGGGAAGAAACCTGGCAGTTATTTGCCGCTAATGCGGTTGCTGGCGGCCTGTCGTTTGTTGGCATTGCGCTTGAGACCGGTATGTCACTGGCAACACTTGCAGGGCCGCTAATGACTATCATGGGTAGCGGCAGTCTGGTATTCATTACTATAGGCCGCGGCGTTATTAGCCGGGCAAAAGAAGAAATTATGGAGGTGGAAGAGCTACTCGAGCCATCCCCCACCCAAGTTAACGAAACAGAATAGCCCAACGCAACAAAAAGATCTCCGCGTAGGAGATCTTTTTAAATAATGTCATGGAGGGTCCAGTGGGGCTTGAACCCACGACACCCTGCTTAAAAGGCAGGTGCTCTAACCAGCTGAGCTATGGACCCGTATTGTAAAGTATTAGCCGCAAGGGCCAACTTTAAAAAGATATCATTTTTAAGGGGTGTTTGTCAATGTTTAGTGCTCTTTATGAGCACGTGGTGTTTTTGTTACCAAAAGATCCAAAAGCGCAAATCCTAACGCGGCCGTAATAATAACGGCATGGTATTTTACAAAAAAGTCGTACACGGTGCGGCCGATTCCATCGATAACCAGCGCTGAGCCAAGCGGCTCGAGTAGTAGCGAAATAGCTAGGATAGCGAACGCCGTGGCGCCAATAATCCGCTGCCGCATAGTTTTATAGGTTGGCCCGCTTGCAAGTAAAATCAGCGCCGGTGCCAAAATAAGACCTGCCGAAACAACGCTGCCAAGCGGTGGTTTTACAATAATGATTCCTGCACTTGCAATAATTGGCGTTAGATCACCAACCCATAGCGTACTGAGCATTGCGCCGGCTGCCAGGGCCATGCCGAGCACACCAAAACGACGTTTGGTAAAAAACGCCAAAGTAAACAAAAAACCAATAACAAGTAAAAATATAACTAAGAAACTCACAGCTGAAGACCCTCTATATTATTTAGATCAAATTCGGCAGCGTCATTAATAGTAATGGCCTTCCGGCCAGTAGTACCCGCCACAACTTCTACCACGTACCGTGCATCGTCTTTTGGCGCGTACGTCTCGTACGGATAGCTCTCGGGGCGTGCGTTTTTAACAATATAAATTACTTTTTTATCCTTGTCGAGCCAAATGATATCGATGGAATATTTTATTCCCTTCATAGACACGGGCCACTTGCCATCGGTATCGTAGGCCAGAATCATCGCCTGGTCTTCGCCTAGGCTACTCGTGCCCGAGAGCCCTTTTTCGCGGTCGGCCTGCGTTTTAGCAACCCTGGCCGTATATACGCCATCACCAAGGTGCAAAGTAGTGTGCGGCTGCAGCTGCGGCCATAAAATATATACAGTGGCCGCGCCCACCAAAAGAAGCACCAGAGCAATCAGCCCCCATGAAAGTGCATCTTTTCGCCGGCTCATACGCGAATGCCCCGTATTACCATAGGCTTTATTATACCAGAGATGACAAGCAACCGCTTACGCGCCGATTTTGTCTTTTTTAGTCCGCCGTTTGGCGTTCATCTCGACGTACTCGATAATAGGACCAGCAACGTCGCGTCCGGTAACTTTTTCGATACCAAACCCTGGGCTGGCATTTACTTCAAGTACCAGCGGCCCGCGGTTAGAACGCATTAAGTCGACACCGGCAACGTTAAGTCCCATCGCCTTAGCTGCACGGATAACCATTTTGCGCTCGTCTTCGGTCAGTTTTACCGGGATACCCTCGCCGCCTTTGTGTAAGTTTGAACGAAAATCGTCGTCGAGACTTTTTCGCTGCATGCTGGCAACAACCCGGCTGCCCACTACAAACGCACGGATATCGGTGCCGGCAGATTCTTCAACAAATTCCTGGAGCAGAATGTTCGTGCCGTCGTCGTTGGAAAGATAAAAGGCCTGAAGTACCGACTTAGCCGCTTTTTTTGTCTCGGCAAGCACCACGCCGTTACCATGGGTACCGGCCGCCAGCTTGATAATTACCGGCATACCGCCGACTTTGTCGATAAGGTCGTCGATATCGGTTGAGTTACGCGAGAAAATCGTTTTTGGAATACCGACACCTGCTTTTGCAAGCAGCTGCATGCTCCGCAACTTATCGCGCGAACGGCTAATAGCAATCGAGCTGGATACGTTATAGATCCCCTGCATTTCAAGCTGGCGGACAATAGCCGTACCGTAACGCGTCATGTTAGCGGCGATACGCGGGATAATCGCGTCAAAGCGCGCAAGATCCTCACCTTTATAACTTACCGTCGGGTTGTTCTGCTCGATAGACGCGTAGCAGTCGCGGTATTTGATGATCTCAACTTCATGGCCGCGCTTAATAGCCTCTTCTTTGAGGCGCTTGGTCGAGTAGTTTCCTGGACCGTTCGATAGAATCGCAATCTTCATTATTATCTCCTCTGAGTTAGTAGCTTTGCTACGCCTTTGGCCTTTTGCCGCACGTCGTAACCGCTGGTAATTTCTGGGTTATAGTTTGCTTCCAGAACATACCATTTTTTCGTGTTTTTATCCTGTATCAAGTCGATGCCGACAATGGTTCTTTCGAGTGAAAGTGCCGCTCTTCGCGCCATGGCTACCGCCCCGGGGTCTATGTCGCTTATCGCATACTCTTTGGCATTAGCCGAGCCCCTGGGTTTGTTTAAATGGCTTTTGAGCGGGTCTTCATGTTCGGTTGCGCTTCTAAATACCAGCTGTACAATCTCATCGCCCACAAGCAAAATACGCAGAAAGCCGTTATTGGGCACAAAGCGCTGGGCAATAATCGTCCGTCTGCCCTCCAAGCGCTCAACCGCGTCCCTAAAGCTAGTTGCATCGCTCACGAGGTAATTGTCCTTGCCTCTGTCGCCAAAGGCATCTTTTAGAACAAACCTGCCCTCCCCGAAATAATCGGAGACTTCGGTGTAGGTAATGTTGTCCATACCGTTTGAGTATACTTTTGTTGCCGGAACGGGAATGCCCGAGGTAGCAAGGACAAACAGTTCGCTTAGTTTAGAACGCGACACAAAGTTTGCCACTTCTTTATCAATAAAACCAACATGCCGGTACTGAAGGTAGCGTGCAATGGCAGCAGCGTGTTCGGGATACAGTGAGTGTGCCTTAAAGTACACCATTTGCGCCTGACCAATATCACTGCCGTCTTCGAGCAGTATTTTTGGAATACCCTCGCCGCTAATTTCGTACTCCAGCAGCCGGTATTTAGTTAATTCAATAGAAGCGGCGCTGAGTTCTTCAACCGTTTTGAAAAACTCCTTAGTAGGGGCATCGACACGTGATGTGAGAACAACCACCCGTTCGGCAGCTTCTTCGCCCTTGGCGTCGTAAGTAAGATTATGCCGCGAAACATCCACTAAAAAGCGTTCTTTTAAGAACCGCTTTCCCAGCAGAATCGGGAACCGGCTGCGGGAGCGATCGGCAAGAGTAAATGTGGTTTTATATATTTTTTTACCGATCTTGACGCGGATTTTTACCCGGTAACGGTATTCCTTTTCACCAAAAGAGTTTTTAACGCTGACAATATAGTATTCTTTTGTGGTAACAACTTTACCTGTATAAAATGCCGACTGCGGAGCAAAAAGAACGTACGAAAGCTCGCCGTCCTGCTCATTAATTGAGGAGGCCCAAATAGCCGACCCGTCGGCGCCAGTATCTACCTTGGTTGGAACGGCGTCCTCGCAGACGTCCGGCAGGTAAATATATTCTGTTGTACCAATAATATTTTGCTTCATACGCTTACCTTAATTATACGTTATGCCCTGAAAGTACAGCGGAAATATCCGAGCGCTCATGGCCGTTAGTATGATCGTATTTACCAATTACCGCGGTATCAATTGCGGCCTCGATGTTGTCGGCATGTTCGGTAATAAAATCGGCATTTTTGCGCAGACCCTCATAGTACACCTTGAGTTTGGTGTAAATAACGCCCCGCATCCAAAATTCCGTTCCACGGAATGCATTTTCGACGTGGTTGTAGGCAAGTTCTTTTGCTTTTTCGATCGCCTCATCCGAGATATCGCCATCGACGCTTTCACGAACGGCGAATGTGCGCCACAGTACCTCGTATACCTGGCGGGCGTCACGCGGAGTGCCGTCGGCGCCTAGGGCTAAACCAGCCGTAATATAGCGGTCGCGGGCGCGGTTAAACGACGCGTTGTCCCAGTTGCCGGCAATAGCACATTCGAACAAAACTCCCAAACCTTCCTCAACATCCGCATAGTCGGCGGTTCCGCTCTCTAGCGGCTTAAAGCCGGTTGCGCGGCCGTTTTCACCGCGACGGGCGTGCACTTCTTGCTCGTGAACAATCAGCCGGCGCAGTTCGCTGGCGTTACGACGGGTTGATCCGGGGAGTGTGATCGTGCGTTTTGCCGTATTAGTCGTAGGGTTAGCCTTATTTGGATCGATAACGATCTTCCAGCCCTTTTCGGCTAATCCGCCCGCGACGAGCGCGTCCGACATAATCCGGGCGCATTCTTCAGCGTCGTAATACACATCGTCATCCGTCTCGGGAACAGCAGCAAGAACGGGCTCGTACCTCTCGGTAATTACCGCTTTTAATTTGCCAAGAAGCTCGTCGCTCATAAGGGGTTGTTCTGGCTGGACATCCATTTTTTCGTGGCCAAGCAACTTTTTTAGCGTGGTTTGGATATCGCGCGCAGCCTCGGTTTTTGGCTCAAAGGCGTTGGCGCGCCCAACTTCGGTCGCCAGCATGCTTTCAAAGGTCGGCGTGTCAAAAGCACCGTATGTTTCTTGGTTCATAAGATTAAACCCATGCATTGCCACTTCCCACTCTCCAGAGGTAGTTGCGTGGTTCACTGCATGCGCAGCCTCCACAAGCATGATCTTTTTTAACCGTGCCTCGTGGTACCCGGCATAGATTTCAAGTTCGGCAATATTGGCGCCAGGCTCGCTTTTGGCGGCCTCAAGTTCCAGAATAGCCTCGTAAACGGCTGTCTTTTTTGCCTGAATCGAGTCATCATACGGAATAGAATCTAGTTTTTCGTAATCGTACGCGGGTGTGTAGTTTTTACTCTCGATAAATGCCTGCTTTTCAGCTTGGCGATGGGTTGCATCCCCTTCAAAACGAGGAAAATCAGCAAAAGCGCTTTTGGCGTTCTTGTGGGCGTCGATCTGCTGGCTACGTTCTAAAGACATGGAACACTCCTATCTATCATTGAGCGGTTACTATTGACCTATATATTACCATATGAAGCTAAATATGTCAATGATTTGACAGGGGTAGTAATTAAAACAGTGATCGTTTTTTAGAGCCGTTAAATTGCTCGAGAAGCTCTTTTTGCTTTTTTGTGAGTTTGGTTGGCGTATCTACGATAATGCTGACGATATGAGCACCCCGGCTGCTGCCCCGCATATGAGGGACACCATGTCCTGAAAGCTTGAAATCGGTGCCGCTTTGCGTTCCCGCAGGGACCTTCATGCGGATCTCGCCGTCGACTGTCATGACGTCGATCTCGGTTCCCAGAGCAGCGTCTACCATGGAAACATGTTCTTCACTAAGGATAATATCGCCTTCGCGGGTAAACTTTTTGTGAGCTTTTACGCGGATATGAACATACAGATCGCCGCGTGAACCGCCGCCGATTGCCTCGCCGCGCTCTTTAAGCCGGATTGTTGAACCGTCGTCGATTCCCGCTGGCACCTTGAGCGTCAGGTTTTGTTTGCGGCGCTGCGTTCCCTTGCCCTTACACACGGTACAGAGTTTTTCAGGGACCTTGCCTGTTCCCTTGCAGGTCTCACAGGTAACGGCCTGCTGGATTTGTCCGAAGATAGTGTTCATAACACGGGTTTGCTGGCCGGCACCCTTACACGTAGGACAGGTCTTCATGCTGTGACCGGGCTCTACGGTTGTACCGTGACAGTGCTCACACTCGTCTTCCATATCAAGCGTCAGCTCTTCTTCCACCCCAAAGACCGCCTGCTCAAAAGTAAGCGTAATGGTCGTTTCAACGTCGCGACCGCGCTTAGGACCGCTGCTGCGCTGGCCTGCCCCGCCGCCAAAAAACTGGCCAAAAATGTCGCCTAGGCCGCCATCGCCAAAATCGAAATTGACGTTCTGGCCGCCATAACCGCCAAAGCCCTCAAAGGGGTTGCCGCCCGCACCGCCGCCGCTACTGCCCCCAACGCCGGCATGGCCAAACTGGTCGTAGCGCTGACGTTTTTGCTGGTCTTTTAGTACTTCGTAGGCTTCGTTGACCTCTTTGAACTTCGCCTCGTCACCACCCTCTTTATCGGGGTGGTATTTAACGGCCGCCTTGCGAAACGCCTTTTTTATTTCATCGGCGCTGGCGCTTTTTGAAACGCCTAAAACTTCGTAATAATCACGCTTGTCCATCTCTAATTATGATACAAAATTAGCACTTAGATGTCTAGAGTGCTAGGAAGCTTTGCCTATTGCTTAAGGGGACCTGCTATCTATATACTTATCCTAAGAGAAGCATAAGTTTTTATATGTCACGATTACCCATTCCAGGATCAGATGATAACACGTGGGGAGAAGTCCTTAACGATTTTTTGTCCGTCTCCCTTAATAGCGACGGTACGCTAAAAAGCGATGCGGTAGCCGACGACACCTCCGCGCAGCGCGTTCAAGTGTCTGAGGACGGTACGCAGATAGGCACCCGGCCCGAAGTCAATTTTATCGCCGGTACTAACACCCTACTTACCGTGAACGATGATCCGGGCAATAACCGTATTAATGTGACCGTCGCTGCCGATATCAGCCGGGGTGTTGATGCGGCAGCCGCGTCGCTTGGGCTAACCGCCCAGACGCTTCAGGTTGAACAGGCGGCAAGCGCCTTTACGCTCAACTCCGGAGTGTGCGTCTTTGTCCGGATATATATTCCTACGTCAACCGTTAGCACGCTTGGAACCTGGAAAACCAACGAGGGTATAACTGCGGCTGGCTACAGCGGAATGGCGATTTACACGCCAACAGGCACGTTGATTGATAAAACAAACGACATTTCCTCAAGCCTTACCACGGCTGGCAGTGCCTGGGTATCCGGCACACTGAGCGGCGGCCCCCTCGACATAGCTGCCGGTAGTTACTACATTAGCTTTTTATCAAACCTCTCCTCGGGACCAATGATTGCAGGTGTACAAGCGTACACTAACGTTCCAACCGTCAATGGCGCACGCCCCTCGGTGTATTTGACCGGGCAAAGCAACTTCCCGGCATCGTTTACACCGGGAAGCGCCAATGCCAACAGTGGCATCTACTACTTTACTGTCAGCTAAAAGTGCTGGCGGATGTGGTTGAAACTGAACTCCCAGTTGGCGTCGGTCTTTTTGTGCGGGTTAAAAATGTTTTGCGGGTCGTAGAGATGCTTGATCTCCTTCATGTACCCAAGAACGCTTGGACTGTACATTTGCGCCAGCCAAGGCCCGCGGATAAGACCGTCGCCATGTTCGCCCGAAACTGAGCCGCCGTACGAGATAACGAGGGTATTTACCTCTTTCATGGCAGGCTCAAATTTGGCACGCTCTTTAGGGTCTTCGATCCTCATGAGCGGGATAACATGAAAGTTACCGTCGCCCATATGCCCTGCAATGGTAGCAAAAAGGTTGTACTTCTTGATAATGTCGCGCAGCTGCGGCAAAAACTCGGTAAGGTGCTCGGGCGGAACGACAAAGTCGTCGATAAATGGTGCAGTGTGCTTATCTTTTACTTTTTTACGAAGCAGGTTAAAGCTCTCGCGGCGCATAAGCCAGAACTTTCGCGACTTGGCCTCGGTACTGTCTTCTTCCATGTAGGTAAAGCCGAACCGTTCAAGATCGAGTTTGGCGGCGTGGATTTTCTTTTTTACCTCGTCTGTCGTCTCACCGCTAAATTCGATCAGCAGAATGAGTTTTGGCACGCCTTTTATAATCATGATGCCGTCGGGCAGCAGCTGCAGGGCTGTTTTTACCCATGTCCAGAGCCCCAGTTTAGCGATAAACAGGAAAAAGAACTTGAAGCTAAGCCAGAGGGTGTTGTCGTCGAAACTCTCAAACGTGGCCGGTTTGTGTGCCAGAACGGCAGGGATCACTTCGCCCAAGTTATCCAGCGTGTGCATGTAGCACACTAGCGTTCCTGAATGCGGCGCATGACGCACCAGTTTTACCTTTGCCTCGGTAGTAATACCGAGCGTCCCTTGCGCTCCGACAAACAGCTTAGTAAGGTCAAAAATACCGGACTCACGGTTCCATACGTTCCATAAATGGTAACCGGTTGAATCCTTGGTGACATGCGGGGCTGCCGCCTGGATCTCGTCGTAATGTTTGTCTAAAAGCTCGAACGTTTGCCGGTACAGGTTGCCCTCAAAATCATCCTGATCCATTTTGGCATGCAGTTCGTCTCTGTTGAGGGGCTTTAAGGTATATTCGTTACCGTCGCTCAGCACGACCTTCATTTCGGTAACGAAGTTGTCGGTTTTACCGTATTCGAGCGATTTTTCACCGCCCGAGTTGTTATTTACCATGCCACCAACCGACGCGAGGTCGCGGCTTGCCGGATAACACGGCAAAATACTCCCTAGTTTAAGTGTCTCTACCTCAAAGTCTTTATACATAATGCCCGGCTGGAAATGTGCGCCCGCCTCGTTTATATCAAGAAGCTGGTTCATGTGCTTGCTGACATCGAGTAAAATTGACTCGCCAATCGCCGCCCCGGACATATCGGTTCCGCGCGAACGCGGTGTCACGCTCAGCTCTGGGTGCTCGGCTTTATGCTGGTTAACGAACGATACGACCGACTTGATGTCTTCGCCATCTTTCGGGAACGCGACAACCTGTGGTTTCATCTCGAAAAGGCTGGCATCGTGGCTGTAAAATTCGCGCGCTTCGTCGGTTGCGTCGAGTTCGCCTTTAAAAATTTTTGAAAGTTCGGCTGATAGGTCCATGTTACTGCTCCGTCTGTTGGTTTTTAGTAATAGTATAGTTATCCTGCAAGTAAATAAGATCGGAGACGATTGCCTCTAGCTTTATTTTTACCTCGTAATCGGTGGTTTTACGGCCGAGGAGATCGAGCGCCGTTGCTATCATGATAAAATAATCGCCCGAACGTACCTGGGCATCCAGTTCGTAGTCCGGCTCTATGTCCCGGGCCATTCTTGGCAGTTTCCAGCCGTGGGTTAATAATCCGGTAAAACCCGGCAGTTGATATCCTGCAGCAATGCTACTCATGTCTTCTCCTCTATACAACTTGTAAACGTTTCGCCTGCAATAACAAGGTGGTCGAGCAGTTCGATACCGAGCACCTGACCCGCTTTTACAAGCTGGCGCGTCACAGCGTAATCATCACTTGTGGGCTCGAGCGACCCGGAAGGATGGTTATGCGCCACAATAATGGCAACCGCTCCGTATTCCAGCGCCGGCTGAAAGACCTCGCGCGGATGAACGATATTTGCCGTAAGGCTACCGATAGATATGGTTTCTTCGTGTATCACCTGGAAGCGGCTGTTGACGTACAGGCCGCGAAGCTGCTCTTTTTGCAGCGTTCCCATACTTTTAAAGTACTGAAACGCCTGCTCGGCCGTGCGTACCACAAGAGGCCGGCCCGCTTTGCTTTGGTAAGCCCTGCGGCCCAGCTCAAAGCTCGCAACGATCTGGCATGCCTTGGAAAGCGGAATATCTAAGGCCTCAGAGAGCCGCTCGGGACTTTTTTC
>DATJIC010000036.1:0-14751 GCA_035493555.1 Verrucomicrobiia bacterium | reverse complement strand
TTGATCTGCTTCTTGGGTCGTATTTAAGATCTGCTGGACTTGTTCGAGAGTAATAGTAACCGTACTGCCGGGGGTTACCGAGCCGGCAAGCATTTGTTTTGCGACTGTATTTTCTACCGCCCGCTGTACAATGCGCCGCATTGGCCGGGCACCTAGGCGTGGGTCATAGCCTTTTTCAACCAGAAACAATTTAGCATCTTGCGCCACGTCGACGCTCACCTTTTGCAGCGCCAGCGTTTTATTAATCCCGGCGAGGATAAGATCAACAACCTGCAAGAGCTCTTCCTTTCCAAGGGGACGGAACGTCACAATCTCATCGAAGCGGTTCAAAAACTCAGGCCGGAACTGGTTGCTGTTTATCAGTTCATCAATGAATTGCTGTTCGAACTGCTCAACTTTATAGCCGCGCTCGATATACTCGCGGATCCGGTCGGCGCCGGCATTACTGGTTGCAATAACAATCGCATCCCTAAAGCTGACCTCGCGGTTTTTAATGTCACGTAGAATTCCTTCGTCGAGTAATTGCAGCAGTGTCGTAAGAACGTTCGGGTGGGCTTTCTCGATCTCATCCAGCAACACAACACTAAAAGGTTGCTTCATGGCCTGTGCCGTAAGACTAGTAGGGTCGTCGGCTCCGTCGGCGATAAGCCGCGCTACGTCTTCGCTGCGGACATACTCGTTAAGATCAAGGCGGATCATACGATCTTCGCCGCCAAAGTACACATCAGCGAGCGCTTTGGCAAGTTCGGTTTTTCCTACACCCGTGGGGCCCAAAAAAAGGAACGTTCCGATGGGCCGGTTTTCGTTGCGTACACCTGCCCGTGCCCGTCGCAGTGCGTCGCTTACTACACTGACAGCCCTCACCTGGTTTATCATGCGCTGGTGGATAAGCGACTCCAGATTGAGCAGTTTTTCACGCTCGTCTTCACCGCTTGCCACGCCAACCTTGACGTCCATTGTCTGCTCGATCGCCTTTTGGACCGAGTTCATAGTAACCAGCCCGCTTTCTGCATAACTCGCCGCCGATTCCATCAGTTTAATCGCCCGACCCGGCATGGAAAGGTCGTGGACGTAGCGGAGGCTCAGCCGGTAGGCCTCTTTTAATGCCTGGTATGAATACGTCACTTTGCGCTGGTATTCGGTCATAATAAGCTGGTCCTGCATTGCAGCCAGCGTCTCTTCCTCGGTTGCTTCGCTAACGCTCACGCGGTTAAGCGCATTGATAAGACCGGGATTGCGCTGCCCGATTTTTAAGAACCGCTGCTGGTCCATCGTGAGGATAACCCTCAGTCGGCCCGCCTCTAGGATTGGCAATAGCACATTAGTCAGATCAACAGAGCCGACCCCTTCTTCAAAGAATAGCTGCGCGTTATCAAGACAAATAATGATATTTTTAGCACTGTATGCCTCGCCCAGTACCTGCATGACCAGGTTTTCCAACTCGCCGCGGCCTGGCGCACCAGCGATCAGCGCGGAAGAATCCAAGATAAACACCTGGCGAAATTTAAGAGTTTCCGGCAGCTTAGACGATGCGTCGAGGAGTCTTTCGGCGAACGCATGCACGATGGTCGTTTTACCTACGCCAGCGTTCCCCACAAGCGCAACGTTCTGCCTGCCGCCGTTGCCAAATGTCTCAATCATCTGATCAAGCGCCGTGTTGTGCGCCTCCAAATTTGCAGACAACATGCCGCCACGAGACATCTGCTCACTAATGTTTTGGCCAAAACGAGTAAGGAGCGGGATATACCCAAACGACCAGTCGCGGGCAATACCTCCGGTGCGGCGAGGTCTCGTGTGCATCGTCACCAGTTCGCGGAGGTGTTGCTGCCACCGTATACCATGCAAGAGATCTTCGTCGTCTATCTTCATGCGGGCAAGCATATTTTCGTAGTCGGGAAACGCATGGATTAATGCCACCGCAAGCACGCTCCCGGTTAGGTGATCCATTCCTGTTCTTTCTCTAATTGCCAGCGCCTCTCTCCACACGTCCGGAGTAGCGTTTGGATCCTCTTGGGCGATGTTCTGCAAAAATCCTGCTGTTATACCAAACCGCGCGCTCAAAAACTGCCCGCTTGAAACCCTGCCAACGGCCATTGCGATGTCGCGCGGCGAAGGATTTTTAGGCAGTTGACCTAAAATATCAGCCGAAAGAATATCGTCTATCGTCTTTGGATTTTTTGGACTGGCAAGGTGATGCAGATCATGCTCGTACCACTGGCTAAACATAAATGGAACAGCACTAAGCCCAATAACCACCCAACCAACGGCTTGGCCAAGCACTAAAATAGCAACTCCTGCAATAATCATTAAAATAACAACGACAGGCAAAAGCCGCTCCCATAAACCGCGTATATGCTGCCCTATTCGGGATTTTTGAGCGCGCGGGCTATTAAACCGGAATTCTATAGACTCCACGGCACCCACCCAACTAAAAATAGCACCAACCCTATAAGGGGCATGAGCGGAACCACTCCCCAGATAATAAGCATGAGGCTGCCATAAACTAGATATAAAACGATAGCCACACTTCCGACAATAATCATCGTTAGCCGGATCATCGCTCCGATCATACGTGAGATCAGCCGGTCGAGGAACGCCCGCATTTGCACACCCAAGGGGCCGCGCACATTGCCTGCGGATATCTGGCGGAAAGGAGAGAAAAACGTGCGAAATAACAGGTCGATCGAGAAGTAGTCAAGCGTGCTCATCAGCTTTTCGCGAAGACGAACAAAACGCATATTCCACCCCTGGCCATACCACCAACCCAAGACACTCACGATAAACATAAGTCTATTGTAACGCAAGGAGGTCAGTTACGCTATAATAGACCTATGTCAAAACCATACGTTACCCTGCTTGGAAAAGCAGTCCGCAGGATTGCCCAGATGCGCGGCGGCGGCTCTGCACTCCCCGGACTTTTCGTTGAAAAAATCGACCCCGACTTTATTCGTCGTACCCTTGCCCAACTCCCTCAAGGGGTTGTAGTTGTGAGTGGCACTAACGGCAAAACCACCACCACAAAAATGGTCGTGGAACTATTAGAAAGCCAGGGGTTACGTGTTTTTACCAACCGCACCGGGAGCAACTTTACCCGTGGAGTTGCCGCGGCTCTTTTAGGCGAAGTTGATAACCATGGTAATCTTGCCGCCGATATTGCCGTGCTTGAGCTCGACGAGGCCCATGCCGTTCATTTTGTTAAGGCCGTTCCGCCACGGTTTAGCCTTTTGCTTAATGTTATGCGTGACCAGCTCGACCGTTTTGGCGAGATCGATACGACAGCAAAACTGCTGGCACGTATTGCGCTTGCCACCCAGGAAACGGTCGTCCTCAACCGCGAGGACCCTCGTGTCGCCGCTATCGCTAAAATCCTTAAAGGCCAATACGTTTCTTACTTTGGGCTTTCGCCGGAACTAGCTAAGCTGTTTCCAAGTGATGACGATATGCGTGCCCAGCCTACCAAAAAAGCATCTTCCGGCCAGTCGGCAGATGTGATGCTCACGGCACTAAAAGACGGCATTGCCCAGTTCCAGCTTGGCGACCATAAAGTATCGACATCACTGGAGCTTTCGGGTATTTATAACGTCTACAATGCCGCGGCTGCACTCGCACTCGTACGTACCGTCATGAAAGACAGCCTCGATGAAACCAAGCTCATACGCGCCCTTGCAAAAGTAACGCCCGCATTTGGCCGAGGTGAAACGTTTACCCTAGGCGGCCAGCCGCTCGAGTTGGTTTTGGTAAAAAATCCGAGTGGTTTTAGGCTGAGTTTATCGTCGTTTAGTCCTAAAGGCGTCAAAACAATGATAGCCATCAATGACAACTACGCCGATGGCCGCGACATGTCCTGGCTATGGGACGTTGATTTTGATAGCCTGCAAGCTGAAGGAGTACAAGAAATAAGCGGCGTCCGCGCATACGACATGGCCTTGCGCCTGCAGTACGATGAAGTTACCGTGACGCATGTCGAACCGGATATCGCGCTTAGTCTGCAACATTTTTTGTCCAACACGGCAAGCCAGCCTAAACGTATTTTCTGCACCTACACCGCCATGCTTGCCATCAGGCGTGAACTCAGTAAAATTACCGACGTGGAGGTTATTTCATGAACGAAAAAACGATCAACGTCTTACAGCTTTATCCCCGCGATATGAATATTTACGGCGATTGGGGCAATGCGCTCGTTATGAAACGCCGGCTAGAATGGCACGGAATAACCCCTAATCTTATGGAATATAATCCGGGCGATACATTCCCCGAGAATGTCGACGTCATTATTGGCGGTGGCGGTCAGGATTCCGGCCAAGACAGTATCCAGGAAGATCTTCTTTCTATCGGCAAGACACTGCGCGGACTCGCAGACGACGGCACGCCTATGCTTATGATCTGTGGTCTTTACCAGCTTTTTGGTAAATTTTTTAAAACCCAAGACGGGCATATCATTGAGGGCATCGGCCTGCTTGACATTGAAACCCACGCCGGCCCCGAACGCCTTATTGGTAATATTATTACCAAAAGCGAACAGTTTGGCGATATTATTGGGTACGAAAATCACAGTGGCCAGACCTTTCTCGGAAAAGATATACAACCCCTGGGAGCAGTGATTAAAGGGGCGGGCAACAACGGACAGGACGGTCTTGAAGGCGCCCGCTACAAAAATGTTATTGGTACCTACCTGCACGGTTCCCTTTTGCCTAAAAACCCGAACATCGCGGATTTTCTCATAGAACAAGCAGTGATAAACAAGTACGGCGAGTTTACGCCGACTGTCATTGAAGATCGCTTTGCCGAACTCGCCCGAGCTGTGGCTGCTAAACGGCCACGTTAGTTACTAATAAAGTCTAATGGTCGGGGTGAGAGGATTTGAACCTCCGGCCTCACCGTCCCGAACGGTGCGCGCTACCGAGCTGCGCCACACCCCGACGTCTTCCCTACTATACACCTTGCAGGGTTTTTATGTCAGCCACCACTTGCTCGCCATGACCCACTGGGGTGACACGGCCATACACCTTCACCACTTCACCTATCGGGTTAATAATAAAGGTCTTTCTTAGGACGCCCTCTTTGCCAAACATCTTCTTGCCCCATGCGCCATACGCATCCATTACTGCGTGGTCAGGATCGCTCAGCAAACTAAAGTTAAGCGTGTGCTTCGCTTTAAACTTTTCATGACTGCTCGCGTCATCCCGGCTAATGCCCACCACCTCCGCGCCTAAAGAGACAATATCGTCACGGGCATCACGAAGACTGCATGCCTCGGTCGTACAGCCGGGCGTTTCGTCTTTAGGGTAAAAGTAGAGCACCAGCCACTTGCCTTTAAAGTCGGCAAGCGACATTTGGCCGCCTTCACTGCTTTTTAGCGAAAAATCCGGTGCCATGTAGGGTGTTGTTTTGGTCATATACCCATTATACCGCAGCAAACGAAGCGCGTTTGAGCTAAGGAGCGCTGAAGATATCGAGCTTGAGTGCGCCGCGTTCTTCGTGGGAAGTTGCAATAAGATTGGCAGGCATCATAAGCTGCGGTTTGCCGTAGTAGACATACAGCAGCCGGGAGCTGTTAGCCAGCTGAGTTGAAGGATGCGCGATACGAAGCGGACTATTCGACAATCCCGCATAACCACCCCTTAGCACGTCGGTGGTGCTGTAAAAGCGTATCTCGCAGGTTGGTAAGTAGTACGCGAGCTCGATAGCGACATAAGGTCCGCTAGCAAGCACCGTTGTATTACGGTCACATTCGTCTTTGATTTCCGCCGCTACCTCTTTAACGTTCGGCGTTTGCATGCGCTGGAAGTTAAAATTGCCAATTTTCGCAAGCTGGCCTACCCCTAAAATCAGAACAACATACACCACCACCACTGCAAAACCCATCCGCGAAGACGCCTTTTTCATTGCATAGGCAATGGCAATACCAACGAGCAACATACCACCGATAAGGACGTGCGAAAGATACCGTTCGGTATACAGCGGCTTCACCAGAGATACAAGTGTTATCAGCACAATCGGAACCATAATATAGAGAGTAAGAAGGAGCAGATAATCCCATTCTTTTTTTGAGGCCTTTTTAAATGCCCGCGAAAAAGCAATGCTAACAGTAACAACAATGAATAGAATAATTATCGTTCCATATCCGTCGAGCTGCCACGACGGCTGATATAGGAATGAGAATGAGACAATGCCCACAAGGCTGTCTACCGTCATAGCCCGGGACACAGCGGCAAGCGCACCGTTTCCTACCTGCGACACAAAAACCGGCAGCCACGGCAAGAATAGAACCACGCTTCCCAGCAGTGCCATAAACCAAGGCGTTTTAACCACTGGTTTTTTGTCGCGGTAAGCACGAAACACTAGCCAGATAAAATGCGCTAACCAAAGTAGCACCGTGTAGTAAAGCGTGTACACGCCCAGGGCCACTAAAAACGCGTAAATAACGTACAGCTTCCACTGCCTACTTGGTGTTTTGGTTTCGACAGCCAGTACCAGTACATAGGTTGCGGCAATCCCGATAAGCGAAGCAAGCGAGTACATCCTAATCTCAAAGCCATAGCGCAAAAGAAGAGGCGACAGCGCTATGAAAGGCAACGCCATAATCGCCATTCGCACGCCAAACATTCGCCGCGCAAGCAGACCGCCAAACACTACTGCTCCGCCCATTGCGAGCACACTAAGACTTCTTAGAGCCAGTTCACTCCAACCGAACATCCCCGCCCAGCTCTTTAGTAGTAAATAATAGAGCGGCGGATGCGTATCCACAGAGGTAAGATGTACCAACTGAAGAGCCGACTGCTTAGCAAGCAGTATAGAATACGCTTCGTCAAACCATACGCTTTGGCGGAGCCCGATCATAAGACTTATGAACATTGCCCCTAACGCCACGCACACAAGAGTTGCGGGGAAATAACGCTCTAATTGCCGAGATCTAAAACGATCTACCATCGTCTGTATCATACTTAGTATGGTACAGTTTTTACCTCAAAAAAGCTACTCCTATAAAACCTCTGGAAATTTGCCTGCATTTACGGTATAATTCCTCAGGTAACACCTATCGGGGTGTGGCGCAGTTGGTAGCGCGCGCGGTTTGGGACCGTGAGGCCGAAGGTTCGAGTCCTTTCACCCCGACCATGTGAATTCATAATATATAGTATGCCTAAAAAGCATACTATATTTGTTTTCAGGTATTTCTCTTAGCAAACGCTACTTCCGCTCGTACAAACTGGCGTATGCACCTTTAAATACTCTCGTATATTTTTGTAAAAAAGCACCTTTATGGTTTTTTATAAGACTCTCGTGCACCGGTTCGCCAACGTCGTTATTTGCGGCGACAATCCACTTTGCATATTTGTCAGGTTCGGAAATGGCGCCGTTCCACTCCTTGCTTACCCCTTCGTGAATAAATTGCCGCAACCCGAGGCCGCTTGCAAATGCAACCGCATTGTACGACGAGGTCGACATAATAACCGTGTCACCCTGACCAACTCTTTGCTTGAGCTGGGCGGCAATATCCTGGTTCACGAATGCGCTGGACCCTTTAAGGCCATCCTGTATAGTAATAACCCCATTCATACAAAAGTACAGCGACTGGCCGACAACCAATACTATAACCGCGGCCGCCGTAAGCCATTGCCTTTTTCTGGGGATCCAGGCAACAAAAAGACCCATGCCAACCGCGATAAACGGTAAGGCAAGTATTCCATACCGGACGTTAAACAGGCTCCCCGCGAGCGTACCCGAAGGATTCCAATGAAGCGCCGGCAGGTTAAGAATAGAAAAACCGAAAAAGAGTGCCAGGACATTAAAGGCAATGATAGAGAATAAAAGTATACAGGCAACCGCGGTCACCCTGCTTTTAGCGCTCTTTGGCCGCCAGAACATACTCACTCCCCACCCTAGGGTGCCTATAAGAGCAATTATCACCCCAATATTCTCAAAGATCGAGAGAAGGTACGCCCAGATACTTACCCCAACACTATGTTTTGTAATCAGGCCGCTGCTCGACTCGATCAGTGCCTGCTGGGCATGTGCCGAATACGGGCCCGTAAACGCATAGAGCGGATCATGGAAAATAAGCAGATTCCACCCAAACCATAGTAGCGCCGCAAACAACACAGGAAACGCGTATATAACCAACCGGCCGATCGCCGACGTAAGCTTTTGTTTTTCAAAGAACAAATCGGTTACAAAAATTACCACCCCTGCAATACCCGCGATAAACCAGGCATCATAACGGGTAAGAACGCCTATGGCGCTGACAAGCGATGCGGCAATGAGTGCGCTATCGCTGCGGCTGCCCACGTACCGCACTACAAAGAGCGCCGTTAAAATAAAAAGACAGATATACAGCGGTTCGGTAAGCGGCGTCGCCTGAAGATAAAGCATATTAACCGTAAAGCAGAATGTTAGTGCTGCTCCAACACCGCCCCATTTTGAACCGCTTAAATACACGACCAGTTTATAAAGGGCAACCGCACTTATAACGAACGCCGTCATAGAAATAAGCGAGCCGGCCAGCCCCGTATGCCACAGCCAGTCGTTCCATATGAGTACGAGCGACAGTATGTGGTTCATCGGCAACCAAACGCTGCCTAGCTGCGCGAATCCGGGCTGGATATTATCAACGACAAGCCGCGCCACATTTAAATGCGACATGGCATCGTTATACACTGTTGTAACATTCAGCGATGCAAAAACACCCCATGCGGCCATACTAATAGCCGACGCCACTATAACCAGTAGCGCCTGTTGATGCCTCTTAGCCCAGGATTTCATGCCGCTCCCCCTTTTGTCTTTGCCTTTTTAAGGTGCAGGCCGTGCTTTGTTTTGTGCCAATGGAACGGCCGAACGATAATGTCATAGGTTGCAAACCCAGCCGCAACACTCATCATCAGCCAGTAAACCGGAACAAACAACGCAAACACGGCCAGCTCCGGCCTCTTTTGCCGCAGCGATCCTATCATGTAATAGTAGAGATAGAGAAAGTTGCCAACAATAAGTGCGAACGCGCCGATATAAAAGATAGGCGTAATATACAGCGCCTCAATAAACCCGCCAATCTGCTCCCGGTACAAAAAGTAGCTGATTGTCATTACCCACAAAAATGGATTTACTAGCATGGAGACAATCTTGCCGCCGATAATTAGCTGGAACATCACCATATCTATGCGGCGGCTGTTTCTTCCCAGCTCCCGCACATCACGCATATGAACGAGATAGGTCTGCATATAGCCCTTTATCCAGCGTGAACGTTGGCGCAACCAGTTGCCTAGCGCGCTGTTTGCTTCTTCGTATGTGGTCGAGTCGAGAATAGCTGTTGTTAAGCCTCGTTTGGAAAGACGAATCCCCAGGTCGGCATCCTCGGTAACGTTAAATGGGTCCCACCCACCGAGTTCGCGAAGCACACTAGTGCGGAAATGGTTGGACGTGCCACCTAGCGGAATGGGCGCCTTAATAGATTGCAGGCCGGTAAGAATAAGATTGAACCACAGCGAATACTCGAGCGTGAACAGCCGTGTAAGAAGATTTTGGTTCCAGTTATAATAATTGAGTTTAGCCTGTACGCATCCCGTCGAAGATGCGGATTCTTCAAACGCAATGACAGCTTTTTTCAGTTGCAACGGGTCAGGAATATCCTCGGCATCGTAAATAACACTATACTCGCCAGTTGCACGTTGCAGCCCGTAATTGCACGCCTTTGGTTTTGTTTTCGGAAGGCTGTGCGGCACGACAACCGTTTTAAAAAACCCAGGCAAATGCATGTCACGGATTGCCGTGATCGTCTCTTGGTCGTTGCTTTCAAGGAGCAGGAGCACCTCTAGTTGCTCTTTGGGATAATCGAGCTTTGCCATTGCGTTTGTAAATTGAGGAACAACAATAACTTCTTTATACAGGGGGCATAAAACGGTATAGCGCGGCCATTTCCGATCACGGGCTGTCTCTTCTTCGGAAACTGTAATCTCATTGTAGAGCCTCAGGCTGCGGTAAATCAAAAACATATTAAACAAAAGATCGCAAAAATAAAGCACTGTCACGAGCGACACAATAACGACAAGCAGCGCCATCGCGTTCCAGATTACCCCCAGCAACAGCACTGCAAAGAGGGCAATCAGCATACATCTCTGAAAGAAGGTTGTTCGCTCTACGGCAATGTTTTTTCGCGGCAACTTATTGTGCGTAATGTATTCTTGGCCACGATACCGAAACCCCATGCCATGCTGCGCCTCATACTCAGGGTCGAGTTCCTCGTAGTGGTCACGTACAAGTTTTCGTTGAACAAATACAAAAGCCGACTTTAACGAGCCGGCCTTCGCACTTATCACCGATGTAGTTCCGCTGTACGGCTCCATGGTGTACCCTATGATAACTCCGCCGCGTTCTTTAATACGGGTTAGCAACGATGGGCTTAAACGCGGTCCAGACTCGTCAAATTCTATTGCTGAGAGGAGCTCTTTTCGCACCACCTGCATGCCAGTGCCTCGATTAAAGATGAGTCTGATAGGCACTCGGCCATATGAATATTCGATACATTTGAAGAAAAGGTGTTTTATGAGTCTGGGCATTACAAACTGGCGGCGGGCAATAATTATATCGGGGTGTTCGGCAGTATCAGGGCCAAGTATATCCGCCACTTGCTCAATGGGGACATTGCGGCCCATAGCTATAAACCCTACCGAGTCGTACTTGGCCACCGCTACAGCTTCGGCAAGCAGCCGATGCGGTGGCTCGTCTTCAAATACGTACGACCTCAGAGGCAGGTCGGCATAGGTGTCATGGATCGCCTTTTCCACCGCAACATCCGGTGTGGCAGCGACAAAAATAATTTCATAGGCTATTTTACGGGCCTTAAGAGCGGCATTGGCCCGTGTAATAAGAACTGGTAGTTCCTCTGCATCGTTTTTCACTAAAACGATAATAGATAGTCCGCCCATGTGTGCTCCCAACATATATTGTGGTAAATATTACTTCTTTAAGTAATATCACATGCGTAGAGCAGGCGTCAAACAAAATAGACAACAGCTCTACTATACTTAGTCGGCAGCAGTGAATGTCTGCTCTATGTATCCCGAACGGCCCGCCGCCCAATGTGCGATCACCTTGCCATAGTTTCTATCACCCGACCGTACGTGTTCGCGGGTAATCAGCGCCGAGGCGTCAATTTCCGATTCTTGCAGTTCAAGACTGCCAAGCATTGTTTTCGTAAGCGGCGCCTTAAAAATAAACTGGTACGTATCGGCTACGGAACTTTTGCGGTTAACAACGGCAACAAATTCCACCTTTTTAGGATCCACCGCTACTCCAACTTCTTCAAGTGTCTCGCGGATAGCAGCCTGCTTTGGGGTTTCACCCGGGTCAATCAGACCGCCCGGAAACGTCCAGTACGGTTTGTAGTTCGCTTTGACAATTAACACCTGGCCAATGTTATTTTCCAAAATAAGCGCCGAGCTTGAAACGCGCGAATGTTGCGCCTCAAGCCATCGCTTTTTACTTAACCGTTTACCAAGTATGCCCACCTTTTTTGCCCTACTTCGCGTACTCGATTGCCCGCGTTTCGCGGATCACGTTAACTTTAATGGTCCCAGGATACTGCATAGTACTCTCAATTTTATTGGCAATATCGCGCGCCAGTTTAATGGCAGAAAGATCGTCGATAGATTTAGGACTTACAATAACGCGGATTTCACGGCCCGCGCTAATGGCGTACGCCTTATCGATGCCAGGGAAACTCGTTGCGATATTTTCAAGGTCGCGCATACGTTCGACAAAGTTCTCGGCACTAATGTTACGCGCACCTGGTCGCGCTGCCGAAAGCGCATCACAAATACGGACAATCATGGCTTCCGGAGTTGTAGCCTCAATATCGTCATGGTGCGCTTCGATCGCATGAACAATACGTTCGTCCATGCCGTTCTTGCTCGCCAGTTCGGCACCGATATGGTGGTGCTTACCCTCGACTTTGTGCGTTACTGCTTTACCCACATCATGCAGCAGGGTGGCGATTTTAGTCACCCGTACGTCGGCACCGATCTCTTCGGCGATAAGCCCGGCCATGTGTGCCATTTCGGTACTGTGCATAAGAACGTTCTGGCCGTAACTGGTCCGGAACTTCAGCTCGCCGAGCAGGCGGAGCATTTCTTTTGGAATACCTGCAACACCCACTTCGCGGGCAGCATCTTCGCCGGCCCGGACAACTTCTTTCTCGATTTGCTTCTCAGCTTTGGCAACAACTTCTTCAATGCGGCCCGGGTGGATACGCCCGTCCTTCATAAGCATTTCAAGGGCAATGCGCGCCACTTGCCGGCGGATAGGGTCAAAGCTTGACAGCACGATCATACCCGGAGTGTCGTCTACAAGCACGTCAACGCCGGTTGCGCGCTGCAGCGCCTGGATATTACGGCCTTCTTTGCCGATAATCCGGCCCTTCATTTCGTCGTCGGTCAGCTTGATTGCCGTGACAGTGCGCTCGGCCGTTACTTCACTGCTCATGCGCTCCATCGCGCTCACCAAAATCGTTTGGGCGCGCTCTTCTGCATCTTCCATGGCTTCGTTTTGCAGCTTGGCTACCAAGCCGGTAAGATCCTGCTTGATATCACGCTCAGTCATCTGCATGAGCTTTTCAGCAGCATCCTGCTTTTTTAACCCGGCGATTTTTTCTAGCTTTTCCTGCTGACGGGTCCGGATCTCACGGATCTCTCCCTTAAGGCCTTCAACGTCGTCTTCTTGTTTGCGAAGTTTTTCAGCGCGTTTATCTAGTTCGTCGATTTTTTTATCAAGCGTTGATTCGCGTTCCGCAAGGCGGTTCTCTGTTTTTTGCCATTCTTTGCGGCGATCGTTTTCAAGGCTCAGCGCCTCATCTTTTGCCTTTAGAACAATATCGCTCGCTTTGACTTTTGCTTTCGCGATTTCTTTTTCAGCTGTGGTTTTTCCTGCGGCTTCGCGGCGTTTCTCATAGACAACCGTGCCGCCCACGCCAAAAACTACCCCAAGCACTGCGGCAATTAATCCTTCTACCATGTTTGTTCCTTTCTCCAAAGGATAGCCCCGTCAATAACTCTAGTGTAACAACTGTTTATAAAGCAAAATCAGGACTACGCTGGAAATTTCAAAAAAGTTTCATAGCATCTAAAAATAGACTCTACTTCATTGTAGCGCTTTTTACGTCAGGGCCGCAAGCAGAATTTTCACTACTTGCGTGGTGTTGTAATATGCGCATCAGATCCATAGAAGGGAAGTACGATGTGCTCATCATTACCCTCCGCAAGTTTTTGCAGCGCAAGTTGCTGCCACTGGTCGCCCCTTGCGCCTACTATAGGAATCTTCTCGGCATCGGCGATGGTATTAAGCACGGTCAAACCTATTCTCAGGCCGGTAAAACTACCTGGCCCTTCAAAGGCACCGATACCCGTAACATCCTTAAACGACTTGCCATTCACTTCAAGCTGGTCATGCAAATAAGCAAGAAGACCCTTGGCAAGCTGACGGTCGGCTTGCCATTCGTTTTCATAACGCCACTCGCCGTCGGCCAGCGTAAGCTTGCACACAGGCGTTGATGTATCGAGTAGTAAAATCATACAAGCTGCTCCACTATTTTTTTACTTTTTTCTCCACCGGCACTAATGGTCACGTGGCGTACCGTTTCCCCTGGGGAGGTTATAGAGACAGTAAGCCGGTCGGCAGGCAGAACGCCGCCAACAATCTCGGCCCATTCAATAATCGTTACTGTTTTTGGATCCTGGATCGTCTCGTGCAGCTCGTCGGTCATGATGCCGGCATCGTGCAGACGGTAAAAGTCATAGTGGGCTAAATAAAGCTCCCGGGGCGCATCGTAGACGCGGCTTATCGTGAAGCTGGGGCTCTGGACATCCTCGTCGATACCCATAGCTTCGGCAATCCCTTTTGTCAGCGTTGTTTTGCCCGCCCCCACGTCGCCAACGAGCTCTAAAACTTCCCCGCCACGCAAAAGAGCGCCGAGCTTTTTGCCCAGTGCCTTCATTTCGTTCTCGCTGTTCACCTCTATGGTCATTGGGATATATTATACCACCTTAACCGCCTGGGACACATGCTATACTTTTAGTAACAATCAAAGAGGGAACACATGTCAGAAATACATTCATTTATCGAGGAAGCAAGGAATAAAGGTCTGACCGACGAGGCCATCCGTGACGCCCTGCAGGCACAAGGATGGGACACGGCACTTATAGAGCCGGCTATCTTGGGAATAGAAGTCCCTCGGGCGCCAGCCGAGCAATCTTCCCCTCATCGCGCTCCCCAAACATCAACGCTCAGCCCCCTGATGGCTGCAATGCAGCACGTGCTCTTATGGTTTTTTGTCGCATCGTCCAGCGTTACCATTGCTAGTGTCGTCGCTTCTCTTTCCGGAATGAATGTCTCTGCTCAAGTTTTGGCGTCTATGATCGCCGTTACGCTTATTACATTTACCCCTTATGCGACACTCTTTCTTATATTCGCCCTTAGACTACGAAAGACGCCGGATCTGATTCCGGGCAAAGTGTGGTCGATCATCACGGTTTGTATCCACAGCATAGCCGCCATGATTGCCGGTATTACCCTCGTCGTGACGCTCATTGTCTCAGGAGATTATAGTGTTTGGGTAAGTGCGCTGCTTATTCTTATACTCGATCTTGTTGTTGTTGCCACTTACGTTCTGGCGACCTTCGCGGTGAATCTTCGAAGAGTCCGAAAGATCGCTGTCATCGCGCATCTGCCCGTACTCCTCCTCTTATTCGGCACACTGTTCATTATGTC
>DATJIC010000035.1:0-9185 GCA_035493555.1 Verrucomicrobiia bacterium | reverse complement strand
CACGAGGTATTCGAAGACCACGTCGTGGTTATGAAGCTCGACCCATCGCCGCTCCATATGGGCACGGTTTGCGTCATTGAATCGCGCGATATCATGACACCGGTGGGCAAAAATTTTGTTGGCCGTGTCGTTAACGTGTTCGGTGAGCCGATCGACGGCAAAGGTGCCATCGAGGCAGACCAAGAGTGGGATGTGTTTCACTCTGCCCCCATGCTATACGAACGCGAACTGCTCGATACGCCGGTAGAGACGGGCGTAACGATCCTTGACCTTGAATACAGCTTGGCACGTGGTCAGCGCATGGCCATGCTTGGGGACAGCAAGGTGGGTAAAACGGCATTGGCGGCGCAGGTGGCGATCAACCAAAAAAACACCGATATTACCGTTGTGTACGTACTGATTGCCAAGCGTCAGCACGACGTTGCCGAACTAGTAAGTAACCTGGAGAAAAACGACGCGCTAAAAAAAGCTATCGTGGTAGTCTCTAACTCTTTTGAGTCGTTGATTCTCACCTACCTGGTGCCATACGTGGGCGCGGCGCACGGTGAGTACTTTTGGCACAAGTTAAACATGGATACGCTGGTAATCTACGACGACCTGACGGCGCACGCCCAGGCCTACCGTGAAATTTCGCTGATTGCCGGGGTGAGCCCTGGTCGTGACTCATATCCGGGCGATATGTTCTATACACACTCCAGCCTGCTGGAGCGCGGCGGCAAAACAGAATCAAACCACGCCAGCCAAACCCTTGTCCCTATTATTTACGCGCCAGGCGGCGACATCACCGCCTACCTGCCAACCAACGTCATGTCCATTACGGACGGTCAGTGGATTCTGGACGGCCAGATTTTTAAAGACACGATGCGTCCGGCGGTCAGCACGGCACTTTCGGTGACGCGTGTTGGTGGTGTCGGCCAGAACAAACGCCAAAAGGGACTCGCCGATAAGCTCAACCTCACCCTAGCCGGGTACCGTACCGCCGAAGAATACGCGCACTTTGGTACCGAGCTAAGTGCCCAGGCTCAGTCCGACTACGACAAAGGTAAGGTACTGTTTAAGCTTATGAACCAGGGGATCGGCGAAATATATAACTTTGCCGAGCAGCAGTTTATTATGAGTATCGTTCTTGAAAGTAAGCCCGAAGAGATTATTGACGTCGAGGCCTTAAAAGAAAAGGTTCATTCCTACGCACCAAAGCTTCAGGAAGACAAAGATATGAAGGGCAATTTTGACGAACTTTGCGCGCAGCTGAAGGCCGAAGTAACTTCTATCGACGAAGTAAAGCGGGCAGCTATTGAAAAGCAGGCCAAAGCCGAGGCAGAGAAGCAGCGCCAAACGGAAGAAGCCGAAAAGGCAGCAGATGCCGAAAAAGTTGCCCAGGAGAAAGCAAAATGAGACGTCCTCTAGAAATAAAAGCTCAAGAGGCGTCGGTGCGTTCGGTCGTCAGTCTTACCTCAGCCCTAGAAAGCCTGAGTAGTATGCAGATTGCCAAAACAAAAAATAAGGTGCTCATTAGTAACCAGTTTTTTGATGAAGTCTGGAATATCTATAAGCAGATCCGTGTCGACGTGCTGTTTAACTTTGGCCGCATGCCCGAAGAAACCCCAATAAACAAGGAGCTTCTTATTCTTATCACGGCAAAAGGCGGTCTGAGCGGCGACATCGACCAGCGTCTGATCCGCAAGGTTATCGAAAGCTACGACGAGACAAAAAACGATGTGCTGGTTATTGGCCACCACGGCGCGCTTAAGCTCAAGCAGGCGCATATTGACTCAACCTATTACTTTGACCTCCCGGAAAAAGACTACATTAACGTTGATCCGCTGATGGAGATTATTAAAAAATACGCGACAAGCCGTATTTTTTATCAAAACTATATCTCGCTGAGCCAGCAGGAGATCAAGGACGTTGATCTTAGTGAGGTTGTCTCAAGCAAGGGGCGTGTGGCCGATCTTTCAACGGTGTCGGACGACCTCGTGACAGAAAAAACGTATATTTTTGAGCCAAGCTCGTACCAGGTGGCGGCGTATCTCGAAAACTCGATTCTTCGCTTAACGATCTCGCAGTTTATTTACGACAGCCGTTTGGCGCAGGTGGCAAGCCGCTTTAAAGCAATGTCCGCCGCCAAGGAACGTTCGGTAGATACGGCCAGTGAGCTGCATATCGAATATAACCGGGCAAAGCGCAACCAAGTCGACACCAGGTTGAAAGAAAGCCTCGCGGGGCTTAAAAAGATACGTGCTGGAGGGGCCGAATAATGAGTGAACAAACAGTCTACAAAAAAGGTTCGGTCAGGAGCCTAAAAGGTCTTGTTATTAAAGTCCAGTTTGTCGAGGACATACCGGACCTCAACGAAATGCTGTACGTTGATAACGAAAAAAAGTCGCCGCTGCTTGTAAGCAGTCTTGATCATGGGGACATTGCTGTTTGTCTTAATATTGGTGGAGATTATAGTATCCAAAAAGGTGATTCTGTCACCAGGAGTGGCCACAGCCTCGAGATTCCTGTGGGCGACGCCATGATTGGCCGTGTGTGGGATGCGATGGCCCGCCCGATCGACGGCAAACCGCAGCTCGACGAGGCAGTACTTGCCGAGATGCCCAAGCGCCCGATATTCTCGCCAGCCTTCCAGGAAACGAGCCTGGCTAACCGTTCCGATGACGTCCTTGAAACAGGACTTAAGGTACTCGATTTTTTCACGCCGTTCGTCAAAGGCCGTAAGATTGGTATTGTCGGTGGTGCCGGTGTGGGCAAAACGGTGCTTACAATGGAGATTATCAATAACGTAGCCGAAGGTTCGGGTGCTATTAGTATGTTTGCCGGTATTGGTGAGCGTATCCGTGAGGGTCACGAGCTCTATAAAACTCTTGGTGATAACGATCTTCTAAAAACCACGGCCATGTTTTTTGGCCAGATGAACGAAAACCCCGTCCAGCGTAGTTTGATTGGTCTTTCGGCTATTACCCTTGCGGAGTACTTCCGGGATGACCAAAAAAAGGACGTACTGCTATTTGCCGACAATATGTACCGCTATATCCAGGCCCGGAACGAGGTCTCGACGATTATCGACCAAACGCCTGCTGAAGGCGGCTACCAGCCAACGGTGTTTAGTGATGTTAAAACGTTTCAGGATAGGCTGGCGAGCAACCAGAACGGTTCCATTACCGCGCTTCAGACCATCTACGTGCCCGCCGACGATTTGAGCGACCCGGCAGTGCAAATGATCCAGCACGAGCTCGACTCGACGATCGTTCTGTCGCGGGCCGTTGCGGCGCAGGGTATCCGCCCGGCGGTTGATATTCTGGCCTCAAAATCCAGCCTCCTAACGCCCGAAGTGGTAGGCGAACGGCATTACGATCTTGCCACCCGGGCAACGGCAATTTTGCAAAAGTACGAATCGCTCAAAGGTATCATTGCCATTATCGGTGAGTCCGAACTCTCAAGCGAAGACCGCGACGATTATAACAAAGCAAAGCAACTTATCGAATTTTTCAAACAGCGGTTTAACGTGATGGAAAAGGTAACGGGTGTGCCGGGCGAGCACATGACCCGTGAAAAAACGCTCGATGGCGTCGAGGCGATTATTGGCAAAACCGAACAAAAAGGCAAGCCGGCCGCTACGCCGCCAGTAGAAGCACCGGTGCCTCCGGCTCAGTCAGCCGAAACCCCCGCCGAACAGTCCGCCCCTGTTAAAGAGGAACACTAATGGCCGAAGAGCAAGTGCAGCCAGCAGAGGCCGGTGGGGCAGAACCAGCTACTGAGGGGCTTAAAGGCAAGCCAACCATGGCGGTAAAAGTGTACGCGCCGTTTAAGATATATTTTGAGGGCGAAGCCTATAGTGTGAGCGCCGTTAATGATGTCGGGCCGTTTGATATCCTCCCCCATCACCATAACTTTTTATGCATGCTTGTTCCCTGTACGCTTAGTATCGAGACACCAAAAGGCCAGCAGACAGTTAAGATTCACCGGGCGCTCATGCACGTCAAAGCCGACCGGGTTGTCGTATTTGTTGACGTTTAATTGGTAACAAAGTAATCGAACGCTAATGTCTGGTTGGCCGGTGCCGGGGCGGAGGCGCAAAGGTTAAAGCCTGTGGTGTTTCGCGTCACGTAGTACTGGGTCTGACCCGCTGCTAGTCCTACGGGGCTAATAATAACGTGTGGCTGGCCGCTAAAAGCCTGACTAAACGTAATCTGCGCAAAACAGCCGGCGGTAGTACCGCTGCCCGTACTAATGTTTATTGTTCCTGTTGTGTCTGAGCCGTTAATAGATGCCGAGCCGCCGCGTCCAAGAACAGCAGTATCAACGCTGCGGTGCGGGGTTGGGCCGCTAAAGCTAAGGTGGTTGGGTACCTGCAAAACGGCATTACCACTAAGCACGAGTCGTGAGACGGTAATTTGGGATGCGGTTACGGCGCCAGCGAACGAGGCCGAACCGGCGACGTTTAAATCGCGGAGGGTCGTACTTCCCTGAACGGCGGTATTCGTCGCTACCTGGAGGCTGTTAATCTGGGTTGCTCCCAGGTTGGCCGCACCAGAGATAGTAAGGCTTGGGCCCTGGATACTGCCGCCGCTCTGAAAGTTTCCGGCTACGTTAAGGTTACCGCGCATGAGTGTTTGCCCGGCGATAATAGCGTTGCCTTGGATCGTGAGTGTTTGGGACGTGTTACCGACTGAAGTATCGGTGTTTGCCAGCTGCTTAAGGGCGTCCTGGCTAAGGTTTTGGGAATTAATGCTCGACTCGGGAGTTGCCTTTTGGCTATTAAGGTAATTGACAATCGTAATCGCGCCGGCAACAACAATCAGCAAAAAGAACATTAAAAAGTACAGGTTTACTTTATGAAAGAACTTTTTAATTGGCGAGACTTTTTTTACCGGTTCTTCGGTTTCCTTTGCAGCGGCTGCCTGTTCGGCCTGCTCTTTTTGGAGATCATCAGGAGTACGGCTGAGTGCATCAGCAGGCGCCTGTTGCTCATCCTTGGGGGACTGGTCGTCTGTCTCGGGAGTGTTCTTGTCAGAATCCATAGTGTTGTTTTTTCGGTTATGTTTAGGTCTAGCTTACTATAATTACTCGGCGGGCGCTAGTTGTGTTTTTCTTCTTGCTAGGCGATAATTATAGTATAAAGCTTATG
The DNA here is from genome assembly GCA_035493555.1 of Verrucomicrobiia bacterium. Lineage (GTDB taxonomy): Bacteria > Patescibacteriota > Saccharimonadia > Saccharimonadales > Saccharimonadaceae > CAMLKC01. The sequence goes on along the minus strand of DATJIC010000035.1, from coordinate 4,054 downwards.
CGAAAAAGGGAGCCGTGGAAATACACTACATTTGTATTGCTGTTCATAGCAATTATTAGTGGTGGCGCGGGAACAGCCATGGCCGAGACCTCCAGCTCTGCCCATTATCAGGTAACAGGTACCGATTTTAACGCCATATCTAACTCGCAGGCCTGTTCAAACCAGTACTGTGCAAAAGCATCCATTGGCGACATGACGGCCGACACCGGCAAAAGCGCCACGAGCACGGCAAGGTTTGGCTCGATCGCCGCAACGGACAGCAACCCACTGTTGGAGGTAATTGTCGACACTGGCGTATCGAACCTGGGAACGCTAACTGCAGAAAGCACGGCATTCAAAACAATGATAGTACGGGTGCGCACCCATTTGAGCGATGGCTATACACTGCAAATTGTGGGTGATCCTCCAAAGTACGGTGGCCACACACTAGCTACCCCAAGTACGCCAGCCTCGGCGCAGCCAGGAACCGAGCAATTTGGCATTAACGCGGCGGCAAATACGTTGCCAAGTGTCGGGGCAGATCCACTACAGGTGCCGTCGAGCCAAACTAGCTTTGGGGTGGTTAATAACGATTACAAGATACAAAACAAGTTCAAGTATATCAGTGGAGATAGTGTTGCTCGCAGCGACAGCGAATCCGGCCAAACGGACTACACTATCAGCATGATCGTGAATATATCGAACGCGACGCCCGCCGGTCACTACACGGGTGACTTCTCAGCGGTGGTTATACCCGCGTACTAGTTGAGGATCTTTTTTGCGAGCTCCGTTGCTTGGTCGAGTGAATTGGCCTGGGGTGTCGAGCCAACACCGTAACTGAGAATAATCCACTTAGGACCTTTAAGAATGTTAAGCTGGCCAAGCTGTTTATTAAAGAAAGCGCTGTCGCCTACGTTTTTTACTGGTTTGGTCTCGTTGTTCGACTCGCTTGTGGCAAAATCTTTTTTGTTTTGGTTAACGCCATCGTTGTTAATGCCGGTGCGAACGGCGATTGCCGCAATCATCATTTTGTCTTTAACGGGATTACTATCGGTGTAGCTGCATTTGCTCACTGCTGTATCGCCCGAAACGACAGGGGCTTTTGTGTCGACGCTAATTACTTTATCGCCAAGAAGATCCTGTGCTTTGGCTGGCGTAAACATATCGCAGGCTACGGCTGGCTGGTAGGCATATTTGGGCAGGTTATAGATGAACAGCAGGATCGTGGTGAGGAGTAGCGCAATAGCAACTACCGCGCTGGTGCCAATAATGATAATTTTTTTCCGGTGGGTTAAGACGAACTCTTTTGTGGCTAATATGTAGGTATTCATAATTTTCTTATAGTATAGCAGCAACCCGCCAGGAGGCTATAAGATAGGCTAACAAACATAAATTATAAAATGTGAAAAATGTTGTGGATAACTCATTGCATTAATGATACTGCTAATGGTACAATGCGCACATACCCCCGTAAAAGGGTTGAAATATAAAACAAAAAACAGGAGATATACAAAAAATGTATACACTCAAATCAATTGTTCGGCGTGGCACGCCGCTCGCTGCTATTGTTGCCATGGTAGCGGCAAGCGTTCTGCCAGCGACGTCTGTATTCGCGGACGCGCTGAACCCACTGACCGACCGCAGCTTGGCGCTGTCTAGCTCGTCACCGGGTTGGTCCAACTCGGACGGGTCGGAAAACTCGACCTACGCACCACCAAACAGCGGCGCGAACGGTCAAAAAACGGGTAACACGTTTAGCTTTAAGACAAGCACAGCGGCCAACATTAAAGCATTTTCGTTCCAATACTGTACGAGCCCTGCGGGTAACTGTACGAACCCTGGTAACGACACCACTCCGGGTACGGACGACTTTGCAAACCAAAAGTCAGACCTTGATGTTGTTACTTCTAGCCCTGCCGAGGTTGGCTCAAGTGACTTTGGTACCATTGTTGACACTAACTCTGCAAACGCTACCTTCGGTCAGGTGATTGCGGTTCCTGGCTACGCCGGTTACGACAACGGTAAGCCTGGTGCTGGACACGAGACAGGTATCGGTGGTGCGGGTGCAGCCGTTGCTGGTAACTTTGTCGTATACTACTTTGACGGTACAGACTGGCTTCCAAGCAGTGGCTGGTCAATGGCGGCAACGACACAAACTGACGTATCTACGACAAAACATAACTACATTACCCTGTCGAATGCAAGTGGCTCACTCGCTGCTACTGCCGGTATGCCGATAAAAGTTGTATTCTTTGGTACTACGGATAACTACATCCAAAACCCAGGTGCTGGTGCATTCTTTGTCCGCATGAACACCTACAGTGACGCAGCAGCAACAACTATCCTTGACGGTGGTGTTACTGTGGCAAACGTCATGAACCAATCAATCTGGATCCAAACAAAGGTTCTGGAAACCATGGACTTCTCTGTTGGTACTGTTGATCCAAACACATTGGACAGCACCGACCACACTGGTTCAACTCCAAGTCAGCTCGAACAAGCGCTTTACGCGACCACAACTGGAATGACAGGCCAGACACAACATGGTATATGTGACCGTATTCTCGGTAATATCACACCTGGTCAGCCTACGAACGTCCTGAAGCTTGGTGATCAATCAGCCGAAAGTTCACTACGTACAGACTCGACCTTTAGTACGCACTCATACTGGCGCCTAAGTTCCAACTCTAGCGCTGGTGCAACTGTTTACTACTCAGGTCACACTCTGACAAACACTGTTGGCGACGAAATTAAGGCGATTGGTCCTACAAAGGCTCTTCCTATCCACGGATCTGAACAGTTCGGTCTTGCACTGGACAACACGGATCAGACTGGTACGAGCCAATCAGACCTCAAGGTTAGCTACGCACAGGAAGCTACCTACGAAAATGGTAATGACACTGGTCTTACGGGCATCCACGCATCCACTACGGCTGACGTAAATGGTAATGCCAGCTGGCACGACCCAACGCTCTACCCACTGCTTCCTGCAGCAAACTACTACCAGGGAACAGGAGCGATTAACTCTGCTCCAAGCGCTCAATTCGCTTTCGTAAGGACATCGGACACAACCCCTGTACCTATCGCAAGTGAAAACAGCCAGGTTGTTGACTGTGTAACCGGTAAGATGCGTTACATCGCGAACATCGCTGCAACGACACCTGCTGGTATCTACACAACCAAGGTTAACTACATCGCAGCTCCTCAGTACTAGAGAGCTCAGCAATGTAATAAAAATCGGTCCTTCGGGGCCGATTTTTATGTTGCTACGCAGAATAGTCATTCTCTAGTACAATAGCGATATGAGGCATTTGCTGATACGTTTTCACGCCTTTATGTTTTCATGGCGTCATATGCTGTCTGAGGAGGGGATAGCTCTTTTATTAGTGCTGTTTGTCTTTGCCGCCCCCGTTGCTGCGGCTACGCGCCTTCAGGAGCGTAGTTTGTTTATGCAGAGCGATGAGCCTGGTGTCACGACTTCGTATACCGTATCATACCGCTATGCAACGCCACAGCCCGTAGGATCTGTAGATATGCTATTTTGCAATGACCCGATACCATACCACCCGTGCGTTGCTCCGACAGGATTAAATGTCTCGGGTGCGGTACTAAGCCACCAAGGTGGCGAGACAGGCTTTTCTATTCTTAGTAAAACGACGAATCACATTGTATTGACTCGCATTCCTAGTATGGTTTCTAACGACCTCTCAACGTATACGTTTGATAATATAATCAACCCCACTGATGCAAGCCAGGCGTTCTCTATCCGCTTGAGAACGCATGATACGACCGATGCGACTGGTTCGCAGATTGACTTTGGGTCTGTGCGTGGTCAAGTGGCGAGTGGGATTGCCCTCGAAACACAGGTGCCACCGATGTTAGTATTTTGTGTTGCTCAGCAGGTTGAGGATGATTGTGTGGGAACGAATGACAATTTTTATACGGACATGGGTGAGCTAAGTCCAAAAGAGACTCTTACGGCGCAGTCGCAGATGGCCGTGGGGACGAATGCGAGCGGTGGCTTTGCGATCACGGCAAACGGCATTCCTATGAGCGCTGGTAATAGTGTTATCGA
>DATJIC010000034.1:0-16915 GCA_035493555.1 Verrucomicrobiia bacterium | reverse complement strand
TGGTATGGGTGGTGGACACGACGAGCGCGAGCAGACCCTTAACCAGATTTTGGTTGAGATGGACGGTTTTGAGACGGGCACGAACGTTATTGTGCTTGCCGCAACCAACCGCGCAGACGTGCTTGACCCTGCTCTTCTTCGTCCAGGCCGTTTTGACCGCCGTACTAATATTATGCTGCCGGAACGAAAAGACCGTGAAGCAATTTTGAAAGTACACTTTAAAAATAAGCCAGTCGACGAAAGCGTTAATATCGAGGCCCTTGCTGCCAAGACAGCAGGTTCGTCTGGTGCTGACCTTGCCAACATGGTAAACGAGGCCGCTATCGTCGCTGCCCGCCGTAACGCTAAAAAAATCAGCAACGCCGATCTTACGGAAGCATTTGAAAAAGTAGCTATTGGTCCTGAACGCAAGACTAAGATCATGAACGAAGCCGAGAAAAAATTGACCGCATACCACGAAGCGGGCCACGCCATTGTCGGCCATGTACTTCCGGACAGCGACCCTGTTCACAAGGTAACGATCATTCCTCGCGGCGGCACCGGCGGCGTTACGTGGTTCTTGCCTCCCGAAGACCGCAGCTATACGAACGTGTACGAGTTTAAAGATATCCTCGCGCGTGCCATGGGCGGCCGTGTGGCAGAAAAACTGCTCTATGGTGCCGACGGTATCACTACCGGTGCGGGCTCTGACCTTCGCAAAGCAACCGAAATTGCCCGTGACATGGTAATCGAACAGGGAATGGGTACCAAACTTCGTGACCAGGTGTTCCATGAAGATAACGGCGGCATGGTGTTCGATAAGATCACCCATGAGCGCCCGTACAGCGATGACACTGCCAGAGAAATCGATGGTGAGGTGGAAACGCTGATCAGAGAAGCTGCTAAACGTGCCGAGGCAGTCATTACTCACAACCGCGCCAGTCTTGATAAGCTAGCCGATGCCCTGCTTGATGCTGAAACCCTCGAAGAGGACAAAGTCCGCCAAATCCTGAAGGATGCAAAATTACCGGCGGAGGCTAAGCTTCATTAAGCTATAGGCAGGCCTTTTAATGGGTAGAGTACGAAGCGCCGTTGCTAAGGCAAACATCAAATTATCAATCTCGCATGCCGCAACGCTGCTTGCGGGATCGATATTGCTTTCAAGCCTGCTGGGATTCTTTCGCGAACGTCTGCTTAACGGCTACTACCTAAAGACCTATCCGGTCGGTATCGACGCCTATACAGTGGCATTTACGATTCCGGATTTCATGTTTGTTATCTTGGTGTCGGGCGCGTTGTCGGTGACATTTATCCCGGTTTTTAATCAGCGGCTCGGAACGGGCAATAAAAAATCAGCCTGGGAGCTCTCGACAAGCCTCGTTAACTTTATGGCGCTGGCAACCCTCATTGCGAGCATTTTGATTATTATTTTTGCCGATCCGCTGGTAAGTTACGTGGTTGGTCCCGGCCTTGATGAATCCGGCCACAGCCTGGCGGTAAGTATGATGCGCGTTATTGCGGTTAACCCGTTCCTATTTGCCGTAGCCACCGTTATTGCCAGTATGCAGCAGGCAGTAGGGCGGTTTACGTTTTACGCGCTCGCGCCGACTATCTATAACGTCGGCATCATTATAGGTGCGGTATTTTTTACCGGCGGCATTAATATTTTTGGCTGGCAGGTATTTGACGGGGGAATCATGGGGGTGGCACTTGGCGTAGTGCTGGGTTCTATTATGCAGCTGCTTGTTAGTTCTATTGGGCTTATGGGGCTGGGCTTTGACTACCAGTTTAAGATTTATTGGAAAAACAAGGGCTTCCGGCAGGTGCTTCGGCTGTTGCCGCCACGCTCGCTTGACCAAGGAGCTGACTATTTAAACGGTATCGTTGAGATGAACTTGGCCTCGCGCATGGTTGCCGGCACGGTTCGCTCTTACCAGCAGGCCACCACGCTTCATCTGGCACCGATTAATCTTATTGGTGTCGCTATTAGTACGGCTGCGTTTCCTAAAATGACAGAACGGCTCAGCCAGGGACGGCCCGATCTTTTTAAATCTGAGCTTCAATCGGTACTAAGGATAATTATTTGGCTGGCGCTTCCGGTGGCTACCATTACGTTTTTTACGCGAGGCTATTTGGTCAACTTTATTTTTAACGGCGGTGACTCGCTGATCGCGGGACTTCTTGGAGCTCTCGTTGTGGCTATCCTCTTTAGGTCAATTTACTATATCGCTGCCCGCAGTTTTTACGCTCAGCAGGATACCAAAACGCCGCTGTATATCTCTATCTTTGCGATCGGCTTAAATATTACCCTAGCTATTTTATTTACGATGCAGCTGGGTATGGGGGCTTACGGGCTCGCTTGGGCGCAGTCGATCGTCGCTTTCGTTGAAGTGGCGATGTTGTTTTACGTCATGTCGAGGCGGATTGGCGGTTTGTTTGACCTTGCGTTCGTTCGTGCTATTTGGCGGATGTTGAGTGCAACGGGCTTTACGGCGGTTATCAGTTATGCTACCGTTCAGATATTTCAGCTGGGAGTCAGCGACCAGAGTTTTCTGGCGACGTTTCCTAAGTTTACCCTTATTGTCCTCATTAGCTTTAGCGCCTACGTGGGCTTAAGCCGCATGCTCAAGCTTACCGAGGCCGATCCGGTCATTGCCCGGTCTAAAAAGCTCTTGTTTGGCCGTGTCCGCTCCTAGCGTACGGCTATCTGTTTTTGGAAAAAGATGGTATAATTTACCTCTGAACTATGGACCAAAAACAAATTAGAAATTTTTGTATAATCGCGCATATCGACCACGGCAAGTCGACGCTTGCCGACCGTATGCTGGAGCTGACAGGAACGGTTGAAAAACGTGACATGAAGTCGCAGTTGCTTGACAGTATGGATCTTGAGCGCGAAAAGGGAATTACCATTAAGTTGGCGCCTGTCCGTATGAAATACAAAGGGCACGACCTAAACCTTATTGATACTCCCGGCCATGTCGACTTTAGCTACGAAGTTTCGCGTAGTCTTGAGGCCTGTGAAGGCGCGGTTTTGGTTGTTGATGCGAGCCAGGGAATCCAGGCGCAAACACTTGCCAACGTGTATCTGGCGCTTGCAGCCGATCTTACGATTATTCCGGTACTGAATAAAATTGACCTTCCGGCTGCCGACGTGCCGCGCGTTTCGGCGGAAATCATTAACCTGCTCGGATGTAGCGAAGACGATATTTTAAAGATTAGTGCCAAAACGGGCGAGGGGGTTCTTGCGGTTCTCGACTCGGTGGTTGAGCGTATTGCACCACCGCAAGGTGTGTCCAGTAACCCAACCAGGGGGCTGATTTTTGACAGTTACTACGACGATTACCGCGGGGTTATTTTATATATGCGCGTTGTTGATGGAGCGATTAAGAAAGGCGACACCATTGAAATGCTGGCTACGAGCGCCAGCGGTCTGGCGCTTGAAGTGGGTGCCCTAAACCCAACAATGAAAGCCGGTGCCGATATTAGCACCGGCGAAATCGGGTATATCGTTACCAACCTAAAAACGACCCGCGACGCGAAAGTAGGGGACACGGTAACGGTAAAACGTTCGCATGCCACTTCCCCGCTGCCCGGATACCAAAACGTAAAGCCGTTTGTGTATGCTGGTTTTTTCCCTGTTTCGAACGAAGATTACAACGAACTTAAAGAAGCTGTTGAAAAACTGAGCTTGAGCGATTCAGCCCTGCAGTTTGAGCCAGAAAATTCACCCGTTCTTGGATTTGGCGTGCGCATTGGCTTTTTGGGGCTGCTCCATATGGATATTGTCCGGGAGCGCCTGGAACGCGAATACAATCTTGATCTCGTTGTTACCAATCCTTCCACCGATTACCAGATCACCCTTAATAACGGCGAAGAAATCGATATTAAGTCTGCGGCCGATCTACCGGATCCTACAAAAATCAAAGAGATCCGCGAGCCATGGATTAACGGTGAGATTGTTGTTCCCCAGGAATACATTGGCAGCGTTATCCAGCTAGTGGTAACTAAGCGCGGCAAGCAGAAAAATCTCAGCTATATCGACGAGCGTGCGTTAGTGAGCTTCGAAGCGCCGCTTGCTAACCTTTTGACCGATTTTTACGACCAGTTGAAGTCGGTAACCAGCGGCTACGGCAGCTTTAATTACGAGCTAAGCGGATATCGGGCGGAAGATCTTGTAAAGGTTGACTACTACGTTGCAGGTGAAATTGTCGACGCGCTAAGTATTATGGCGCACCGCAGTGAATCGCAGCGGCTGGGGCGCGAGGTTGTCGATAAGCTAAAAGAAGTTATCCCAAGACAGAACTTTCAGGTGGCATTGCAGGCGGCAATCGGCGGTAAATTTATTGCCCGCGCCGACCTTTCGGCATACCGAAAAGATGTAACGACCGGCCTGTATGGTGGCGACGTATCCCGCAAGAAAAAAGTGCTTGCCAAACAGGCAAAAGGTAAAAAGCGTATGAAGCGCTTTGGCAAAGTAGATATTCCCTCCGAAGCCTTTACGGTGATGCTCAAACGGGACTAGCCTCCATATTCAAGCCAACCGCGCTTATGCTATAATACGCCGTAACAGGCATAGTAGCGCTAAAAGGAGAAGCACGTGGCTCGGCTGCCAGTACCAGGTTCGGATGACGGCACATGGGGAGAAGTTCTCAACGAGTTTTTGGGCGTCTCACTTAACAGCGACGGTACGCTTAAAGCTGACACTGTTAGCTCTTCTTCACTGCAAGACAATTCCGTTTCAGGCACCAAGCTTCAGGCGGACTCTGTCACCGAGTCAAAACTCAATGTTGGTACGGGTGCGAACGGGGAAGTCCTAACGAAGGATAGTACTCAAACAGGGGGCTTTAAATGGGCGCCGAGCTCGGGCTCATCACCAGCAACTAGTTCGAGTCTGGGTACTGTGCAGCTCGCCGGTGATCTTGGTGGAACAGCGACAGCCCCAACGGTACCGGCACTGGCTACCAAAGTAAGCACGACTCGCACGATTACGGCAGGTACTGGCTTAACTGGGGGTGGCGATCTAACGGCCGACCGAACTATCGCGGCCAGTTTTGGCGCGACAGCCGGCACGATTGCAGAGGGTAACCATACGCATAGTCTCACCTTTTCGCTGACATCTTTTTTTAAGACAGGCACACTGACGGTTACTACCGGCACCCAGCGGCTTCCTATTGATGGTGCCTATACGATCACCGGAACGAGGCTTATGGTTGGTACGGCGCCCACGGGCACGGACCTTATTGTCGATATCAATAGAAACGGTACTTCCATTTATACGACACAAGCCAACAGACCATCGATTACTGCTGGCCAGAACGCAGGCGGGCCGGGAACTGCTCCGGACGTCACGGCGCTTGTTGCCGGGGACTATCTGACAGTAGATATCGATCAAATAGGCTCTTCGGTTGCAGGTTCCGATCTTACGGTAACGGTAATTGTAAGTAAAACAATCTAAGCATCGTGGCACAGCTTCTTCATTTCACCCGGTTCAAAAGCCCAACGACAGCCGCCTCGTCGTTTGACGTAACTGTTCCGGCAACCACGGCCGGGTCGGTTTTGGTCTGCGTGGCTGGTGGCGGAGCAACGATTCAGGCTAAGCTTGGCGGTTCTGGCGGAACCAATTTTACAAAGCGTACCAGCTCACTTAACAATAGGGAGGTTGTTGCCCAGGATATTGTGGATAGCGGCGGGGGCACGACGATTGTTAACTTTTTGCTTAACGGCCCTGAAAATATTGACGGTATTATTTACGAATTTGCCGCAGGTTCCCTCGGTAGTTTCATGGCAGGAGCAACGCAGGCTAGTCCCGGCGGGAATTCCGCCGTTAATGCCGAGGGCCGGGCGATTGTCGGCTCTATCACCACTACCGGGCCTGCTGTCATTTTTACTATGTTTACCGGTGGTGATAATCTGAGCGGCTCGGCTATTGAAGGCCGGAAGTTTTGGGGTCTCGAACCACTCGGCAAGCAGTGGGTAAGCGAATCGATTACAAACGACCCGTCTAAATCGCTTTACTGGTCAATGATAGGAGTGTCAGACCAGCTGGCTGCCGGAACATTTACTGCGCAGTCTTCTCGTATTGCGTATAACAACGAGCACCAGTCTGTGGTGTGGGCGTATGAAGATCTTTCGGGCGGCATACCAACTTACGCAAATCCCTACGCAAATGCGATTGCTGCCGAGAATTCGCTTCCCGGATCACTTATGGACACCTGGTTTGTCGCTGGGATTGATGGTATGGGTCCGAATATTACAGGGTATACTGACAGTCTCTCGTATACACCGGGCGAGACGGTCAATTTTATGGTAGATTCCCAGAATGCTGGCTTTAGGGTGGAAATTGTAAGGCTTGGGTATTACGGCTTTGTCTCCTTTGGTGCCCGGGCCCAGGCGACTATTATAGGCAGCCCGGTAGTTCAGCCGTCGCCAACGGTCAATTCGTATGGTGGTGCGGAATGTGCGTGGTCCTCAACTGCCACGTGGACGATTCCGTCAGGGGCCACGACAGGAGTCTATGCCTATGTCCTCCGTAGGACCGACAATACAGCCTACTATGCCCAGGGTCTGTTTGTGGTTAATCCGTCGGTTGTGCCCGCTTCACGTACGGGTGGTATTATGTTAAACACGGCCGATCTTACTTGGCAGGCATATAATGTTTGGGGCGACTCCAGCGATGGTGGCAGCAACTACAACGGTTTTTCCGGCAGGAGTTTATATGGCAAAGCGCCCGGAATGGGTAATAGCACCAGGGCATTTGCTGTTTCGTTCGATCGACCTCTTGGCACAGTGTCGGCTAACTCCCAGACCTACTACTGGGACTCGGAAGGAGGGCTGGTAAACTTCCTTGAAGGGAACGGGTACGATGTTTCGTACTACACAATGGTGGATATCGATAAGGATACAACGATCCCTTCAAAATATACGACCGCCATCTCGCAGGGTCATAGTGAATATTGGACGACCGGTTGCCGCGACGCCTTTGAAAATGCCCGGGATACAGGCACCAACCTCATGTTCTTGACATCTAACACTGCATTATGGCGAGTGCGTTTTGATGATGCGGATACGGAACGCAGGCGTATGATTTGCTATAAGGATTCACACGATACACCGGGTTATGACGGCGTGACCAAATACGATCCCGTATCGTACACCGGCACTTGGCGTGACACGCGTGCGATTGTCGGCAGCGTTAATAACCCTGGTCCGCGGCCCGAGTCGGGTATGACGGGACAGTGGTTTATTGGCAATGGGACAATGACTGAAAGAATTGTTGTTCCTGATACATATAAATCGCTTCCAATATGGCGTAATACCCGTGTTGCCTCAAGCTCGGGGATAACTTTCGTTGATTCGACGTCGGACGCAACGGTCACTCCAGTGACTAGCTGTACAATCAGCCAGCCGGCCACGACGCAAAAAGGCGACCTATTGTTGTTTGCAATTACATTTAATGGTTCGCCGTCGAGTTTTACTGGCAATGGTTTTCGTATTGTATTTAAGCAATCTCATGATACGACTAATCAGACAACTGTTTTACTGCAGGGGTATGCATCATTGGCGGGATCGTATCCTTTTGAGATTACGTGGTCGAATGCATTAATGACATCGCAGGTGTGTGCGGTATATCGCGGTGCAGTATGGGAAGATAGCAATAGTACCATTCTCTCAGACACCAATGGAGGTACTCAGCACACAACGCTGTCAACCGAAAATGGCGGGGATGGCCGGTGGGCGGTGTGCGTCTTTGGCAGCGTGGACACGACGGGGCTTTCTAAGACAACTGCTTGGACGCCTGGTAGTGGACTGACGGTGCGGACGCAGGCCAATAATGCAAATGCTGTTTCAGGCGCTTGGTCGTCGGTGGCACTAATGGACACTAATGTGTCGGTGAGCGCGGGTGCACATCAGTATTCCGCAACGGCGGATGCCGCTAGCTTGCATGCCGCCGCCGGCATCATGTATATTTCACCCGGTACCCCGCTTTTTGAGGGGACTATCGGCGCCGAGTGGGATTACGTCAAAAAAGAAGAACCGAGCACGCCAAAAAACATGGTAATGCTCTCACGTCAGGCGCTTCAAGTAACAGCGCAGCGCGCCAATTATTACGGCAATAGCTATGCAGGTAGCGGCACGTTCTTTTACGGCCTGTCGCTGTATAAGGCAGATTCCGGTGCGCTCGTATTTAATGCTGGCTCGTGGCAATATCAATGGGGAATCAGCCGGATGAGGGGTGGTGCATTTAATACGAACGCAGCCGTCGATGTGGCGATGCAGCAAGCCCTAGTTAACTTGTTAAAAGATTTCGGTCATGGGCCAACGACACTGCTAAGTGCCGTTGCTAACGATACGTTGCCGGCACTGGTTGATCCGGGCGCAGCTATGACGCCAGCCGATTACGGGCTGGATGCGCCGCTTCCTGTGGTATACGAGACTATTTTTACACCCGATACGACGCCGCAAAGCGCCAGCTCCTTTGACGGGAACGATATAAACGTCGGAACGCTTTTCAGTACTGATGCCGCTGGTAGCGTGCATGGCGCCCGCTGGTACTTCCCCGATAGTTTGCCTGATCACCCTGTAACAGCAACCCTCTATAGTTGGACGGATGACACCACGGGCACACCGCTTGCATCGGTGACCTTTAGCAACTGCCAGCAGGGGTGGAATGAAGCACTATTTACTGCCCCTGTCGCAATTAGTGCTGGCAACCGCTATGTCATTGCGGTCTGGAGTTCGGACTATTACGTAGCGACAGCCGGCATGTTTTCATCTGCTGACGTGACGAACAGCCACCTTACTGCTCCACAGGATTCTGCCGGAGCGCACAATGGAAAATACGTAAGCGGTAACGGTGCTCCGGCTTACCCGACGGCTACCACTGGCAGTTTCGGTTACTTAGCTGACGTATTGTTTGAGTCGGGTGGCACGCTTACCTTTGAAGGTTGGGGCATCCCTATTAACTAGCGGTCGGAGCCAAGAGTGGCGGCAAGGAACAGTCGCGCCAAAATACTTTCCATAACTTCGTGTTTTTCCGCATCGCTATTCACCTCAATTAAAAGACCCATTCGGCGGTAAACCTCGATAACGGGGAGTGTTTTGGTGTTAAACTCTTCAATTCGTGTTGCAAGGACGTGTTGTGCGTCGTCCGCCCGCTCGCCGCGGTCACCTTTAGCCTGGGATTTTCCCCAGCGTTTGTGGAGCACTTCTTCACCAAGGTGCAGGTAAATGACCGCCTTTGTGGGGTGGCCGCTTGCCTGGGTGGCCTGTAACACACCCTCTTCTTCGCCAATCCAGCGGCCAACCGAACTTAAAATAAGCGGCTTGTTTTGAAACTCGGGCTTACTAAGATAAGGGGTGACGATGCGCAGGTAATCATCGGTTGGAAACAGTTTTCCGGCGTCTAGGCCTTTTTGTAGTTCCGGCGGTATAGTGCTGTTGCGTAAAATGTCGCCGCCACCAAGCAGGGGTGCGTCAAAAAGTTGAGAGAGGATAGCTCCGTGGGTGTCTTTTCCGGCAAACGGAAGACCAAAGATGTTGATCGATCCAGTGCCAAGCCATGTTTTAATGGCCGAAAGGGGTTTGCTTGAGAGTAATGTGTCTTCCATGCGCATAGTATAAGGGATGACCCAGCTATGCGCAAACCCTGGCACTCGCTACGAAAGAGTGCTAAAATAATGGCATGACCGACCGACAAATCGCTATTCTTGCCGCCGTTATCGAACAGTACGCCGAAGTGGCGGTTCCTGTAGGCAGTGTGACGCTGGCAAAGCTGTTTGGCGTTTCAAGCGCTACCATCCGCAGCGAAATGGCACGGCTCGAAGAAATGGGGCTTATAACGCAGCCACATACCAGTGCCGGACGCATTCCTACAGACGCGGGATACCGCCTGTACGTTAATACGCTTACCGAAGCGCAGGAGTCAAATATACCCGGGATCGATCGCAGTGCGAGAGCGATCGAAGCGCGCGTGGCAACCCATAACGATTCGGCGTCCCGGGCTATCCGTAGCGCCGTGGACAGTTTGGTTGACTTAACGCAAAATCTGGGGCTTGCAACAATTGGTGACCAGTTGTATATGAGCGGTATTGGTAATCTGTTTAGTCAGCCAGAATTTACGCAGGGGAACCATACGCAGGCCGTTGCCCGCCTGCTTGATAACCTGGAACCTTGGCTCCGCGAGGCGGCCCCTAACGAACCGCTGAACGTCTACATCGGTGCCGAAAATCCTATCGGTAAAACCAGTGGCGCCAGCCTTATTATCAGCCGGTTCCGGTCACCTTATTCCGACCGCAGCTATATCGGCGTTTTAGGGCCCACCCGGCAAAGTTACGGCAGGGTAATGCGCCTTGTCCGTCATGCCGGTGCAATGTTAGAAGAAGTATTATAGTTTTTAAGGAGAACCCCAGTGGCTAGCAAAGGTAAAAAAACCGACGAACTCGAACAGCAGATTGCTGAACTTACTCAGGATCTTCAGCGTACGCGGGCAGACTTTGAAAATTATCGTAAACGCGTCGAGGCGGAAAAAACCGCTGCACGCGAGGCTGGCCAGGCGGCGGCAATCTTAAAACTCCTTCCGGTGATTGATAACATCGAGCGTGCTGTTATGCATGTGCCGCAGGACTTGCAGGAAAACAAGTGGGCGCAGGGTGTTGCGGGTCTTGCAAAGAACCTCGATAAATCACTCGAAACCCTCAATCTAAAGCGGATAGAGGCGTCCGAAGGGACCGAGTTTAATCCCGAACTCCATGAAGCTATTCAGTTTGACGAGGATGCTGAAGGCGAAAAAGAGGTCATTGCTACCGAGCTTCAGGCTGGGTACCTTCTTAACGGCCGTCCTATCCGTCACGCGATGGTAAAAGTAACGCGCCAATAACCTTGTTCGTGTGGTAAGCGTGAGCGTATACTGTGCGTATGGGCGAAATTCTTAAACAAATCGAAGCAGATGACCGGCCGGGGCGTCATCATGACGTTGAAGAAACGGTTAACCCGCGCCTTCGCATTAAATTAAGACAGGTTGACTTTGTTAGTCCCCTTGGTGTCTTTCGGGCGCAGCAGGGGAGAAGCGACCTTGAGCTGGCGCCGAATTCATCGGAGGTGTGGGCGGACTGGCGGCGGGATCTTGGCCGTCGGATATCTCGAACGGCGCTCCGGGCCGAAGAGCTGCTGACTGAGTCTGTTCGGTAGTATAAATAAATTCAAATTTGAGAGTGCACCTCCCCGCTGGCGTCTCCAGGGGGAGGTGTGTTCACTTATTGGCGCCGACTGCGAGCATCAGCTCTTGGCCTGAAAGGAGACGTCGCTCAGCCGGACATTCTTGTCTCGCAGCATGGGCGCGACCTTCGTGGTGATGTCGCGCTGCGACGAGATCGTGGTACTCCTCCCCTTGTAGGTGACGACCAGCTCTTCACCTGCCTTCAGCTCGCGGGCCAGTGCCGCATAGCTGTTGGGGCTCTGGTTGTTGAGCCTGCGCAGTGCCATATCTAACCTTCCCGTAGCGGGGTAATGAGCCCGTTACGTTGATTGATGTCGATCAGTGGTGCCGGAATGAACATTGACTATATAAATACAAAGGCCGTAAAAAGTCAAATTGGCACTCTTGACATTAGAGTGCTAGTTTATTTACAATTAAGTTATTGGCAATCTACTATCTAGAGTGCTAAAATAAATTCAGATATAGTTATGATCATCTACATAAAAGGAGAGTAAACCTATGGGTAAAATTATTGGGATCGACCTTGGTACAACCAACAGCGCATTTGCATACATGGTTGCAGGCAAACCTGAAGTTATTGCAAACGCCGAGGGCAACCGTACGACACCAAGCGTTGTTGCTATTAACAAAAACGGTGAGCGGCTCGTTGGCCAAGTGGCGCAGCGCCAGCGCGTAACCAACGCCAAAAATACTATTTATGGTGTTAAGCGTCTGATTGGCCGTAAGTTCGGTGACCAGGAAGTGCAAAAAGACCTCGACATCATGCCGTACGAAATTGTTAAAAAAGGCGATGGTGTGGCGGTAAAACTAGGCGACAAAGAATACACGCCTGAAGAAGTCAGTGCGATGATCCTCTCTAAGATCAAAGCCGATGCCGAAGCGTTCCTTGGCGAGCCGGTAACCGAAGCGGTGATTACCGTTCCTGCCTACTTTGACGATTCTCAGCGCCAGGCAACAAAAGATGCCGGCCGTATCGCTGGCCTTGAGGTTAAACGCATTATTAACGAGCCAACTGCCGCGGCGCTTGCGTATGGTCTTGAAAGCAAAAAAGACGAAAAAATCGCTGTCTTCGACCTTGGTGGTGGTACGTTTGACGTGTCCGTGCTTGAACTGGGTGATGGCGTGTTTGAAGTCCGTTCAACCAACGGTGACACCCACCTGGGCGGTGAGGACTTTGACAACCGTATCGTTAACCACTTTATCGATGTCTTTAAAAACCAGGAAGGCATCGATCTCAAGAACGACAAAGCAGCCATGCAGCGTCTTAAGGACGAAGCTGAAAAAGCTAAAAAAGAGCTTTCAAGCACCCCCGAGTACGAGATTAACCTGCCATTTATTACCGCCGACGCCGAAGGTCCAAAGCACTTCGAGTACAAACTTACCCGTTCTAAACTCGAGGATCTTGTAAAAGACCTGATCGAGCGCCTCGCTCAGCCGGTTGAAAAAGCCCTAAAAGATGCCGGCCTGAGTGCGAGTGAGATCAATGAAGTGGTACTGGTAGGTGGTATGACCCGCATGCCAGCTGTCGTTGAAAAGGTGAAGGCACTCTTTGGCAAAGATCCGCTTAAGGGGGTTAATCCGGACGAAGTGGTTGCCGTTGGTGCTGCAATCCAGGGTGGCGTACTGCAGGGTGATGTAAAGGATGTGCTCCTTCTCGATGTAACCCCTCTTTCTCTCGGTATCGAGACAATGGGCGGCGTATCAACCAAACTGATCGAACGCAATACCACTATCCCAACCAGTAAGTCACAGACATTCTCAACCGCAGCCGACAACCAGCCTCAGGTAGAGATCCATGTTCTGCAGGGTGAACGCGAGATGGCAAACGACAACAAGTCACTCGGTACGTTCGTGCTTGATGGTATCGCTCCGGCACCTCGTGGCGTTCCGCAAATTGAGGTAACGTTTAGCCTTGACGCTAACGGCATCCTGCACGTCACTGCCAAAGATAAGGGAACGGGCAAAGAAAACTCCGTTACTATCCAAGATAGCGGCAACATGAGCAAAGAAGACATCGAAAAAGCTCAAAAAGAGGCCGAGGCTCACGCTGACGAAGACAAGAAAAAGCGCGAAGCTGTTGATGCCCGAAACACGCTCGAAAATGCTATTTACCAAGCAGAGAAGATGCCCGACGAATACAAGGACAAAATCTCTGAAGAAGACGTAAAGGTAATTAAAGACGCGGCCGAAGAAGCTAAAAAGCACCAGGATTCCAACGACAAAGAGGAGCTCGAAAAAGCTTCTAAGGAACTAATGGAAAAGCTTCAAACCGTTGGCGCCAAGCTATACGAAGCTGCAGCTAAAGAAGAAAAGCCGGAAGAAGCGGCCGACGACAAAAAGACAGACGAGCCAGTTGAAGGCGAAGTTGTCGACGACAAAGAGAAAAAATAGTCGTAGCCACTATAAAAAAGAACCGTCAGAACAGGGCGGTTCTTTTTTATATGAGTATGGCGTGGAATTTCCGTTTGACTTTATTACGCAGGCCATGTATATATAGGGAAAAGCGAAGCCACCATATGGCTTCTTATTATTTACAAGAGGGCAGGACGATATATGGCAGATTTGGAACGAGCGATTCAAATAGCATATGAAGCACATGCGGCCGATGAGCCGCGCCGTAATGGTGAGGCGTTCGTCACGCACCCCCTTGCTGTCATGAAGAGCGCCCAAAGGCTCGGGTACTCCGCGGTACGACAGATCCTTGCTGTTCTCCACGATGTACCTGAAAACAACAAAAAGTGGCAGATTCCCCGGCTGCGCGAAGAAGGATTCGGCGATGAGATTCTGGAGCCGCTCGATCTTCTTACCCGAAGGGAAGGAGAAGACTACATGGCGTATATCCAACGGCTGGCCGAACATCCGGACGCCGAGGCCATTAAAGAATTGGACATACAGCATAACCTAGGGGATAACCCTACGCCACGGCAGGTAAAAAAATACCGCGAGGCGCTTCTTTACCTTGCGACAAAACAAGAAGTCGCGGTTTAAATTTTTCCTTATCCCTCTCCAAGGAGTACAATAAAAGTAAGCTTTGAGAGGCTAGAAAAACACAAAAAGGAGAAGAGGTATGGGTTCACTAAAAGTGGCTGTGTCGCAGATGCCGGTGGCCAAGGACTGCCGGGAGAATAGCAAGGTTATTCAGGAGCTAATGAGAAAAGCGTCTGAAGACGGCTGTACGCTTATTCAGTTTCCCGAAGGAGCTCTAAGCGGTTACGCAAAAGAGCAGGTGGAAAACTGGTCGGATATTGACTGGATCGCGCTTGAAGACGAGCTGGAGGCGATTAAAAAGGCAGCAAAACGATTTAATATATGGGTTGTGGTAGGGAGCGCGTACCGGCTTTCGGATCCGGAGTGGCCGTATAACTCGCTGTACGTTATTTCGGCAGAGGGAAAGCAGGTTGCTCGTTACGATAAGCGGATACTCTCTTTTACGGAACGCCGCGACTGGTATAGTGCCGGTGAAAAACCGGTGACGTTTAGTGTAAATGGCATAAAAATCGGTTTGGCGCTTTGTATAGAAATCCAGTTCCCCGAGATATTCGATGCCTATCGCCGGAGTGGCGCCGACGCCGTTTTGCTGTCTGCCTATAGTGACAACCCAATGTTTGGTATAACGGCCCAGGCACATGCCAGCATTAATACTATGTGGATCGGTTTTTGCGTGCCAAAGAACGACAAGGTGCAGAGCGCCCTTATCGGACCCGACGGGACGCTTGAGGCAACCCCCGTTGAAGGCTTAGCCGTTGGACCGATTGACCCGAGTGCCGACAAGTGGAAGATCCCTCTTACAAAAGCCCGTCCTTGGCGGCAAATGGTAAGGGAGAGCGGCTACTTGTCGCATGATATACTTAAGCCATGAACCCTCCCTCTCTTCATCTTGCGGGCTGTGTTATCCGTAACGCAGAGGGTCAGCTGCTGCTACTCCACCGTAATAAAAACCATGTGCAACAGTGGGAGCTCCCCGGCGGAAAGCTTGAGCCGAGCGAAGAGCCGCAGCGGGCGGCTATACGCGAGCTGCAAGAAGAACTAGGCGTTGCGGTCACGATCCGCGCACACCTGGGTGGAGCAGCGTTTACAGAAAAAGAACGCGAGTGTTTCTATGATTGGTATGAGGCGACGCTTGACGGACAGCCGTCGATTTGTGAGCCCCAGACGTTTGATGATTTGCAGTATTGGGGCATCTCTTCACTTCGAACGCGCACGGATTTATCGGCGAACCTCAAAAATCTGCTTAAAAGTGGCGCCCTATGAAAGCCCGGACACACGATATCGCCGCGGCAACGGCACTTCTGGGAGTGGTTGTCCTGCTCCCCGAACTCCCTACGGTAACGCTATCAACGGCCGTTCTGGCGCTTATTGCCAACCAGGCGGGAGGAATTGTTCCGGATATCGACCAGCCAACGGCGCCGTTTTGGCGTAACCTGCCAATAGGCGGTGTGGTAGGCAAGGTGATTGCAAAAATGCTTGGCGGCCACCGCTTTTTGACCCATTCGCTTGTTGGGGTTGTGCTTGTTGGGGTTCTGTTTAAAATGCTGCTGGTTTTTTTGCAGCCACTAATGCCGAACGTGCAAATAGACTACGTGTGGTGGGCACTTATTATTGGCATGGTATCGCACCTTGTTATGGATACGTTTACAAAAGAGGGTGTTCCTTGGCTGCTTCCTATTCCGGTAAAATTTGGGTTTCCGCCCCTCAAACGGCTGCGTATTACCACGGGTAAGTGGACGGAGAACTTCGTAACGCTGCCGATTCTTGTGATTGTTGCGGTAGGTATCTGCCTATACCACTATTCCGATCTCCTCGCGTTTCTTCATCATATAACCCGCTAGCCAATGAGTTTAAGGCCGGTCGTGTCGTCGCCCTGACGGTTCAGCGACATCGAGAGTGGCGTGATATACAGCTCGCCGGTAAGTCCGATGGTCAGTTCTTTCACGTGGCCGCCAACGGTAGCAAAGTTTTTGTCCGAGAAGACCCCGTGAATATGCCAAAACGGTTTGCCGTCGACAAAGCTAAGGTTACCTGTGAGTGAGACGATTTCTAGCGGTTCGTCGAATGTTTTCCATATGTACGATTTTGCGGTAAAGTCATAAAAACCAAGTGTTGCACTCATGGCGCCTCCAAGCCCTGTAAGCCAGGCACTTTCCAGTTCGCTACTGCCAAGGGCAAAGGTTTGCAGCGACTCCTGCAGCTCTTCGCCGCGCTCTAAAATAAGCAGGATTGATGAGTGAGAATCGTGCCGTTTCATAGTTCTATCATACACCAATGCATATTTGCTTCACTTTTAAGATAACCAGCGGTATAGTAAGAGTAATTATGCATATGCTTACACAACCCCGTCCGTACACGCTTTCGGATTCGGATAAGATACTAGGCGAAGGCGAGACCCGCTACGTACTTCGAGTGCGCGATCTGCCTCTAGAGGATAAGCCCCGCGAAAAAATGCTTGCCGCCGGCCCTGGCAGCCTCACGCACGCCGAGCTTATTGCTGTGCTATTGGGTGTTGGCACCCGCAAAGAAGAAGTGCTTTCCATGGCACAGCGGATTATTCGGGAGTACGGTGAGCGAGCGGTCATAACCGAAAAAAGTCCCGAGCGGCTCTCTGAGGCCTTAGATATTCCGCTTTCCAAGGCATGCCAGATCGTTGCGAGCTTTGAGCTGGGCCGCAGGGCTTACCAAAGCAAAGCGGGCCGGCCTCTTGTGGTACGCACGGCCGAGCAG
>DATJIC010000033.1:0-3528 GCA_035493555.1 Verrucomicrobiia bacterium | reverse complement strand
GCCGACAATACTTTTAAAAACTATTTTTTGCAGCGTCGTTACGTCGGCGTCTAAAAACTGAAGCGGCGTGTAGATCCCCACCTTATTAAGCCGGGCTTCGTTATGGTACGCGATTCCAGTCAGATCGCGCAGCGTAAGCGTGCCGTACACTTGGCGCAGGTTAGTGTGATCGATAACGTCCAGACCGTTGGGCTTATGCAGACTGGCAGCTGTTTTTGCCAAAAAACGGTTCGGGCCAATGCCCACGTTACAGTTCATGGCACAGCCCACTTCATCGTAAAGCCGCTGCTTTATTTCGTACCCGATTTCCGCCAGATCACGCTGCTGCATAGCCCCCGTTGTCTGGTAAAAATCAATCACCCCCTCGTCGATGCTTTTCATAGTAATGTGGGCCGAGTAGCGCTTCATAATGTCCATGAGCTTATGGTATACGTACCGGTACTTTGGCGGGTCGCTCTCAAGCACTACCAAATCCGACGCCAGCTTGCGGGCCTGCCACACCTTCATACCCAACGTCACGCCAAGTGCCTTGGCTTCGTAGCTGGCCGTCACGATAGAGGTGTGCTCGGTGCGGCGGTTGGCAATAGCGACAGGGCGGCCGCGAAGCATTGGCCGGGCCTGCTGTTCAACGGTAGCAAAGCAGGAGTTGAGGTCGATATGCATAATCATCGGACGGCTTGTATTGTGCGACCCATTATTCATAGTGGTCTGCCTCCATCGTCAGGTGCCATGTCAGCCGTTCAGTATCCAGTTCTAGCCGGTAGTCTGTTCCGCCGTCGGTCACATCAAAGATATGGACCGTCCGGACCCCCTTGTTTGCCGGGTGCCGTAGCCCTAGTTCGGTCACTTTTACTTCCCGCCCGTTCGGCCGTTTAAATACAAGCGGACGGCAAAGATTAAGCCCTTCGCCAAAGCTCGCCACTACCTGTACGCGTTCGTTCAAAAAAGTTTCGTCATTCATCGTCAAAAATCCCTAAAAGTTTATTAGAGAAACGTGTGCAAGTTGTTCGCCCGTCTTTTTACCCGTTTCTAGCAAAAATCCGAAGACGATGAATGACCTAGGCGCGAGGGACGCTTTTGCTTTTTACAGCCAGTGTGTATCGCGTGGTTACCCTTTATTATACACCCATTCAACGATGGGTCCACGCAGGGGATTAGCGGACAATGATACCGAGTTCGTGTGCAAGGCACGGCGCAACCGACATCAGCTGCACCGAATCGATCGTCGCGCCCTTTAGCGACTTCCAGCCAACGATATCCGTCAGCTGCGAGGTAGATAAGTTCACCCGGCTGCACGCCGCCGACTCAAACACGGCCTTTTCCAAGCTGCTTGTCTCAAATACAACGTCTACAAGGCGGGAGTTTAAAAAATCAGCCTCGCTCATCATACAATCAACAA
The DNA here is from genome assembly GCA_035493555.1 of Verrucomicrobiia bacterium. Classification (GTDB taxonomy): domain Bacteria; phylum Patescibacteriota; class Saccharimonadia; order Saccharimonadales; family Saccharimonadaceae; genus CAMLKC01. The sequence goes on along the minus strand of DATJIC010000033.1, from coordinate 2,129 downwards.
ACTCCACCCGGCGCAGATCGGCAAACCGAAAGTTGGCCATTGTCAGCAAACAATCCTTAAACAAAACATCATGCAGTGATGTCCGGCTAAAATCGACGCCTGTCATGCGGCAGTTACTGAATTCGGCACGGTTCCAGGAGCCGTTTGAAAAATTCGCCGCCGACATATCGCCACCCTTTACCACGACGTCACGGGCATTTACCCGCTCGCACTGGGCAGCAGTGAGCTGTAGTTTTTCAAGCCGTACATCGGAGAGATCGAGGGCTGTCACGGAACAGTTCGTGGCATCCAGATCTATCGCCTTAACCGCCTCCAAATCACCGCTTAAGAGATCCTCCAGGCTGGCTGGGTCGGGGGAGGGGGAAAGGCGAGGGGAGCTACGTTTCATTCTCCTTATCGTACCACCTTCCAGGCAAAAACCTGTTCAGAGTCGAGTAACCGGTCACACCGTTTTTCACCCTATTTACTACCCGCTCGCCTACCTTTATGCCAATATGCATGTTCGGCTCAAAATGGAGCATTGCCGCCCCGCCAAGCTTTACCCTACGCAGCATCGCGCCGCTGATACGAGTATAAAATTCGGCATTCGGCTGTATTACCTGCTTGCCATCGCGCAGGTCCTGTCGGGCATCGATCAGCGAGTCCCATAACGTGGCTGCCTCACCTAGCGCCCGAAGGGTTGGCATAAAATCTTCTTTAAAGTGGGGCTGCTCGACAACATGCGGCGTCGCCGTATCTTCAAACATGTTCACCGTCTCGGCCGCCTCCGTAATCCGAAATGCCATAAACCTCCGCACCGAAAGCTCACGCGAAGCAAGCTCGCCCACCCTTAAAATGTGATCCGTACGCCGCAACATAGAAAGATGCGCCTCGATCGTTAGCTGGCCGGGCGCCAGATGGGGATACCTCTCTTGAAACATACCAAAATCAACCAACCCCTCCAGCACTTCCTGGCGCGAGGCATCGGTATCATCCGCCCAGGTATCAACTTCGCGCATAAGACCCATCAGCTCGCGCCAGCGCTCTTTTGTCAGATCATCCACGTCAACACCGCTATGCCGCCGGGCAATTGCGGCCACCATGTCCCCCGACCTGCGGTACGCTTTTGCCCTATCATCCCATGGCTCGCCCGCTGTGTGTTCTACCTTTTTCATTATTCCTATTGTCCCATGCTAACAGGCACATGAAAACCACTGGAAAACAAGGCTCTGTTCTGTTACAATCGTCTCTAGTCAGTTTGGCAGCGTAGCTCAGTTGGTTAGAGCGTAGGACTCATAAGCCTAAGGTCACTGGTTCAATTCCAGTCGCTGCTACCAAGCAATTATTTTCAAATATCCTCGCCTTTGGCGAGGATATTTTTGTTATCTTAACAGGGGTGGAAATTATACGATTCTATCATACTGAGCCCCGGTTGGGGCTCTTTTTTATTACTAGAACGTAGTAATAGATACTTGCAACCATTTATTCTGTTGGTGTACGTGACCTCTTGTAGACGTTTGGCGACGTAGCCGTCAAGATTGCCGTCAAAACCCGCGATTTACCAGTTCTACCAGAGGTCAGTCATGGGGCCTAGAACGCCTAACGTCAACGAGGCGCACAAAGTATAATTACGAATATTCTAGCGCGCAAGTAAGCGTACGCTTTTGAAGTGACTCTTGCGCATCTGCACCTGCAATTCGGCAGCCTAGTTCCGGCAGTATTACACTTTAGTTAACTATGCTAGAACAATTCAACCCCATCACTCTTCTCTTTCACGCCAGCACTTTTATTGCATCAATTGTCTTACCAAAGTCATCAGAGCTCGCCAACTGGGCGCAGATAATAGGCGCCATTGGAACGGTAATAGCCGCCATCGTAGCAGTTATTTGCTGCACGCCAATCTTACAAATCTTCGAAGGAGAACCGTGAAACACAGGAGCAGATGATACGTCCGCGAGTTGCAATCACGCTAGAACCCACTAAAGCACACAAGAATTTTATCGATATCGTTGTAAGTAACCACGGTAGGGGTATAGCAAGAAATATTACCTTCAGAGTTGAGGGCGATGACTTTTCACTAGACCATCAGCATGATAATGGGCGCAGCAACTTATCTAAATTACAAGTTTTCGAAAAGGGCATTAAGATCT
>DATJIC010000032.1:0-19162 GCA_035493555.1 Verrucomicrobiia bacterium | reverse complement strand
GCCACTGCTACTGACATGCTTTTCGCCCTTTGGCGGATATAACGTTACATGGGCTATCTTCATGCTTCCTTATCTCCATTAACTTCTTCTTTGACAATATAGAGCGGACGGTTAAGGACTTCATCGTGGATGCGTGCAATGTAAAGTGCGACAAATCCGAGACATATCAAAACAACTCCCACTAAAAACAGTAAAATAATAGCCAGTTTTGCTGTTCCGGTGACATTAAGGTGCATAGGGTCATTCAGGATATACTGCTCGACAAAAGTAAAAGATCCGAATAAGAACGATGCAATCAGTATGAACCACCCGAGCCAGCCAGCTACTTTTAGCGGCATCATGCTGTACGCTGTAAAGCTATTCATTGCTAGCTGAATGAGCTTTCGGTAACTATATCCAGCTTCACCGTGCTGTCGGGGCGGCGCTTCAAAATAAATATAATGACGCTCAAAACCTGTCCAGTCGATAATTCCGCGTGTGATCCGGTTGCGTTCGGTAAATGACTTAAACGCGTTTATTACCTTACGGTTAATAAGCCGAAAATCACTGGCGTGGGGCGTGATAGATGCGGAGGAGACTTTTCCGAGTACCGAGTAGAAGCCCTTGGAAGTGGTTTTTTTGAGCCAGCTTTCGTCTTTGCTGTACTCTTTTACTCCAACAACAACGTCGGCCCCCTTTTCCCACTCGTCGATAAACTTTGGCAAAAGCTCGGGCGGATGTTGAAGGTCGGCATCCATAATGACGGCCGCGTCGCCGTGGGCGGCATGTATACCCGCCGTAACGGCGATTTCTTTGCCGAAGTTGCGTGCCAGTTCAACGACACGGACTTCTTTATCTTTTTTAGCGACTCGCTTGATTCGTTTTACGGAATCATCACTACTCCCATCATCAACGAAAATGAGTTCGAAGGTGTGAGGTAGCCTGTTAATAATCGTTTTTATTGCCCGGTATAAGGGCGTTACGTTTGGTGCTTCGTTATATATTGGTATAACGATCGATATTGTTCTGCTTTGCATAGCGGCGTCCTCGTTTTAGATTTACTAATACGTATGTTCCGGTTGCGCTTAACGTCAAAATACTTGCCGACAGCATGCTTAGGACAATTGATCGCAAGCTGTCGTGCCACATCACTATGAATCCCAATGTTGCAGCAAAGCCAATTATACCAACAACCATAACCATTTTCCGGCGAAGCGATAAATAGTACATGCAAATTAAATTGATGATAGAAATTATACAGATAGTAAGCGCGAGTGGGGCCAGTAAGTTTGCATATGTAATATAATCAACACCCATTAAAATTTTAATAATTTGCGCGGGCATTAGCGCGCAGGCTAAAACAACGCTACCGCAAACTGCTACGGTGAGAGCGAGTGATTTTAAGAGAAGCTGGCGGTTCTCTTGGGGCGGCTTGTCTATTTGGACCAGTGGCATCAGTACCTGTGCTATGGGGGTGGCCAAAAAGAATACGATCCGCCCTACCGTTGCGATCCCCGCGTACAGACCTGCCGTACGGGCATCAAAGTAATATTTGGCCGCAATAACGTCTATACTCATCATCATTGTGAGCGTCAGCAGACCAATAAACGCTACTGCCGCGTATTTTATCTCGGGCAGCACCAATTTTAGGTCGGGCAGCGTGCCGTAGTGCGTATCGGCTGGGCGCTTAAATCCCAACCTGGCGGCCCAGCGGGCGGCATACAAAAATGCTATGATCTGCGAACCAACGATCCCAAAAATAGCGCCACTTACGCCCAGCCCAAAGATAACGAGCATGGCAGAGAACGCTATTTTTGTTCCCGCCCCTAGTAGCTGCGAAATAGAGGCGATGCCGAATTTTTTTTGTCCGCGGGCGTATGCACTACGGAATGTCAGAGGAATACTGGCCACCATCGCAAGGGCAAGTGCTGCAAACGGGAGGGTGGAATCAAACTTCAGGGATGAACGTAAAAACTCGCCGCCAATAATACTGAGTGCCAGGATTCCTAGGGCAAAATATGCCGAAAGCTTTTCCAGCTCAAATATCATACGGTGGGCTTTTTCGGAATCTTTGTAGTTGACGGCAATGTTAACGGTTATAAGAGTAAGAACATTAAGAAAAATAGTAAACTGCAGGAATAACGAAACAAGCACCTGGATTTCCCCGAACGATGCCGGCGGGAGCAGTCTGCCCAACAGCGGGTAGTATAAATAGTTCAAAGCTCCTACGGCAACCGAACCAAGGAAAAACACTGCATTATGTTTAAGAAAGCTGCTGCGCTTAAATGTCGTAATAAGATTCATAGGGTTACGACTCCTAACGTATGAAGTGGCGTTCAAAGCTGTCGTCGAGCAGCCCGTCCAGCTTGTTAGTAAAGATAACGTAACCGTGTTCCCTATGTCCAAGAACTTTTTGCTGCGTTAGTTTTTTAAACTCCGCGCTAACCGTTTCGCGGGTAAGCCCGGTAAAGTTCGCAACGTCCTGCTGGGTAAGCGGCAGAGGGATTTTAATAGTATTACGGGTAATGTTGTGGCCAAAGCGAAGGGCAAAGTAATGGAGCGTAGAGACTACTTTATCGGTAGCTTTGGAATGTTCCAGCGCGTTAAGCCGGAGCTGTGTGTGGGTAGACCGGTCTACCTGGCGGTCTAACAATTGCAGCATGGTTTCGCTGTTATTGCGAAGGTAGGTAATAAATTCTTCTTTTGGAACGCAGTACACTTCGGCGTCTGTCGTTGCTTCGTAGTAGTACTGGCTTTTGCTGATTTTATCGAACAGCCACGCTATGGGAAAAACGTCAAAGTTGGTGCTTAGTTCGATGGGTTTTTCCTCACCCTTTGCGGTTAAATTGTAACTTTTTACGATGCCGCTTTTAATGAGGAACACACAGGGCGGTTCGATATCCTGGTGAAGGATAACGTCTCCGCGTGAGTATTTTTTTACAGGATACGATGTTAAATAGATGCTAAAACCGTTCAAATGGCTACTCCTATCTATGAGTTGCTATCGTTGTTTATGCACCCTTCCAATTATAAACGCTTATTTTTGTCTTTGCTAAGATTGCCGTGTCAAAATAACCACACCCATAAAAAGTGAAGACCCCGCCGGTAGCGGGGCCGACACTTTTTAGCGGGGGCTCTCCCTTCTACTTGCGGGGTATGTAGCTGAGGGTGTTACGCGTTGGTGCGGCGATCCAGGGCGACGGTGAAGCCGCTGTCCTTGTAGCCGTCGATGACGTCCCTGACGGCAGCCAGGCTGCCCGGGGCGATCTTCGCGGTGACGGTGATGACGCTGCGCTTCGACGTCACCGTCAGGTTCTGGACGCCGGTCAGGCTGCCCAGCTTCTGCTTGACGCCATCCGCGACGTCACTTGCCACCGGCGTGGGTTTCATGCGCACTCCTCAAACTAAGGAGACGGACCTCTGCCCGTCTCACTGTGGGTACTATTATACTATATAACTCACAAATATGCAATGATTACTGTTTATGCTTAGTAAAAACTTTCAGCGTACGGTATAATAAGACCAACTTATGAATGATCAGCTCCTCCTTTTTATTAACGGCTTTGCCGGCCGGTCTGGTTTACTCGACGCTATTATGGTGTTTCTAGCCAAGGATCTTGTGTATGCGGTGTTTTTGACGGCATTTATTTGTATGGGAACGTATGTTTATAAAAAAGAGTGGAAGCCAGTTATATATTTTTTTATTACCCTTGTTGTTTCATATATATTGCTGCAGCTGATGATGCTGCTAAATGTCGATCACCGGCCCTTTATGGACCATCATCTGACGCAGCTTATCGACCATGCGCCCGGTAAATCGTTCCCGAGCGACCATACGACTATCAGTACGGCAATTGCCGCTGGGGTCCTCTTTCTTACAAGGTACAAAAAAATTGGTATTTTGCTTTTAGCTGCTGCCCTGACAATCGGTACGGCCCGGATTTTTGTTGGGGTTCATTATCCGGCAGATATTCTTGGCGGGCTGTTTACCGGCCTTTGCGGCGGGGCTATCACCTACGGAATTATGCGGGTTTTAGGCAATAAAAAGCCTACTGTATCGTTTACTAAAAAATAACCTACGAATCTTTTTTAACGCGCACTGCGCGCTTAAACCTGCGGTCTGCTGCAGGATCGGCGAAGCGGGCAATCGGCTCGTGTATAAAAATGCGGTCGGCTTTTTTCTTGCCCTCATCAATATCCTTAAGTGCACTAATAAAATACTTTTCAATAAGCCATTCACGGCCTGGAGGGGTTTCACCTACGACGGTGATCCGCCACAGTTCGTCGTCCCATCGTTCGGCATATTTAATACGAAGCGGCCGGGCGAGCATTGTAGGGCCTGTAGGTACGGTGCCAATAACATGTTCAATTTCTTTTTCACCCTCGGCGCGGTCACGGACAAAAATATCGACAGCCATCATCCGGACACCTCTTGGCGAGACATGCACGGCAGTAATCTGCTGGTTGTGGATCCATACCACCTCACCACTTAGTTGCCTGATGCGTGTGGAGCGAAGTGTAAACCGCTCTACTACACCGGAGACATCCCAGAACGGCTCTACCTTAATAAAATCACCGACATTAAACCATTTCTCCACGATCATCGTGGCGCCTGCCGTAACGTCACGCAGCAACGGCCCGATGGTCTGGCCCGCAATAACGATAAAGATCGTACCAGCACCAATAGCTGCAACGCTGCTGCTCGATGAAGTCGGGCTAAAGATACGCCAGGCGATAAACGCCACAATGGTTACGAGCGCCACCCGGGTAATAGCAACCGTGACGCTAAGGTAGGTTTCTATCTGGCGCAGGCGGATCTGACGCTCGTCATCAGATTCTTTGTCGGAATGGACAGCGACTATTTGGGCCAGTTTTATAATGGCCTTCGCTATAAAGTGGCTTAGCCAGTAGGCGATAATAATTGAGGCAATAAGAATAAGGACGGATCTAAACGCGTTAGGCTGTGACAAAAAGCGGGATACGTCCGATGTAATTTGGCTAATGGTTTTATCGAGCATAACTATAGTTTACCTAGGGCTATCTAAAAATGATACACCTTTGCTCTCCCGGTATAATTTTGCTACCATAAGCATATATGCATACGGTCATTGTTGGAGGCGGATTCGCAGGGGTAAAAGCAGCGCTGGAGCTGAGCAAAAAGCAGCTGGGGCAAATTACGCTTGTTTCAGACGAACCGTATTTTCTGCACCACGCAACCCTTTACCAAGTGGCTACTGGACGTGACGCGCAAAGTTCAGTGATCAGCCTAAAGGATATATTTGCGTTACATCACGACGTAACTGTGGTACAGGACCGTATGGTGTCGGTTGATTCAGCCCGAAAAACGGTTGTCTGCGAAGCTTCAAAAATAAAATACGACGAACTGGTAATAGCAATCGGGACAGTGACGGACTACTTTGGTATCGAGGGGCTTCGGCGGCACAGTTTTGGTATTGCAACGCTCGACCAAGTAAGACGGCTAAAACACCATATCCATGATGATGTCGCGTCAAGCAGGCACCCCAATAAGACCTATGTTATCGTTGGGGGTGGACTAACTGGCGTGGAGCTTGCCGGTGCATTAGGGAGTTACCTTCGCGAAGTTGCCCGTGCCCACGACACTATCCGTATGAAAATGACCATAACCCTGGTTGAAAAAGAAAGCCGGCTCGTTCCTAACCTTTCAAAAACGGCAAGCAAAAAAATGAGCACGCGTTTAAAAAAACTAGGCGTTAAAATTATTACCAACCACCGCGTCGAGTCGCTTACCAAAGATTCCGTTACTATTGATGGTAAAAAGATACCCGCTCACACGGTCGTGTGGACCTCTGGCTCACAAAATAATCCTTTTTTTGCCCGGCAAAGCCATGATTTTGAGCGGAATGATGACGGACGTGTCGTCGTAAACCAGTATTTTGAGACTGGTGAGAATATCTATGTGCTTGGTGATAACGCAGCCGTAGCGTATGCTGGCCATGCTCAGACCGCACTTAACGAAGCAACTTATATTGCCGACCACTTAACAAGAAAAGCGACCGGCCAGGCGCTGAGGATCTACCGTCCGCATCCGGTTGCAGTAAGTGTTCCTGTTGGCGAAAAGTGGGCGTATGTGGAGAAATATAATATTTATGCGGCCGGCAAAGTCGGCTTTTACCTGCACCGGTTGAGTGAGCTGCGCCGCCTTATGAAATTGCTCTCCCGAAACCAAGCAATGAGCGCCTGGCGGGCTCAGAACGTCCACGACAGCGATTGTGATTTATGTGATGTGTAAAATTTAACAAACCCGCCTTAGGCTGTTGCAAAAGCATAAGCGCAGTCCTATAATGAGGTCAACGAACGCAGGTAAGAAAAAAGGAGCATCGGACGACGCATGGTCCGGACATGACAAGATGAAGATATTGATGCTCGGGTGGGAGCTCCCTCCGCACAATAGTGGTGGACTTGGCGTGGCATGTTATCACATGTCTAAAGCCTTGGCGATACAAGGCGCATCAATAGACTTTGTCGTTCCTTATACTGCAACTCACCCAGATACTGACTTTATGACCGTTCACGGGGCAACCCACCTTGAGCCGCTTGCACGGTACGGATTAATGGGTGCGTACGACAGCAAGCACCTGCGTCAGCTTGGTCTCGACGAAGTAGATATGAAAGATCTCCATGACATGCGCGGCGTACAAAAGCGTTACGTAAAATTTGTTGAGCAGCTGGTAAAAAAGCAGGCGCCCGACGCTATTCATGCGCACGACTGGCTGACTATGGAGGCGGGTATGCGCGCCAAAGAACTAACCAATGCTCCCCTTATAGTGCATGTTCACGCAACCGAGTTTGACCGCTCCGGTACCGACGCAGGCAACCCCCTCGTTCATGAAATTGAGTACCAGGGCCTTATGATGGCTGATCGAATCATAGCTGTGAGCAACGTCACAAAGAATATCATAATTAAAAAGTACAATATCCCTGCGGACAAGATCGAAGTGATATATAACGCTATCGATGTTGCCTCGCTGGATGGGTATGACTACGATCGTCGCACCTACAAATATCTTGAATCACTTAAAGAAGAGGGTTATACAGTAGTGTCCGCCGTAACGAGGTTTACCATACAAAAAGGATTGACTCATTTTATAAGAGCGGCGGCGCGTGCCAGCGAAAAGCACGACCGTTTGGTTTTTTTGTTTGCGGGAGACGGCGAACAGCGCAATGAACTTATTAGCCTTGCGGCCGATCTCGGTATCGCCGACAAAGTCTTTTTTACGGGTTTTGTGCGCGGCAAACAGTGGCGCGATGCGTATAACGTTGCAGATATTTTTGTTATGAGCTCGGTGAGTGAGCCGTTTGGCCTTACGGCATTAGAGGCGGCGCATTATAATTCGGCTTTAATTATTACCAAACAATCCGGCGTTGGCGAGGTACTTCACAATATTTTCCGTTATGATTTTTGGGATATCGACGTTCTTGCCGATCAAATTGTCGGTATTGCCACTTCGCCTTCCCTAGCTCACGAACTGCGCGCCAATGTAAAACACGAGTATGCCCGCATTTCTTGGCATGATGTCGCCCGCGACTGTATGGCCCTTTACGCGAAGGCTGGTAGCGGAGTGGCAGCATGAGCAAGCGCGGTATCGTTTTGTACCTGCACGTCCACCAGCCGCTTCGGGTACGCAAATACAGCGTCTTCGACACGGCCGAGCGCCACGACTACTTCCAGGAACATGATGGCAGCGACCGCGATAACCAGAAGATTCTTCATAAGGTTGCCGATAAGTCATACCGGCCAATGAACGCACTGCTTGAAAAGCTGCTGGCTACGCACCCCGAGTTTAAAGTCTCGCTAAGTATTACGGGAACGTTTATAGAACAAGCAGAAAAATGGGCGCCGGATGTTCTGGATAGTTTTAAGCGTCTTGTGGCTACCGGCCGGGTGGAGATCGTCTCTGAAACGTATTATCACAGCCTAGCTTTCTTTTACAGTTTGGAAGAATTCGAACGTCAGGTAGAGATGCACCGTGATAAAATCCGTGAGCTTTTTGGGGTTGAGACAAGTGTTTTCCGTAATACGGAGCTTGCTTACAATAACAGCCTTGCCAAATGGGCGGAAGGCTATGGTTTTAAAGGCATCCTTGCTGAAGGTTGGGACCCTATTTTAGGATGGCGCAGCCCTAACTACGTGTATCGGCCTGTTGGCACCGAGAAGATTGCGCTTCTTTTAAAAAACTATCGCCTTAGCGATGACCTCGCTTTCCGCTTTAGTAACAAGGCGTGGGAGCAATGGCCACTGACTGCTGATACATACAGCGAATGGGCAAATGCGTCGATTGCCGACAGCCCGCTCATTAATCTGTTCATGGACTACGAAACATTTGGCGAGCACCAATGGCACGACACCGGGATCTTTGATTTTTTTGAAAACTTTGTTGGCAAGTGGCTTTCTAACCCCGACAATACGTTCTACACGACAAGCGAAGCGATCGATACGCATGATTCTGCTGGCGAGATCGATATGCCTCATACGGTCACCTGGGCGGACGCCGAACGTGATCTTACGGCCTGGCTTGGCAACAGTATGCAGCACGAGGCACTGCGCCACCTTTACGCGCTTGAAGAAGATATTCTACATAGTGGCGACCAGGCACTTGTTGACGACTGGCGAAAACTACAAACTTCCGACCATGTTTACTACATGTGTACCAAGTGGTTCACCGATGGTGATGTCCACGCATACTTTAGCCCGTACGACTCGCCGTACGATGCATTTTTATACTTTATGAACGCGCTTCGGGATGTCCGCTACCGGTTGATGGAAAGCCACCGTTACGGAGGGTTGCTGGATGGCTAGACCAATCGTTTTAAGCAACGGCGAGCTTCATGTCGGAATCAATAAATTCGGCCTGGTTCATGACTTTTATTTCCCCTATGTCGGGCTGGAAAACCATGCAGCGGGCCAATCCCTTAGACACCGTGTGGGTGTATGGGTCGATGGTGTCGTAAGTTGGCTCGACGACGGCTCGTGGGAGCTTACCTTCCGCTATCCGCACCGAGCTCTCATTGGCCATACAGTGGCAAAAAACAACAATTTAGGTATTTTGCTCGAGATGGATGACCTTGTTGATGCCAATATTAGCGCTTTTATACGGAACATCCATGTTATTAATATGCGCGATCAGACCCGCGACATCCGTTTATTTATGCACCAGGCATTTGATATTGGCGACGCGCGGAGCAATACAGATACGGCACAGTACCTACCCGACAACGACGGCATCCTTCACTATAGAGGACGGCGCGCGTTTATTGTATCGGGCACTACCCAGGACGGCAAGCCTTTTGACCAACATACTATCGGCCTGTTCGGTATCGAAGGCCGTGAAGGAACATACCGTGATGCCGATGACGGCGAACTGAGCTTTTGTAATGTCGAACATGGCCGTGTTGATTCTACTTTGCGGTTCCGAATGAGTATTGCGGCGCATAGCTCTCAAAGGATACACTATTGGATTGCGGCAGGAACATCGACACGTGAGGCCTTGTATGTTGACAAGCAGGTGCGGCGCGAAGGCGTACCTAAGCGTCTTCATATGACCGCCGATTGGTGGAAAACGTGGCTGCAGCCGGCGGTCCATGTGGCCGATAAGCTGGCGCCGGAGTACCGTGAGGACTTTATTCGGAGCACGATGATCCTTAAGTCGCAAATCGATAAGCGGGGTGCCGTTATTGCCAGTACGGATACGGCCGTCCTTAACTACTCGCGTGACGCGTATGCGTACTGCTGGCCGCGTGACGGGGCATACGTTCTTTGGCCGCTTATCAGAATGGGCTACGTTGACGAACCCTACCGCTTTTTTGAGTTTTGCCGGCGCGGACTTCAGCCCGACGGCTACCTAATGCACAAATACCGTGCCGACGGCGCCCTTGGGAGCAGCTGGCACCCTTATATCCATGAGGGCGGATTGGTCTCACCTCCTATCCAAGAGGATGAAACGGCATTGGTATTGTTTATTTTTGCGCAGTATTACCAGATGCATAAGAGTCCCCGTCTCCTGAACGAGTTCTACCACACAATGGTGGTTCCGATGGCAAACTTTCTCGCCTCTTTTATAGACAAGACAACCGGTTTGCCACGGCCAAGCTACGACCTATGGGAAGAAAACTTCCTTATTACCACCTACACGACGTCGCTCGTCTATGCCGCCCTCAATGCGGCTGCCGACCTTGCCGATGCGGCCGAGGATGCGGACAGTGCCGTAAAATGGCGCTCCACGGCTGATGATATTTCCGTTGCTGCCCACAAATACTTGTACAACAGTACTCGGCAATCGTTTTATAAAGGCGTGATAGTAAAGGACGGCGCGGTAGTATGCGACGAAACAATAGATGTTTCGAGTATATTCGGGGCGTTTATGTTTGGGCTTTTCCCGGTAGGCAGCGACGAGCTAACTAGCTCGGTCGAGACACTCCAGCGTACTTTTGGCATAGACCAAGGCAAAATCGGCTTGCCCCGCTACGAAAACGACCAGTATTACCGCATTAACGGTGCGGATTCGGGCAACCTGTGGTTTGTTACTACTCTTTGGCTGGCTCAGTACTATATAGAAACAGGCAAGGACGATGAGGCAAAGAAGACGATTAACTGGGTGCAAAAAAGTGCAACTCTGACGACAGGAATCATGGCAGAGCAGATCAGCCCGATTGACGGGTCATTCATATCGGTCGCTCCCCTCACCTGGAGTCATGCCGAGTACCTTGCTACTCTGCTCGACACAGTAACGGAGAAATAGCCAATGGATTTTAAAACGGTACGCGGAAACGCCAAGTATTATACGAAAGCATTTGTCCCAGCTAAGGTGCTGCAATCGCGGCTTCATAAGCGCGTGTTTATGCAGTTTGCCGAAAAAACAGGGCTTGTCTATTTTGGTTATGTCGATCAGCACAACGACGAACACCGGCTTGTCCGCGGCCTAACCGTGTCGGCGACACACCGTGACAATAACTACTGCATCGGTTCTTTTAAGGGGTACGACATAACGGTTGTAGAGCGAACGGATACTATCCATTTTCCGGGGAAAGCACCGCGAACCCAGGACTGGATTATTATGGCGTTCGACCTGCATACAGTAGTAGATCTGCCACATGTTTTTATTGGGTTGCATACGCACAGCGATACGTTTTATGCCCAGCTTTTTACTAAGTTCACTACCCTTGCAAAACCTCCCGTCGGTATGTTTGCCGGGCTGTCATCCGCTTTTGCGGAGCGATATGCGATATACACCGAACCCGCAAAGCTGCTTGCGGCAGAAAAGCTATTTGATAGTGACGTGACGAAAGGGATGGCGGATCACTTTGGCGGTCTTACTATAGAGGTTGCCGACGGCTGCCTATATGTTTACGCGTGGCACCAGCGCCCAAGCCTGCCTCTCTTAACAAAAATACTGCAAAACGGCTTATGGCTAGCGGCTATGATTGATGAGCGTGCACAGCTAAGCTAATTGACATTGTAAGCATATAATGCTAAAATATGTTCAGTAAGAAGAGGTGAACATGTTTGAATCAATAAAAGAAACTTTAGCATCCTGGAATGCCAAGACAAGCGAACGCGCCAAGCTTCAGCATGCATATATTGTTATTGCAGCTTTACTGCTGGTTACTGCCGGTATCGTCGGCTTATTAAACCGTGACCTTGGCCAGAACATCCTGGCGGTCGCAATCGTTAGTGCTGCTATGTTTTTAGCTAATGCAATTGCCTGGTCACTTTTACAGTCGGCTTTGCTTGTCCGGCTGTCGTCGATCCGCCGCGCAGCTCAGCGTAAAAAATAACCCCGCTCTACTTGGCATACAGGGGCCGATTTGGTACAATTAACCGAGGTACGCCGCGATAGCTCAGTGGTAGAGCACTTCCATGGTAAGGAAGGGGTCTTGGGTTCAAATCCCAATCGTGGCTCCATTTTAGTGTTTCACCTCTAGTAATTATGTCAATTTAATGCTAGAATAAATAAGATTTCAATAACAATCTAAGCGAGTAACAAATGGCAAAGAAGAATACAAAGCGTAAATTGATCGGCCTTATCAGTGAGCTTACCGGTCACCGTATTTACACGACCAAGAACACCCAGAACAACCCCGACAAGCTTCGCAAGCGAGCTTATGACCCTATTGCTCGTACCCACGCCTGGTACGAAGAGACCAAGAAAAACCTTGGCCGCAACGAAATTAAGCCTCGTAAAAGCTAATTCTACACATACAAAATGCCCCGTTTCCGCGGGGTATTTTTATTGCCCTACCTCTTGAATAAATGCTATTATTACAGTACACTTGTACCTGTACTTCGTGTAAATAATCATGCCGCCTTAGCTCAGTTGGTTAGAGCAGCTGTTTTGTAAACAGCAGGTCTTCGGTTCGAGTCCGAAAGGCGGCTCCACGTAGGCTGGGGTTGTGGAGCGGTCAAACACAACAGACTGTAAATCTGTCGGCATTCGCCTTCGCAGGTTCGAATCCTGCCCCCAGTACCAAGCAAACGCGCTCACTGTAATAGTGGGCGTTTTTGTTATACTGAAATTATGGAAAAACCAAATGTCCGGGTCGGCCTAGCCGTATTTATATTCAGAGACGGAAAATTTTTAATGTTAAAACGTCGCGGCTCACATGGCGCCGGCACATGGGCGCCACCTGGTGGCCATGTAGAATTTGGTGAATCGTTTGAGGAGACGGCACGTCGGGAGGCTAAAGAGGAGACCGGTCTTGAGCTAACGAATGTTCAGTTCGGCTTTGTGACAAACGACCCGCTGCCGGAAGAGAATAAACACTATGTGACCATTTGGATGACAAGTGATGCCCCGGAGGGTCTTGAGCGTATTATGGAGCCCGAAAAGTGCGACGCCTTGCAGTGGTGTGACGCCTCGTCACTGCCCGAGCCGTTATTTTATAATTGGAAAACAATGATGTCCGAGGGTTATTTTGAAAAAGTAAAGCAAGCCGCCCTTGGTTCCAAGGCTACTTTAAAATAGGTGATCCAACAGCAAGGCCAAGACGCTCTGATGCGCGGCCTGTTTGCCCGATCACAACTTCAAGGAAGCGATCGGCGCCATATCCCGAGCTGCCAACAGTGAGTGCCGTTGCACCGCTTGGAACGTCGGCTAATCGCTGGTAGCAGGTTGCGACCTCACCATTGCTAAGAGTAACTTGTTTTCCTTCGTTAAACTTGACGTCTTTTTTAGTAAGGGTTGTTTTAACGTTGCCAAAATTATCAATAAACCACGCCTGGCCAGAGGCACTAGGCAGCTCCGTAAGGCTTTGTTTGGTAGATGGCACGCTTCGTCCTTGCCATACCCAATAGGCGACAAGCGGCAGGAACTCAAGGCTCCTGAACTGCGTATTGTTGATCCGGTCTGCCTCTTCCTTGGTGATCTCTCCCCATTCGACCGCGGCCTTTGTAACGGTCGGAATATCGAAGAGTTCTACAGAGTCTGTTATACCAAGGTCGCGGGCAAGCGCTAGACAGTGGCCTTCGTAGGTGCTGGCCACCAAGGTGTTAGCGGTACGGAACATGCAAAACGGAGTACCGTTCTCCCACTTCTTTTTAATAGCATGGCTCCGGGGAGCAACATTTACGAGAATAACAGATTCGGATGCTTTGTTTGCGAGCGGAAAATGAGACAAAACATCTAACTGCTCAACAAGGTTACCCGCCGCTTCGATTGAATTATACGAACTAACTCCCAAAAACGATGGTTGTACGCCAAAGAGCGTCTTGAAACGGAGTTCTTGCCGTGTTCTTGCATTGTCATCTGCGCAGTCGGTAATAATTGAGCCAATCAGTTCTTTCATTTCGAATCCTTTATAGGTAGGTCTTAGGTTACATCACCCGCCGGACTTGGCGGATGTGCTGCGGGCGTTCGGGGGTGAGCATACGCTTGGCTTTTTCGTGAAGCTTTTCTGCCAGTTCGGTCTGACCATTGCGGTCGTACGCATCGGCAAGAATATTCAGTGTCTGAGGTGTCGCGTCGAGTTTTACCGCCTCCTCGAGTGCATCGATCATCTTTTTTATATGCCCTAGCTTTTCCTGAACCTTAGCATACGCAACGTACCTGGCGGCAAGATCGTTTTCCATGGCGAGCGCTTGTTCAAATGCAAGCGCAGCCTTCTCATACTGCTTGGTTTCGTAATAAATGAGCCCGACGTTATGAAGACTGCTGGCGCTCGGTTCTAGACTCTGGGCAATCTCAAAACATTCTATGGCATCTTTAAATGCTTGTTGCTTGGCATATAAAATTCCAAGGCGGTTATAGGCGGTGGCGTTTCGCTCATCGACACGAAGAATAGTCAGAAGCGCCTTCTCGGCACGGAGATATTTTTTGTCACGCAGTGATTCCTGTGCAACGTCCCAAAGCCGTTCGAGTTTTTCTGAAATTTTAAGTGGCAGATCGGTCGCTACCTCTGTAATCGTTTGTCGTTTCGCAACTGCCCATCCACCAAAAATAGCAATTAAAAGCATTCCTAACATATGAGTGTATTATAGCACAACGAGGCGAAGACGCGGCGGGTTTACCTGACGTGTTGAGCGAGGCAGTGCTGTAGCATCACCGGTGTTATAGCACGAATTGCATGAGTTGCAGGCTGGGGCTGTAGTTGCTTGCTATGTGCTCGCGAACTTCGAGGAGCTGTTCGAGCTGCCCGATGAGCTGCTGCTGCGGTTTTGTGCTTACCGTACGCCGTAAAATGGCAATGGCACTGTCGACCAACCGGAGCGCAGCTGCCCTGTCGCTACGGTATTTTTGTATAATGACCGTTTTTTGGTAGGTATCACCTTGAAGCAGCTGGCGGGCATCATTAATAAAACCAGCCCGCATCGCAAACTGTTCTTCGTCCTCAACAAGCCGGATGATCTCCGCAGGCAAGCCCTCGGCAATGTAGTGGAGCTGTGCCTGTTTTTTCGCGTCCTGCACGTTAAGACGCTCAATGAGCGCTTGGGTCTGGTCGGCTGTCGCAGGCCTTACAACGGTGTGCTGAACACGGGAGAGGATCGTGGGCAGTAATGTATCGGGGTGATGAGACGTAAGTATAAATAAGGTGTGTGCGGCCGGTTCTTCCAGCAGTTTCAAAAACGCAGATTGGGCGCCTTTGCTCATACGGTCGGCGTCATCAATAATAATCACCTGTTGCTTGGTCTGCATGGCCCGCGTTTGCTCGTACAGCCGGCGCACCGTCTCTACGGAGATAGTCCCGTTCTCATCGGGCTGCTCTTTAGCGTCTTGCGGGGAGAGCTCGGCCGCAATAGGTGCGGCAAAAAGATGTGCAGCAATCTGATGCAGGCCAAGGCCTTTAGGGCCGCTCAGCAAAAGCGACTGCGGTGGGTTGCCCTGCAGCCGCGTAAGAATATTTTTTGAGGCCGGATGAATAACAAGCTCATCAAGCCCGGGCATTATACCAACCCTTCAGCAAACGCGTCGGTGAACTCTGGCGGCAAGGGCGCTTCAAATACGCGGCGGTCGCCCTGCGGGATGGTGATCTCCAGCTTAAATGCATGCAGATAGAGACGGTCGGCTTCTTTGCCGTATACCCTATCTCCGTGGATGGGGGTGTTGAGATAGGCCATATGAACGCGAAGCTGATGCGTCCTACCTGTAAAAGGACGGAGCTCGACCAGGCTTTGTGTGTCGTTAACGGCAAGGGTGGTGTATTCGGTTGTCGCCTGCTTGCCTTTGGCATCAACCCGGAAGGTACTGGGAGCGGAGGGGTTGCGTCCGATTGGCAGGTCGATCTTGGCAGAGGCTTCTTTAAGATGGCCATTGATAACCGCGATGTAGGTCTTTTTTGTCTTGCGGTCGGCAAACTGCTTTTGCAGTAAATGTGCCGTTTCGGGGTTACGGGCGCCAATGATAATGCCGCTTGTGTCGCGGTCGAGCCGGTGGACGATTCCTGGCCGGTTGGTCTCAAGGCCTACTGTTGTGTAGCGGCGGAAAAAATCGGCAACCGTAAACTCATCGTTTAGTGCCCCTTTAGAGTGGGTCAGTACACCGACAGGCTTGTTGACCACGATGACGTTATCGTCCATAAAAACAATAGGCAGTTCGTGGTGACTAAAGTCGGTCGCGTCAGGAATGCTGGTTGTGATTTGGTCGGCTTCGGTGACATCCTGCTTGGGTGATGTCTGTACGGTGCCATTAACGCTCACATGACCGGCCTTTATGTGCTTTTGCCATGTACTGCGCGATGTTTCGGGGAACCGCTCGGCAAGGAGTATATCAAGGCGCTTTTTATTAGACGTAACGGCATACAAATAAACATCCTTGCCTTTATAGGGCAGACCGTAGGTCATAAGATGATCGCCGTTAGGGTTTTCTATCAGATTGCCGGAGAGATCCTGCTTTTCGATTTGGATCTGGCTTAGAACATAGCCTTCGCTGTCTTCGGCAGTGTCGTCGTAGAGTACATAAAATTGTTGCTTGTTAAAGCGGAACGATGCCAGTGTATTGGTGGCGGAAGGGTTGGTTATTTTAAGCTGTTCGATGTGGCGCGGCACGTTGTCATCACCCGCAAGATCAAACTTACGTAAAATACCCAGGATATCGTTGCTGGCAACTTTAACCATTACAGAATGTCCTTAGGACGCAGGCCAACGGCTTGCTGGGTGCGGAGCAGTGTGGCGTTTGCCGTGACGGCTAATTTTTGTTCGGAATCTTGCAGCTTGGCAAGGATTGCGGCATCGTCAATGGCCGCCAAACGCGACTGGAAATCTGCTAAGAACTGGCGTACTTCCTCTGCTACAACTTTTTTAAAGTCGCCGTAGCGGGTCTGGCTTTCAAACTCTTTTACTACTTCGTCGCGGGGCGCACCGCGAAGGAGGGCTAAAATTTCCAGAAGATTGCTGATACCGGGTTGCTTGTCGCGGTCAAAGTGAATCTCGGCAAGATCGTCGGTAGTGGCCGACATGATCTTTTTGGCAGCGGCTTCCGGGTCGTCACCTAAAAAGATCACACCTTTGCCGGTTTCGTCGCTTTTGCTCATTTTTTTCGTTGGGGTGACGAGATCTTTAATACGAAGGCCTTGGTCTTTACCAAAAAACTCGTGCTGCTTGGCAACGGCTTCAGGCACGGTAAAAATCTCACCGAACTTGGCGTTCATGCGCTCGGCAATGTCGCGGGTAAACTCTAGATGCTGCGACTGATCGTCACCTACAGGCACGTACTGGGCATTGTAAAGCAGAATATCGGCCGCCATGAGAACTGGATAGTTGAATAGCCCGACGCTAGTGCGATCTGCCCCTATAGATCCGGATTTATCCTTAAACTGCGTCATGCGGCTCATTTCGCCAAAACCGGTAAAACAGTCTAAAATCCAGGTGAGTTCGCTGTGGGCTGGAATGTAGCTTTGGCGGTACAGGTAAATGTTATCGTTATCGAGCGGCAGGCCGGCGGCAGCAAAAAGACGTGCGTTGTGAAGGATCTGTTCGTACAGGATACTGTGGTCAACCGGCGTCGTAAAACTATGCAGGTCGGGAATGAACATATTAATCTGAAACTCGTTTGAGCGCTTTTTGACCATGTCGATCATTGGCAGTATCGCACCAAAATAGTTGCCGATCGTAAGGTCGTTATTGGCCCTAAGGCCGGTAAGAATTGTTTGCTTTGTCATATCTGTTACCATTATACCCTACTCCTCACTTCAGTGTATGCTTTGAACCCCAGATAGGTGGTTTGTTTTTTATATGAGTTCTCGCCTACTAACACTGGGTAGAATCCGTACGGGCTTTTGTGAAAGTTACGCAGCCTACGCGCCTCTTGCTCGGAGAGTTCGGTCTTTTTTAGCAGATCGCTAATTTCGTACACCGTTTTTGCTGCGTAGTCCTCGTTTTTATTTAGATACCTTTGAAGGTCGTCGCAAAGTTCCGAAAGCAGCGCTTCGCTAAGAGAGCCTTTATTAACTTCTATAGAAACCGCTTGCGGGCAAATACCAATGAGTGAGGTGGCGACAATCTCGTGGTTCATGTGAACGATTTTTTCAATCGAACAGGCGCGCAGGAACGGTGTTATCGCACCGCTCGTTGCCGCAACAATGAGGCATGGTGGCTGTTCGCACGTCGTAGTGTGCATATCCAGCACAAGATCGAACGAATGCTTTTTAATATAGGCTCTAATGCGTGACGCCCGGCGTTCCTCGTAGGTGGTGTTACGCCCATTATAACTGCGGTTAAGATCGGACTCTATGTACCGGACGTTTTGCTTTTTTGCCCGGATATTACCGGCTAAGTAACGTACGTACGGCAACAGCTCGGGCCGGCTTAGTTTTATATGGCCATACAGTGCTTCGCCAAGCAGTTCGTTGCCATGTTGCGAGCCTAAGATAAGTATTTTTTTCATGCTAGTTTACTCCTGTTTCTACCGAAATGGCGAGTGCATTGGCTGCTTCTGTTAATAATAGACACCGTTCGTTAAGGGGTACTCCCTGATAGTCCCTTTCGGCTGGATCGAAAGAGCCGTACAGTCCATTAGGTGCGTACCGACCAACGTGGTAAATGTAGCCGTCATCTTCGAGGCTGGCGTGAGGAATGGCTTCGGCCAACGCTTCGGGATCTTGATAATCAAGCACATCGGCCCTACGGCAAGCATATCCTACTGCACGTAAAAGTGCAGGGTTTCTGGTGTAAGCGACGAGTCTGGATGGCCGCTCCTCGGCAATAAAATCACCGACAAGCTGCCTGCCCAGGTGATGCTTCTGCAGATCGGGACGAACAATGATGCCCGCTAGCTCAACTGCATGGTTGCCAAAGTAATCTCTTGTAGGCAGCAAAACCAACCAGTTCGCTCTCAGAGCGGACAATTTGCAAATGGTCGGCGCCGTCAAGATGGTCTTTTGTATCTTGGTAATTGTGTTCGTCGGCTTCGCGGCCAAAACCTTGAGCGGTAAGCGCTGCGGCTTGCTCCAAGTCGTTTGTTTGCAGCTTTCGTGGTGTTTCAAATGTAAATGACATTGTAATTTCTCCTTAATTATTTATACGGTGACAGATTGCTTTATTTTAGCGAGTGCCAGTGCACCTTCCAGCGCTTCATCAAACGGCATGACTGGGTCGGTAGGACTAATAGCACTGCTTGCCTCGGCAAATATGCCAGCTGGCGCTTTTCCGGTGCGCTCGGCAATTTCGATAGTGTGCTCCATGCAGGCGATCTGCCCTTCAACGGATTTACCAAAC
>DATJIC010000031.1:0-5831 GCA_035493555.1 Verrucomicrobiia bacterium | reverse complement strand
AATAATATCGGCAACGGTTCCTTTAGAAAAGCCCCAGTTGTCGAGCGCGTAAATACCGCGGCCGATCAGTACAAAGCGCTTGTCTTTGATCAGCTCGTTGTGAATCGCCTGCTTGGTAACGTCTTTACGCTTGAAGTCACTGTCTTTAATTGCCTTAGCAATGTCAGAAAAGTGCATTGGCGAGCCGTTCTCTGCAAGAATAACGTAGATTTTATCGCGGATGTTCTTAGGGTTAACGGTTGGCCATTTGGCAAGACCCCAGCTGTCTTTAAGATGGGCAAGATGCTTTGAAATACTGGCAAGTGCACGCACCTGGGTAGGGTTTTCGTAGTTTAGCTTGGCGTGGAGCTCTTCAATTTGAAGCGGCTCGCCGTACTTTTTAATGGTAGCAACGATTTCGTCGACGCTCGCCTTGATCTTTTTCTCGTCACCGTACTCTTTAATGCCAATAGCATAGTGATAGTGGTCGTTTTCGCTGAGTACGACAAGGTTTGGAGACAGTTCGGCAACAAACGCGACATGGGCGCGGCTGCGGGCATCGCCGTCGCCGCTCATAAGGCGTTTTGTTACATCGTGGACGCGGGCAACGCGGCCGTTTTCAGAGAGGTCGCGTATCAAAAGGCGCTCTACCCCGTTAATTGCAGGAATTTTACCGTCTTCAGCGGCTATTTTTAAGCGGACAAGAATAGCCTTTTCAAGCTGTCGCACGCGTTCGCGGGTGATGCCAAGCAGCTCACCGATTTGTTCGAGCGTCTCACGGCGATCGAAGAGACCAAAACGACGCGTGATGATTTCGCGCTCACGCTCTTGTTCGATTACCTCGAGAATATCGTTGACTGCATTTTTGAGCGTTGCAGCGGTCTCTGATGTCGCTTTGTCGTCCATGACGCCCTTAGTTCCTTTCTGTCTTAGCACGAGAAAAGTTAGTTTGTTTTTAGTCTAGGTCGATTATAGAACAATAATCATATAATGTCAAGTAACCTTCCCTCTTCAGGCTATTATAGCATGAAGTAGACGCCCATAGTAAAGAATGTTGTGAGAGTTTATAAAAGCTTATGTTATGGTTTAGCGTGTAAATAGAAAGCAAACGGGCCCGGACGTGCGCAAAAAATGCGCGGTCCGGGCCGGTAGCCCTCCTTTCGTTCGGAGTGAGAGGTGAATCGGTTGTGGTCAGTGCCCGGTCAGGCGCTGGAGCTGGTTCTGCCGCCGCTGGATGGCGGTGGCGTTGCCCCTGCTCACGCCGATCATTCCGGTGACGGTGATGAGCGTCGAGACCAGGTGCTTGACCCTGCTCTTCCAGTTGGTCTCCGGCGGCGCTGCGGGCAGCTCGACGAACACCAGCCGGTGTCGCGGGAAGGCCAGCCACATGATGAACTGGACCTTCCACGCGAGATAGTGCAGCGGGTCGGTGACTACGACGATGACGTCACCGTCGGGGACGAGCCCGGCGGAGCGCGTGGCGTTCTCGACCGTACTGGTCGAGTCCTCCTCGGTCAGCATCGTGAGATCGTCGTTGGTGACCACCTTGCTGGCGTACTGGTACGCAGCTCCCGCCTCGCTGGCGGGGCGCTGGGCGCCGGAACGGTCGGCTTTGCGGTTGTGACCGCCGGTCCACAGGATCTGGATCCTGCTCACGGGCGGCCGGAGGTCGGCGATGTCCGACGCGACCACGACGGTCTGCAGGACGCGCTGCGTGTTGTAGAGGTCGAGCGTGCCATCCTCCATCACGCCACCTCGACCGAGGTGCATGATGGTGACGTTCGTGTCCGGCAGGATGTTCACGTTCAGACCAGTTGTCCAGTTGGGGTTGCCGTAGCGCAGAACCTTCACTGATTCACCTCGTTATCAACGAACGGAGCCGCCTGTTAGGGCGGCAGGGATACTTATTAACTTTATAACATTTAAGCTAAAATGTCAATATTTGAGGCGTTCTTACGAGGATTTGCGGCGGATAACGCGCCGTGCTTTTTTAGCAGGTGCCTTATCGAGCAGCTCTTTGGCTTGTTCGTGTGTAATGTCTTTTGGTTCGGTCCCCTTAGGGATCTTGGCGTTCTTTTTGCCGTCGGTAATGTAAGGGCCAAAGCGGCCGTTTAACACCTTAATGCCATCGCCAAAGTCGGCAATGTTCTTTTCGGCCTCGGTTTTTAGCTTTTCTTCGTAGAGGGCTTGTGCCTCCTCAAGAGTAATAGACTGCGGGTCATGCGGCTTAATGCTCACAAACAATTTGTCTACTACTATATACGGGCCAAAGCGGCCGATATTGGCTTTGATCTCTTTGCCGTCTTTGGTTTTGCCCACGGTTCGCGGCAACTTAAACATCTCGAGCGCTTGCTCTAAGGTAACTGTCTCAATTTTAGCCCCTGTAGGCAGGGGTGCGAACACCGGCTTTGGGTCGTCGGATTGCTCGCCTTTTTGCAACATAGGGCCAAAGCGGCCAAACCTGGCGAAAATTGGCAGGCCTGTCTTAGGGTCGTCGCCCACGTGGCGGGTCTGGGTTGCCTCGGCGCGTGAAACGCCGGCGCTGTCCTCTACCATTTTGTGGAACGGTGTGTAAAAGGCGGTTAACACCTCGACGCGGTCTTTTTTACCCACAGCAATGGTGTCGAGCTGGGTCTCTACGGCCTTGGTGAAGTCGTAGTCCATCACCCGCTCGAAGTGCTTGACCAAAAAGTCGGTCACCACTTTGCCGGTATCTGTTGGGAAGAGTTTGCCCGTATCTTTGCCGTACTGGATTTTTTCGGCTACCTGGGAGATCTCGCCGCCGCTAAGCGATAGCTTTTGGATAGTCTTTTCTTCGCCCTCAAGATCGCCGCGCTCAACGTAGCCGCGGGTCTGGATGGTGTTAATGGTGCTGGCATAGGTGCTCGGGCGGCCAATACCCATTTCTTCGAGCTTTTTGACCAAGCTAGCCTCGGTATAACGGGCAGGTCCGCGCGAAAGGCTCTCGAGAGCTTCGGCAGAACGGAGCGTGAGCGGGTCGCCTTTATTTACCTCTGGGAGGAGAACGTCGTCGCCGCTGCGGCCGTATACTTTCAAAAAACCGTCAAATACGACAATCTCACCTTTTGCCTCCATAATTTCGCTGCTTTTGTCGGCGGCGATGGTAATGGTGGTTTTTTCCAGGCTGGCTGGCGCCATTTGCGTCGAAAGCGTACGTCGCCAAATAAGATTGTAGAGTTTTTGTTGCTGGGCATCGGCACCGGCCATGCTTTTGGTGACATCGGTAGGCCGGATAGCTTCGTGGGCTTCCTGCGCGTTAGCCGATTTTGATTTGAACGTGCGGAACTGGTGGTACTCTTCGCCGTAGCTACTCTTGATAAAGTTGGTCATGGCGCCAAGCGCCTGGCCCGAAAGGTTGACGGAGTCGGTTCGCATATACGTAATAAGGCCGGCTTCGTAGAGGCGCTGTGCCAGGCTCATGGTGTTGCGCGGGCTAAAGCCGAGCTTGCTTGAGGCTTCCTGCTGGAGCGTGCTGGTGGTAAATGGTGCGCTGGGGTTGCGGGTGCCGGGCTTTTTGGCGATGTCGGCAACCGAAAAACTGCTTTTTGCGAATGCTTCCAGAACGGCGCGGACGTCGTCGATCGTTTGGTATTTTTTGCTGCTGGCGGCCGGCAGAACAGTCCCGTCTTCAAGGATAAATTCGGCGGTAAGTTTAAACGTAGATTCTGGTTGGTGGGCGTCGATTTCGGCCTCGCGCTCAACAATAAGACGGACGGCAACCGATTGTACGCGGCCGGCCGACAACTGCGGGCGGACCTTGCGCCAGAGCACCGGCGAGAGTTCGAACCCTACAAGGTAGTCGAGCGATTGGCGGGCCTGCTGCGCTTCAACCAGCGGCATATCAATAGTGCGCGGGTTTTTGACCGCTTCGTCGAGCGCATTTTTAGTAATTTCGTGAAAAACAATGCGCTTGGTTGTTTTGGGGTCGAGTTTTAATACCTCGGCGAGGTGCCAGGCAATCGCCTCCCCTTCGCGGTCTTCATCGCTTGCCAGCCAGACGGTATCGGCGGCCTTCACCTCTTTTTTAAGCTCGGCAATGACCTTTTTCTTGTCGGGGTCTACCTCAAACCGCGGTGCAAAGTTATTAGCAACATCGATACTGCCGCTTTTGGATGGCAGGCCACGGATGTGCCCGATACTGCTTTTTACGACAAAATCACGACCGAGATACTTCTCGATCGTTTTTGCTTTTGCTGGGGACTCAACGATAACTAGGTTTTTGCTCATATAATACTACCGGCCGCTTAATGGTTACGCTTTAGTTAGTAAAGCATCAGTGCTCTATACTATGCAATATCATGTGTTTTGTAAACACCTGGCATGAATTGCCTCCCGGCAGCCCGGGCGTGTGCCGCGGACTGCCGGGTAGTGTGCAGCTACTTCGGCGCGACGTGATAGACGTCTATTCCTGAGCGCTTGCCGAGCTTTTCTTGGCTCAGCGTTTTGGAACAGGGCCCGCAGAACACGACTTCGTGTCCGCGGGTCCTGGCGTCCTTGGCCGCGTCTTCCTCCTTCTCGTAGGCGGGATCGGTCTTACCTGTTGCCAGGCAGGTCCAGTTATGGTGATAGCCAGAGCTAGTTCTTGCCAAAATGAGTCGCCTCGCTTGGTGGTAGCGTACGCCCCTATGATACCATGGATGTTTTTTGCCCTAGCGGAGTGCCCACTGGTTGGCGCCAAGAGCCCTGATGGCGCCGTTAATCTCCATCATGGTAATAGCTTGGCTAAACTCGCTGGGGGCGGCACCGGTTTGTTGCTGCAGCGCGTCGCCGTCGCGGATGCCCGCTTGGAGCAGCTCGATTATTCTGCTTTCAAGCGGCGTGGATCCGAGCGGGAGCATTGTTTGGGCCGCTAAGAGCTCCGGGGCGATAACCTCGAGGATGTCCTCTACCTGGGTAACAGGGTGCGCGCCCTGTTTTAGGAGTGCGTTGCAGCCGGCAGACAGCGGGCTGGTAATATTGCCAGGCACAACGAACACCTCTTTACCTTGGTCGAGAGCATGGGTGGCGGTAGAGAGCGTGCCGCTCCTTGCGGCGGCCTCAACGATAACAATGGCATCGGACAATCCGCTGACAATACGGTTGCGTGCTAAAAACTGATAACTCCGGGCTTCGCGGGGCGGCTCGTACTCGCTAAGGACGGCACCGTTATTAGCAATAATTTCATCGGCTAGCGCCTTGTGGCTGCGCGGATAAATAGTGTCCACGCTATTTGCCAGTACGGCAATTGTCGTTCCGCCGGCATCGAGTGCTGCCCGGTGGGCGATGGCATCCGTACCGAGAGCGAGGCCGCTAATAACCACGACGCCTCTTTTTGCCAACTCAAACGCCAGCTTATGGGTTACTTCTTTGCCGTAAGCGGTTGGTTTTCGGGTGCCGACAATAGCGACGGACGGAACGCGTTCTGGCGGTAAATGGCCGGTAAAATAGATAGCAGCTGGCGGCGTAGGAATTACCCCTAGTAGGTGTAGGTACTTATGCTTTTCAGGGGTGGCTCTATTGATTTTCATGCAAAATATTTCAAAAAGTATTGACGTAATGTCAAATTCGTGCTACTATCGAACACGATTGGTTGAGTTCTGCGAGTTCAACCAAACGCACCTTATACCCCCTATTCTAACTTATGTTAGGTTGTGCGCAATGTGTTATTAAGTATTCTACCCTCCACTTTTTAGCATAAAAGCATTGCGTGCATACTAATCCCTTTAACCGGCGGACCTCCAATTGTGTGAGGTGGGTCACGCTTTACCCCCAGGGGTGCGTTAAAGGGTTAAATGGCGCCAGGTGATGCCCACCCTTACCTGGCGCTTTTTAAGTGCTTAAAATAGTGAGAC
>DATJIC010000030.1:0-12162 GCA_035493555.1 Verrucomicrobiia bacterium | reverse complement strand
ATCGGCAATCCACGCAACACTTCAACGCGCGCACGCCCATTTTACCGCCACAGGAAAGGCGCGGCCGCTTGAAGATATCCTTCACGACTTTGAAGAAAACCTTCAGAATGCACCGCTTAACAAAGACGAACTTGCCACGTACCTGCAAAAAGGTAGCGACACGTTAACGGCATTTATCGAGGCCAAACAACACACCTTTAAGCCCACGCAAAAGGCCGAGCTGAACTTCTCGCACCAGAACGTATACATTGGCAACGCCCATCTTACCGGATCGCTCGATCTGGTCGATATTGAGGACAAAATGCTCGTTGTCACCGACTACAAAACAGGTAAAGCAGCTCGCGGCTGGACGGGGAAGACCGACTACGAAAAAATCAAACTGCACAAATACCGCCAGCAGCTGATGTTCTATAATCTTCTCGTGCTTCACTCGCGCGACTTTAGCAAATACTCGTTTGAAAAGGGTGTACTGCAGTTTGTCGAACCAACGCCAAACGGTGAGATTCTGGCACTTGAAGCCACCTTTACCAGCGATGAACTTGAGCGGTTCCGCCAGCTTTTAACGGCGGTGTGGCAAAAGATCACGACGCTAGACCTGCCCGACACCAGCACCTACGAACCGAGCTACAAGGGCATCCTTGCGTTCGAAGAAGATCTTCTTGCCGGCAAATAGATATTGACGTATTAGCAATAAAGGTATATAATTTTTAAAGCTTTCCGGCCATTTGTCTTTGAACACTTCGGCCAGAAGCGTTCATCGACAGGAATAGCCATATTGAGGAAATAGGGTTGAGTGCTCCGGCAGATACGGGTCTATCATAAGACCCAGCCCGAGTCACTCCCCGGTCGGGATGTAGCTCAACAGAGCAGAGCACCGCTTACCCCCCAAGCGGAGTGTGCGGGTTCAAATCCCGCCATCCCCACGAAGGCGGGCAGGAATCAACACCGCGGCAACCAGCCGCATCCTGCCCGCCCTGCCCATCCATCCGATTCTCACGAAACAGGTGATACCGTTGGCCACCAACGAACAGACCAAGGCCGCCATCCGTCGCGTTGACGCCGCCATGAAGAGCGGCGGGAGCGCCGACAGCAGCGACCTTCGGATCGTCAACAGCATGGCCAGTCAGGCCGGCTGGGGACTCCCCGCCATGGCCAAGCGAGCCCTCAAGGGTCAGCTCGGCGACGACGAGTAGTCCCACCGAGACGTCTGGACATTGTCCATTCGAAAAATCGGATCAAGGAAGCTATTCCTGTCCGTCTCACACTCTTCACGACAGCCGTCGCGAAAAGTGTGAGGCGCAATCGCGTATAATAAAACAATGACTAATTTTTGGCAGGAACTACCACGTCCGTTTTTTATTCTGGCTCCCATGGAGGCAGTAACCGACGTTGTGTTCCGCCATGTGGTTGCACACGCCGCGAAGCCGGATATCTTTTTTACCGAGTTTACTAACGCCAGCAGCTACTGCAGCCCTAAAGGTGCTCATAGCACGCGCGGCCGGCTCACTTTTACGGCCGACGAGCAGCCGATGGTCGCCCAAATATGGGGCAGTAGGCCCGAAGAATTTGCCGAGATGGCCCGCGGACTTGCCGCTATGGGCTACAAAGGCATTGATATTAACATGGGCTGCCCCGACAAATCGGTAGTTAAAAACGGGGCAGGGAGCGGGCTTATCCGCACACCCGAGGTTGCCGCGGAGCTGATACAAGCCGCTAAAAAAGGTGGGTTGCCCGTTAGCGTCAAAACACGGCTCGGCTACAGCTCAACGAGCGAATGGCAGGAATGGCTGACCCACTTGTTGCAGCAAGATGTCGTTAACCTCACGATTCACCTTCGCACACGTAAAGAAATGAGCAAAGTTGACGCGCACTTTGAACTAATTCCTGAAATCAAAAAACTGCGCGACGAAATCGCACCCCAAACGCTCCTTACCATCAACGGCGACATCCGTGACCGGCAGCACGGGCAGGAGCTGGTCGAAAAATACGGCGTTGATGGTATCATGATTGGCCGCGGTATTTTTCATGACCCGTTTGCGTTTGAAACGGAAAAACGCGAACACAGCAGGGAAGAGCTTTTATCGCTTTTGTCCTTGCAGCTAGACCTATTCGACAAATACTCTGAAGAACTCGAGCCGCGAAAATTCGAACCGCTCAAGCGCTTCTTTAAAATTTATGTCCGTGATTTTCCTGGCGCCAGCGAACTGCGCGAACAACTAATGCATACAAAAAGCACGGACGAAGTCCGTGCAATTCTGCAAAGTAATTTATAACCTACTTATTTGGCAATGACAGCCACCGGCGTTTCGGTTGATGCCAGGCGGCTTGACGTTGCGAGGTGTTTTGCAACCTCGGCAATCAGTGCCTGGGCATAACCTTCGCCTCCGCGCTGACCCGAAAGAGCTTCGGCGACTTTTTTGGACGCTTTAAGGTTCCATACAAAATCATCGTCCTCGCTATATGTTTCATCACCAAGCACTGCCAAAATCGCGCCTTCTTTATGGCCATGGTATTTATGGTCGTCGTGGTCGACTTCAAGATCCTCAACGCCGCGTGGGTTTTCTTTAGTAACGCCATCAACGTACTTTTGACCAACCCATCCCTTGGCCTTTAGGAATTCTGCCGTTTTTCCGGACGCCTCACGGACCCGTTCGGCAAGTTCGCTCGTAAAGAGCGGCTGGAGCTCCCGAGTTTCGGGGTCACGGAAATCGTCTTCGTGGCCAGCCATAAAAAAGGCTTGGACTTCTGGAATAGCCAAAAACGCTTCGGCTGCGTCAAGAATCGCAGGATTGCTATTAATCGCTTCGTTGTCTTCAACCTCACCATTTGCGCCACCGCAGCCACCCGTGTGAGCGGAACGGTCAAATCCCGTCAGCCCGGCAACGTGCCCGTCAATCGCTTCAATTTGATCCTCAAGCGGAGCTTCCGGATCAAGCGTATCCATAAACGATGCCTCGGCATTCAATGCAACACCCAGGTTTGATGCCGAACCACCAACCCGGCGCAGCCTGATCTCTGGCGAACTGCCATCCATATTGCGCAGTTTTTTACGGCCGTCGATACAGCCGGTTGCCTTTATATCCGTAGGGAGCAGCAGCTTGCGAGCTTTCTCCTCAGCCATTTCCTGGAGCTCAGCCGCCGTTGCTTCACGGTAGCGAGAGGGAATACCTTCTTTGTTGCCTAACTTTAGCTGGCCCAACCGGCCAACGATAATTACCTTGCGCTCGAGGGTTGTTTCCATGTTGAATTTCCTGTCGCTAACCGACTCGTGTGTCATTTTAAGAACCTTTTTTATTATTACAATCAATGCTAGATTTTACTCCTCTGTTGCGCTAAGGTAAACACGCTATATGTAATGCCTGCGTAGTTATTTGCACGCTACATCTATGGTTGATATACTACAGCTACCATGGCTTCCCACAACCACGAACCCATGCTTCCCAAGGTCGAGGAATCGGACTTACTTGGTTTGGTGGTTGAAGAAGTGATTGATCCCAAACATAGTGGCTGGTGGAAGGAACTAGCCGCGGACAATCCCGTGCTAGCCCAGCAGATCATCAAGCGGGCCTATTTTGACAGCCAAGAAAGTGGCGCATCCTCGCTCGAAATTCAAAAGATAATCATCGATAGCGTCGCCTTCGCGATACGGGCCCTAAAGGCAGCCGCGGAACGACAAAGCCGCTCCACAGAAACAGCCGCACCTCTTTTGCAGGCCCAGCCAGACGAAGCAACCTAGCCGCGGTGGCGATGACGCCGGTGAAGATCGGCAACTTTTAGACGGACGGCGTGTCGGTCAACCAGCTGGTGCGCCTGTTCAAGCTCAACCTGTGTTTTGGCGTTATCGCGCAGCTTAATAGCACGTTCAAGCGCAGCTTTGCTTTCGGCCTCGATAATGTCGTCGCCATTGTCGGCCTCGTCAACCAGAATACGCACTTTGTGCTGGGCGATTTCAATAACACCACCACTAATCGCGAAAAAGTCGAGTTTACTATCGGGGTCGTCTTTTTTATAGCGAACAGCGATCGCACCGGGAACGGCGATAGATACCAATGGCTCATGGCCAGGAAAAACAGCAATCTCACCCTCTTGGGTGGGAATCATGACTTCGTAAACTTCTTGGTCAACCTTTTTGCCAAGCAACGTAATAAGTTCTAAATTCATACTGCCTACATGATAGCAAAAATCCCCGCTAAATGCGAGGGGGATCGGATAGATAGCAGGAGTGATCCCTTGGGACCGGGGGCCGTGAAGGCTGATACATGACTCGCGTCAGCAAGTAATGCGCCTTCACGGCGGCCCCGGTCACCTCAGTTCATCGCCATGAACAAACCGGCGAGACCGAGGTAGAGCAGTTCGACGGCGACCAGGAGGAATCCGCGCGCGGGCTTCTGGGGGAAGGATGCAATGATCCCCGCGAAGACCAGCACGAACACTGTCAGCCACATACCCCAGAGGGTGAAGTGGAGGACCTGGGTGCCCCTGCCCGTGAAGATCATCCCGATCGGGATGATCGAGACCACCACCAGGAACAGCAGAGCTGTCCACAGGCGGCCGCGTCCAGCGTGATCGCGCATCTGCGGGCGTTGGTTTGCCCACATCGCTTCGATCGCCGCGTCGCTCAGGCCATGATTGGCCGGGTTCCGAACCACAATAGCACCTCCGGCTATCTATCTCTGCACGTGCGATACGTACTTAGTATATAATACCACAAAATTAATAATTAAGCAATGGTAGATACCTCATCGGCAGGAGGTGTCTTATACGGCTTTTCGATAAAAATAAACGAGACAACACCGCTAAGAACCGCCATCGACGCACAAAGTCCAAGCGCAAACGAATAGGCGCTCGAGGCACCGAGCAACCCCAGGGCGGCAATGACAATGAGTCCTGCCGAGCGTGCAACGGCATTATTTACCCCCGAGGCAATACCTGAATCATCTTTTTGAACCGCGGCCATAACAGTGGTCGTTAGTGGCGATACAAGCAGCGTCATACCAATACTAAAAAGCACGACTCCCGGCAAAACGCCAAGCAGGTAACTGTCGCCCGGCCGCAAAAAGTAGAGCAGCCCCATGCCGGCACCCGCCACTATCGGCCCGGCGGTCATGAACAACCGCGGACCATAGACAGCCGAAAGCTTACCAACACGGCCAGAGAACAGCATGAGAAAGACACTTATTGGCAACAGGCTAAGGCCAGCCTCGAACGCGGAATAGTGGAGGTGGGTTTGCAGATAAATGACAAAAGCAAAGGTAAAACCACCAAGCGCGCCGTACATAAGAAACGTCATAAGGTTGGCGCCCGTAAAGTTTTTTGATTCAAATAACGAGAGCTTTACCATAGGATCGCGGTGATGCTTTTCCCAAAGCAGGAACACGCCGAACAGCACACCTCCCGCAATAAGAGCGCCTATCTCCCAAAAGGTCCAATGGCGTGCGGGTCCCTCAATTAAACCGTAGGTGACACCGGCAAGGCTCAAGGCACCAAAAATCGCGCCAAAGGGATCAACGCGGCGCGAACGACTATCTTTAGTCTCTTTTACCGCAAACTGTGCCAATAAGTAACAGCCGATAATCAAAGGAATGTTAATAAAGAATATCCACCGCCAGCTCGCGACCGCCAGAATCCATCCACCTAAAAAGGGCGAGATAACAACAGCGATACTGCTCCAGGCAGTCCACTTGCCGATTGCCTGGGACCGAGCGGAGCCCGAGGTAAACATCGTGTTAATGATAGAAAGCGCGCCCGGCACCAAAAGCGCACCAAATACCCCCTGGAGGATGCGCATGCCCACAAGCACCTCAACACTCGGCGCCAAGGCACACAAAAGGGACGTAACGCCAAAGCCGGCAACGCCTATCAGGTAGGTTTTTTTGCGTCCAAAAATGTCACCAAGCGATCCGCCAAGCAAAATAAGCGAGGAAAGCGAGAGCAAATACGCGTCGGAAATCCACTGCAGGCTTGAATACCCCGAATGCCACTCTGCCTCAATTTTAGGCAGGGCTAAATTAACGATGCTACCGTCTAGAATAGCGACGGCGCTTCCGATAACAACGGCAATAAGAGCAATATCCTGGCGACTATAACGGGAGAATAGTTTTTTAAACGGCATAGTGTAAGCATACCATGAAAAACAGCCCCCGCTAAAGAGGGCTGTTTTTACATAGGATCAGAAAAGAGAGCTAGTCTTTTTTGTCTGCAAGGCTGCCTGGAGCCATGTAGAACCAGCTTTCCGGCTTGTCGTCGTACTTGCCGGCCAGGATATCGCGGGCATCGCGGATCGTGTCTTCAAGCTTGATATACACGCCGGGGTTACCGGTAAACTGCTCAGCCACGAAGAACGGCTGTGCGAAGAACCGCTGCAAACGGCGGGCACGGCCCACAATTTGTTTTTGGTCGTCGGAGAGCTCTTCCATTCCCAAAATGGCAATGATATCCTGAAGCTCTTTGTACTGCTGAAGTACGCGCTGAACCTCACGGGCAACCGAGTAATGCTCCTGTCCAACCACTTCAGGGTCAAGGCTGTTCGATGACGAGTCGAGCACGTCAACCGCAGGGTAAATACCGATTTCGGTCAGGCTACGGTTCATCACGATCGTTGCATCAAGGTGGGCAAAGGTAGTTGCCGGCGCAGGGTCGGTAAGGTCGTCCGCTGGCACGTACACGGCCTGTACAGACGTGATAGAACCCTTTTTAGTACTGGTGATACGCTCTTGGAGCGCACCCATCTCCTGCTGGAGGTTTGGCTGGTAGCCCACAGCGCTCGGCAAGCGGCCAAGCAGTGCTGATACTTCGGCGCCAGCCTGGGTGTAGCGGTAGATGTTGTCGATAAAGAGCAGCACGTCCTTACCTTCGTCGCGGAACGATTCAGCCATCGCAAGACCGCTAAGCGCCACGCGGAGACGGGCTCCAGGCGGTTCGTTCATCTGGCCAAAGACAAGGCTGGTTTTACCAAGCACACCAGCTTCTTCCATTTCGTGGTAGAGGTCGTTACCCTCACGGGTACGCTCACCAACACCGGCAAACACCGAGTTACCGCTGTGGAACTTGGCGATGTTGTTAATCAGCTCTTGGATCAGCACGGTTTTACCAACACCGGCACCCGCAAACAGACCAGCTTTACCACCCTTAGAAAGTGGGGCAATGAGGTCGATAACCTTAATACCGGTTTCAAGGATTTCTGCCTTGTTCGACTGCTCGGAAAGCGCAGGCGGTTCGCGGTGAATAGGAGCTTTTTTACCCTTTGGGGCTGGCTGGCCGTCGATAGGGTCACCAGTAACATTAAACATGCGGCCCTGGGTGTCTTCGCCGACAGGAACACTAATGGGAGCGCCCGTGGCGTCTACTTTGTCGCCGCGCTTAAGACCGTCTGTCCCCGAAAGGGCAATAGTACGGACCGTCCGCTCGTCGAGGTGCTGCGCAACCTCGAGTGTCACTTTTTGGTCGCCGCGCATAACATGCAATGCCTCGTACATCTTAGGCAGTTTTTTATCTTTAAATTCTACGTCGATCACCACACCCACAATCTGGATAATGTGACCGGTCGTCGTTTCTTTACTCATAGTTTCTCCTTTACTCACTGAGGGCTTCCACGCCGCCTGATATCTCTGCTAATTCCTGGGTAATCGCACCTTGGCGGACCTTGTTCATCTCGGTAGTCAGATCATCTGCAATATCCGAGGCGTTATCCGTTGCGTTTTTCATGGCGATCATCTGCATGCTGTATTCACTCGCTTTGGCATCGAGAAGCGCCTGAAAAATCTGAGCTTCTACCAAGCGGTAGGCGACACCGTCGAGCACTGTCTCTACGCTTGGTTCGTACAGCGCCTCGCGGATCTCCTCGGTCACTTCCGTTTCGGTAAAACCGGCCGGGAGGACGCGGCGGATAACCACCTCCTGGTGAATACTGCTCCTAAACTCCGTAAATATAACGTCGACGGCATCAACGCTGCCTTCGACAAACTGCCGGCGGGCCGTGTCAAGAATAGAGCGCAGTTCGCTGCCATCGGGCTGATCAGGCAAATGCTCGTAGGCACCGACAATCTCTACATCCTTCAGGCGGGTTGCAAATTGCGAGGTCTTACGGCCAATGGTAATCGTCTTGTTTTTCACGCCCGCTTTTTTATCGGCAGAAAGCTCGCGCAGGTACGCTTTTAGGACATTGGCGTTATAAGAGCCTACCAACCCCTTGTCGGCTGCAATGATAATCAGCAGGCGGGAGCCAACCGTACGCTTCAGAAAAAGCGGATGGTCACGCGTGACGCCTTGGCTCGCGAGGTGGGTGAGCAATTCGTTTGCTGCCTGCGTATACGGCTGCGACGCTTTATCTACCTCTTGGGCGCGACGCATTTTGCTCGCGGCAACAAGCTGCATTGCTTTCGTAATCTGCTTGGTATTTTTAACCGAGCGTATACGCTGTTTTAATTGCCGCAGTGATGCCATGTGCTACGCCCCAAATCCCTTGGCAACCGCGTGGGCTGTCTTTTTGATAGCGCTAAGAAGCTTTTCGTCGGGTTTGTCACCCTTGTTAAGCGTCCGCATTTCTTCTTTGTGCTCTGTCCACAGCTTAGTAAGCAGCGCGCCTTGGGCTTCTTTTATTTTTGCCACTGGAACGGCATCAAAAACACCCTCGTTCACGGCAAAGAGGCTAGCAACCTGTTCCCAAATGCTCATTGGCTGGTACTGGGCCTGCTTTAGCAGCTCGGTAAGGCGCTGGCCGCGCTCGATTTGCGCCTTCGTTTCGGCATCGAGGTCACTGCCAAACTGCGCAAAGCTGGCAAGTTCGCGGAACTGACTAAGACCAAGTTTTAGGTGGCCGCTGACGCCCTTAACGGCTTTGGTTTGGGCGTCACCACCAACACGGCTCACAGAAAGACCTGCCGAGATAGCAGGGCGGATACCCTGGTAGAACAGGTCGGTTTCCATAAAGATCTGACCGTCGGTAATGGAAATGACGTTGGTTGGAATGTAGGCGGAAATATCACCAGCCTGGGTCTCGATAATAGGAAGAGCGGTAAGGCTACCAGCGCCAAGCTCGTCGCTTAGCTTAGCGGAACGCTCAAGTAGGCGGGAGTGGAGGTAGAACACGTCACCCGGGTACGCCTCGCGTCCTGGTGGGCGGCGAAGCAGCAGCGACATCTGGCGGTACGCAACGGCGTGTTTTGTCAGGTCGTCGTAAATCATCAGCGCGTGCTCTTTGTTGTCGCGGAAGTACTCGCCCATGGCAGTACCAGCGTATGGGGCCAGGTAGAGCATTGATGCTGGGTCGCTCGGACCAGTCGCCACAATAATCGTCTGCTCCATCACGCCTTCTTGCTTAAGACGGTCGACAAGGCGGGCAATCTTAGAGAGCTTTTGACCAATAGCAACGTACACGTTCACCACACCCGTTTTTTGGCGGGCTTGGTTTATCATCGTGTCGATCGCAATAGCCGTTTTACCCGTTTGGCGGTCGCCAATAATAAGCTCACGCTGTCCGCGTCCGATAGGGAACATGGCGTCGATAGCCATGATGCCCGTCATGAGCGGCTCATGCACGTGCTTGCGGCCAAGGACACCGATTGCTTCGCGCTCGACAAGTCCTGTTTGCTTGGTTTTAATAGCGGGACCGCCATCAAGCGGACGGCCAAGCGGGTCAACGATACGGCCCAAGAGCTCGGGACCAACCGGCACTTCAAGTACGGTGCCTTTTAGCCGGACAGTATCACCGGCAGCCACGTGTTCGTCGCTACCTAGCAGTACCGCACCAATTTCGTCTTCCATTAAGTTAAGTGCGAAAGCCTCTAGTGTGCCTCCGCTGGTCTCGATCTCGAGCATTTCGGAAAACCCACACTCGCGCAGGCCGTGCACCCAAGCAACGCCGTCGCCGACGCGGGTGACAATTCCGACTGTTTCGAGGCCCTCTGACGTTTCGAGCCCCGCGATCGCATCGCGGAGTTCGCCAGCCAATTCTGTTACTGCTATATCAGCCATGTTCCTCTTCCTTATATTTGCTTTGCTTTTAATGCCGCTAGCCGGTGACGGAGCGTTCCATCGAATCGCTTGCCTGGAATATCAATCTGTACGCCACCAAGCACACTCTGATCAACCGTCTCACGGAGTTGCAGATCTTTTGCGCCCACCATCCGGGCGATCTGCTTTTTTATTTCGTCGTTCAGTCCGAATGCCGTCGTTACGTCGGCAACTACTGTACCGCGGGCGGCGAGTTCGGCTTCGATATCACGCACCAAGAGGTCTGTTTCGCGCGTGCGGCGCGTGTCAACAAGAAACGCGGCGGCTTCTTTCATGACAGCAGGCAGTGTTGCGCCGCCTGAAAGCCGGTCGGCCACGTACAGTGCAATCTTACGGCGTGATAAACGGTTGGCCATTTTTTACTTTGTCTCCTTGACTGAAGCTGCAATGACCTCTTTGTCTACCTTTGCGTTTACCGTTTTGCCCACGACTTTTTCAGTCGCGAGCGCAACCAGCTCGAGCGTTTCGTTATGAAGCGCCTTGCGGGCGGCAACGATATCTTTTTGAAGCTGTTCGTGCGCATCGGCCACAATATGGTCGGCACGGGTTTTTGCCTTTGCATCGGCAGCCTCGACGGTTGCGGCAGCTTCTTCTTTGGCGGTAGCCATAATATCGCTTGCATCGCGCCTAGCCTGCTTTAAAAGCTTTTCAACTTCTTCTTTGGTTTTGTCAGCCTGCTGACGGGCCGTATCTGCCGCCACCGCGCTCGCCTCAATATCAGCTTGGCGCTTATCGACAGCTTTCATAAGGCTGGGGTAAACGAATTTACCAAGCAGCCAAACCAAAACCACAAAGGCAACAAGCTGAAAGACGAGCATCTTCCAGTCGATACCGAGTGCAGAAAACAGATCGCCCGATGGCGCAGCTGCTTCCGCGTTCGCGAATTGTGCCAATATACTCATTCGCTCGCTCGCTTCCTAGAGGAACTTCGCGATAATCGCAACGACGATACCGATAATTGCCAGTGAGTCTGAGAACACGATGGCAGTAATCATGAGCGTACGAATATCACTTAGTTTTTCGGGGTTACGGCCAAGTGCGTTAAGCGCGCCTGCTCCAATAAAACCAACACCAAGAGCAGCGCCAAGAGCTGGCAGTGCGTAGGTCAGTCCGAATGCTAATTGATCCATTACGTATATCTCCTTTATTTATTACCTTAAATTATATCATTCTCTTACCGGGGCAGCTTTTGAGGGCAGATCGGTAGAGGAATGTTCGAAATGGGAAGTATGGTCGGGATGCGCTTCGGTACCTCCGTGCGCATCAACGGCTAGGGCAGTAAAGATAACGGTCAGAATAAAGAACACGTAGGCCTGGATAAAGCCAATGAACAGCTCGAAGCCCATAAAGATCGGCAGCGCGGCAACAGAAAGGTAGCTAGTGAGCGCGCCAATGATAATAAGCAGGATCTCGCCAGCAAAACAGTTACCGAACAAACGAAGCGATAGGGCAGAGTAGCGGGAAACTTCACCGATAAGGTCCAGGAAGCCCTCGAACGCACCGATAGGATCTTTAAGCGGGTTACGAAGATACCGTTTTACGTTACCAATAGGGCCGTGAGCGCGGATAGCATACACTTGGGTGATAATAAGCGCCAAAATGGCGAGAGCGAACGTAAAGTTCATGTCAGCCGTAATGCTTCGTAGGATAGGTACACCGTTGTAGCTAATTGTTTCAAGGCCAGGAAGCACGCTCATCCAGTACGAAATAAGCACGTAAAAAAAGATCGTCAGGGCAAGCGGAGCGATCCGGCGGGCTAGCTGCTTATCGGGGATAACGCTATATACCTGCGAAAGCATTCCCTCAAACGCCCACTGCACCAACCCGACAAAACGGTTGTATTTGCCGCGTTTGACCATCTGCGAAACATACGTAAAAATGCCAAGGAAAATAATAAGGCTGAGCGTACCGGTAGCCATGGCGTTCGTCACATTAAAACCAAATACGGTAAATAACGTCTGTGACGCAAGGCTGATGTGGATGTCGAGTGCTGCAAAATTATTCATCG
Organism: Verrucomicrobiia bacterium; assembly: GCA_035493555.1. Taxonomy (GTDB): domain Bacteria; phylum Patescibacteriota; class Saccharimonadia; order Saccharimonadales; family Saccharimonadaceae; genus CAMLKC01. The sequence goes on along the minus strand of DATJIC010000030.1, from coordinate 143 downwards.
TTTTTTACCTTTTTAATTTGTCGCCGTACCAGCGCGTAGGCAAGTAAGGCGCCGGCGATAATGCCGGTTGTCATGATCCAGGGCGTCGTGTGAAATTGTTTGTCGGCCAGCAGGCCTAAAACGGTCAGTCCGATAGTCGGAAC
>DATJIC010000029.1:0-5241 GCA_035493555.1 Verrucomicrobiia bacterium | reverse complement strand
AACGGCTGACATGGCACCTGACGATGGAGGCAGACCACTATGAATAATGGGTCGCACAATACAAGCCGTCCGATGATTATGCATATCGACCTCAACTCCTGCTTTGCTACCGTTGAACAGCAGGCCCGGCCAATGCTCCGCGGCCGCCCTGTCGCTATTGCCAACCGCCGCACCGAGCACACCTCTATCGTGACGGCCAGCTACGAAGCCAAGGCACTTGGCGTAACGTTGGGTATGAAGGTGTGGCAGGCCCGCAAGCTGGCGTCGGATTTGGTAGTGCTTGAGAGCGACCCGCCAAAGTACCGGTACGTGTATCATAAGCTCATGGACATTATGAAGCGCTACTCGGCCCACATTACCATGAAAAGCATCGACGAGGGAGTGATTGATTTTTACCAGACAACGGGGGCTATGCAGCAGCGCGACCTGGCGGAAATCGGGTACGAAATAAAGCAGCGGCTTTACGATGAAGTGGGCTGTGCCATGAACTGCAACGTGGGCATTGGCCCGAACCGTTTTTTGGCAAAAACAGCCGCCAGCCTGCATAAACCCAACGGCCTGGATGTTATCGACCACGCTAACCTGCGGCAGGTATATGGCACGCTTACGCTGCGGGATCTGACCGGAATCGCGTACCATAACGAAGCCCGGCTTAATAAGGTGGGGATCTACACGCCGCTTCAGTTTTTAGACGCCGACGTAACGACGCTGCAAAAAATAGTTTTTAAAAGTATTGTCGGCGAACAGTGGTACCAAAGGCTTCGGGGATGGGAAGTTGACGACACAACCCACGACATAAAAACCGTGGGGCGGCAATACGTGCTTGAAGCTCGGGGGCTACCCAGGGCGCAGATTTTACAGCGCCTTCACAACTTGTGCGAATCGGTCGGACACCGCATGCGGTCGCAGGGAAAGGCAGCCCGCGGTGTATTTGTATATGCTAAGTCGCCCACGGCCGGCTACTGGCACCGCCGTCATATGGCACCACTTCCCTTTTTTAGCAACCAGGCAATTTATGCGCAGGCGGCGCTGCTATTTTCGGAAGCACCCGACACTATTAAGGAGATAGGAGTGAGTTGTTACCAGCTAGAAGATGACACCGACCGCCAGCTGAGTCTATTTGGCGACGAACTGGCCCGTGTTCAGCGTGTGACGGCGGCAATTGACGCCATTAACCAGCGGTTTGGCGACGGCACGCTTCATTCTGCCCATACACTGGGAACGCAGCGGCACGTAAAGCAGAAAATTCCATTTGGAAGTACGCGTTACCTGTAAAACCTGATACAATTTAGGGAGCATAAGCAAGATGTAATCATGCAATATAAAAAAACGCGCGGCTTTACCGTTGTTGAACTCCTTATCGTAGTTACTACGATCGCTATTTTAGCCGGCATTGTTATCGTGGCGTATAACGGCGTGCAAACCAAGGCGAGAATGGCAAAAATTGAGGCCGACCTGAAGAATGTGCAAAAGCTGGTTGAAACGTACAAAACGTTTAACGGTACGTATCCTATCACCAACGCAAGTCTTAACCCCGACTGGGGTACCTCGACCGGCCGGACGGACGCTAACTGTAGCGTAGGGACAAAAACCGCCGACTGGGTACCCGGCCTCAGCACTGCGCTGCCGCAAAGCGATGGAAAGGGAAAGGGTGTGGGCGCCTATCCCGGATGCTACATATATGTCAGCGATGGAACAAGCTATGTCATCTCTGCGTGGAACGCGCTGACAGATGCTCAAAACTCGGTCATGTACCGGCGCCTGGGCTTTAGGGAGATGGACCCCTCGCACGTAGGTTCGATATTTTATATCTGCAACCACACGAATATCGGCGGCATGGCAACGGGGACCTACGATATAACTTCGGACTATTACAAACACTCAATGACCATATCCAACATAACATCGGCTCTTTGCAGCGAAACGCCGCCAGCAGGAGCGTAGCATGCAGCAGAGGCGAAGGGGGTTCACTATCGTTGAGCTCCTTATAGTAATTGTCGTTATTGCGATTTTAGCCGCGATCGTCATTGTGGCATATAACGGTGTCCAAGGCCGCGCCCGTGATAGCCGGCGGCTTCAGGATTTAGAGACGATTGTCAAAGCGCTTGAAGCGTACAAGACAACTCACGGTAACTATCCTGCAGCCGTCTCTACATCAGGCGCGGCCGGGTGGGAGGTGAGCACGAACGGAACCAGCGCAACCAATTTTCTTTCGGCACTTGTTTCGAGTACTGACGGAGTATCGAGAATTCCAGTTGACCCAGTAAATACGGGAGATGCCGCCGACCTCAGCCCGGCTGCGGCACATAACAATTACGAGTACTTTTATTACCGCTATGGAGCGGGCGAGTATGGCTGCGATTCTTCTCGCGGTGAATATTATGTAGTGGGGATCACTCGTCTGGATGGTACTGCGAGCGGGCAGAATTCTCCGAGTAGTCCGGGGTTTAGCTGCAGCGGACGTAACTGGTCGTATGAGGGCGCCTGGGTGACGGGCAGCTACACGAATTAACGGGGCGGTACGCTATACTGAAAGTATGAAGCAAAAGCGTTTTCGCTCCGGCTTTACAATAGTCGAGCTCCTCATTGTGATTGTTGTTCTTGCTATTCTAGTGGCGATTGTTATCGTGGCCTATAACGGCGTGCAGGAAAAGGCGAAGAACGCAACGCGAAGAGCCGATATTAGCAACCTGCAAAAAATAATAGAGAATTATCGGGCGTTTAACGGTACATATCCCGCCACGACGGCGCTCTCGCCCGCCAACTGGCATAGTACCGATGTGCGGACAGACAGCAACTGTTTTAATGGTACTAAGAATACTGATTGGATACCGGGTGTTAGCGTGACGCTTCCGCAAAGTATACCTAACCCGGGTGGCGGCGTCGATGGCACGGGCGGCTGCTACCTTTATGCCAGCGATGGTGTTTCGTATATTATATCTGCCTGGAACATGATAAATACAGCCCAAACCTCCACGCTGTACCGCCGCCAGGGCTTCCGTGAATTCCAGACCTCCAACTCAACCCAGTTTTATACCTGCAACAGCAATACTATCGGTGGTGTGTCTGGCGGCTCGTACGACAGCTCCAAAGATTACTACAAACACTCCTACACCCTAACCAACATCACTGGCTGTGACGAAACGCCGCCGTCGGGCGCATAGCGTCGTATACTAGTAAGTATGAATAAGCGCATTATATTATTCTTTGCTACGGTTTTTGGTGTTCTTGGGGGATATCTTCCCGTACTTTTTGGAGACAACGAACTGCTCGATGGTTGGAGTATTTTAGGCGGGTTAGTAGGCGGCTTTGCCGGTATTTGGGTAGGGGCGTACGTTTCAAAGCGATGGGGGTAATGCTATGCGGTATCTTGTTGCGGTAAGCGGCGGTATTGATTCGGTCGTGCTGTTGGATAGGCTGGTCCAAAGCGGCGAGCATGAACTAATTGTTGCACATTTTGATCATGGCATCCGGCCGGACTCGGCTGCCGACGCACGTTTTGTAGAGGCGCTGGCTCGGCGCTATGGCCTGCCGTTCGTCACAAAACGAGAAGAGCTGGGAGGAGGGGCGGGCGAAGAACTGGCGCGTACCCGCAGGTATGCCTTTTTACGCGCCGAGGCGCAAAAACTCCAGGCACGTCTTGTTACGGCACACCACTCGGATGATGTGATTGAAACGGTGGCGATTAACAGCGCAAGAGGAACAGGCTGGAGGGGGCTGGCGGTACTTGACGCCCCCGACATTACCCGGCCACTTTTAACCAAGACAAAGCAGGAGATTAGGGATTACGCTTTGGAACATCGGCTGGAGTGGGTAGAGGACAGCACTAATATGGAAACCAAGTATCTCCGTAACCAGGTACGGCGTAAAGTAGCACTGCTAGTACCATACGAGGGCAAGCGGACTATTTTAAACGCTTGGCAGCGCCAGCTTCGCCTTAAGCGCGAGATACAAGAAGAGGCTGCGCGGCTGCTTGAACAAAATGGCGGGTCACGGTATTTTTTTACACAGTGCGATTTGCCGGTTGCTATTGAGCTTTTGCGGCTCTATATCCGCCGGGAGAGCGGAGTAACTATTACCAGACCCCAGGCCCAGCGTACGCTTGTGGCAATTAAAACCGCCAAGCCGGGGAGCTTATATGATGTGGGCGAGGGTGTTGGTTTGCAATTTACAGCCCGGACTTTTATTGTTAAAACCCCTTGAGAGGTGCTATTATAAAACAAGTAGAATTTTCTTATCAGACCCAATCTAGGAAGGATTAACCTAATTTTTTATGCCAAAGCCACAATCACCTAAAAATAAGATGAGTAACATGATTCGCCTCAGCCTGTTCTGGGCTGTTTTGGTGTTCGTTGTGCTTGTTGTTATTGCTATCGCCTCACCTCACGGAGACCTGAAGGATGTCGCTATCTCTGATGTTATCCAGCGCGCCAACAGCGGCGAGATCAGTAAAATCGAAATCCAGGGCAACGACATTAAAGTAACGCCAAAAGGCGCTAAAGAAGCCACTGAAAAGTCTGTAAAAGAGGGCGGGAGCAGCCTATATGAGCAAGGTCTAGAACATAATAAGACCGAAGTGACCGTCAGCCAACCATCTGAAGTCGGATCGACCCTCTGGAACCTTGCGATTATCATTGTTCCGGTTATCCTGATTGCTGGCTTCTTTATGTTTATGATGCGCCAGGCTCAGGGCCAGAACAACCAGGCGATGGGTTTTGGTAAATCTAAAGCCAAGTTGTATGGCATTGATAAAGAAAAAGTTGTCTTTGATGATATTGCCGGCAATGACTCGGCCAAGCAGGACCTTGAAGAAGTCGTTGACTTCTTGAAGCACCCAAAAAAGTACGAAAGCCTTGGTGCTAAGATTCCAAAGGGTGTGCTACTGGTGGGTAACCCTGGTACGGGTAAAACTATGCTGGCGCGTGCTGTTGCCGGCGAGGCAAACGTGCCATTCTTCTCGATTTCGGGTTCGGAGTTCGTAGAAATGTTTGTCGGTGTTGGTGCCAGCCGTGTACGCGACCTCTTTGCTAAAGCTAAAAAGAACGCTCCTGCCATTATCTTTATCGATGAGATTGATGCCGTCGGGCGCCGCCGCGGCAGTGGTATGGGTGGTGGACACGACGAGCGCGAGCAGACCCTTAACCAGATTTTGGTTGAGATGGACGGTTTTGAGACGGGCACGAACGTTATTGTGCTTGCCGCAACCAACCGCGCAGACGTGCTTGACCCTGCTCTTCTTCG
>DATJIC010000028.1:0-6513 GCA_035493555.1 Verrucomicrobiia bacterium | reverse complement strand
GTCTCTCAGAGCATTAAGAATACCAAGCAGCTCTTCGTCGTCCTGCCTGTGCTGCTCCTGCAAATAGCAGATCGTCGGATCGAGCTCCTGCCACACGTTACTATGTACGACAAATCCGCCAGCGCGGGTATCCCCGCGGTTTATTGGCGGCAGCTGGAAAAAATCGCCACTCATAATCACCTGTATTCCACCGAACGGTTCGTCTTTGCGGCGCACGAGCCGACAGGCTTCGTCTACCATATCCAGCCGGTAGTCATGCAGCATCGATATTTCATCAATAATCAGGACATCGGTTTTCTCGATAATCTCAAAGCGGCCTTTTGCTAAGTGTTCGGCAAACCCCTGCGGCAGGTAATCCTGAACACCTATACCTGCCCATGAGTGAATAGTTGTACCGCCCAAGTGTGTTGCCGCAAGACCCGTTGTCGCCGTTACCGAGACATGCTTTCCCTCGTTTTTCGCGAGCTTAATAAACTGGTTCAAAACGTACGTCTTACCCGCCCCCGCCGGACCGGTTAACAGCACGCTCTCTCCCGAAAGCATAATTTCTAAAGCCAACTCCTGTTTCATCTCTTTTTAGTATAGGGCATTGGCGTACGAACGCGTGATGCTATAATAACATCATGAGAAAAAGCACAAGCGGGTTTACTATTGTGGAGCTCATAATTGTCGTTGTCGTTATTGGCATTTTGGCTTCTATCGTAATAGTGAGCTTCAACGGTGCTCAAAAAAGTGCGCGGAACGCCGACCGATATACAGAGGTGAAAGAATGGGAAAAGCTGTTTCAGCTCTACAAAGCGAAGTATGGCACCTTCCCTCCTGTTGCGAACAAGGATTCGTACTGTCTCGGTACTGGCTTCCCTAACGGTAAATGCCGCGAATACTTGTCGTCGGGTGCAAACACGTACCTCGAATCTGATAATGCCGCGTTAATGACCGAACTGAAAAAAATAGGCACCTTACCTACCGTCAACCCCATCCCGGTAAATGGCTGGATCGTTGGTCCGTATGTTAATTATTGGGGGACGGGCATGTATCTTACCGAAGAATTTGAAGGCGGCCCAACCAACTGCCCCAGCGGCATGAGCTATAACTGGGACGACGGCAACGGCGTGCTGATTTGCGGTATGAGCATTAGTTAGTTCCTGCGGGCACGTGATACAATAAACGCCATGCGCGTGGCAATCCAAGGATTATCCGGTTCGTTTCATCATCAGGCCGTTAAGGCCTGGTTTGGAAACGACAAACCCTTCTCGATCGTGCCGTCCGAGACGTTTACTAAGGCATTTTTACAGCTGCAGAACAACGAGGCCGACATTGCTATTCTTGCCATAGAAAACTCTATTCATGGCTCGCTTACGGAAACGCTCGACCTCATTGAACGGTACCACCACCCCGTTGTCGGCGAGCTTTACCTGCGGATCCACCAACAACTTATTGGACTTCCTGGAAGCGACTTGCAGGAAATTAAGTATGTTTATTCGCAGCCAGTCGCACTTGCACAGTGCAACAACTACCTTACAGCCAGCCTTCCTAATGCTGTTCCGGTTGATTACCACGACACTACGGCAAGCGTCCAGTACGTTAAATCACAAAACGATCCTACGCTTGCCGCAATAGCAGGCAGTGATGCCGCTAAAGAATACGGCCTGGCGATACTTGATGGGGATATTGAGGATAACAAACAAAACTTTACCCGCTTTCTAGTGATCGACCCTCATGGCGCTGCGCCTGCCGGGGCAAATAAATCCTCTCTGGTGCTCACCACCACGCATCAGCCTGGCGCCTTGGCCCAGGTACTCACCATTATTGCGGCGGCCGGCATCAACCTCACGAAATTGCAATCAAGGCCGATTGCCAGCGATGCGTGGAACTACCGGTTTTATATCGATCTTGAGGCTGCCGGCGAACCTTTGGCCCATGTACTCGACGAGGTGCGAAAAACCGGTGCTACAGTAACCGTTCTAGGCGAATATGCCCGCGGCCAAACCTACTAGCCGCGTGGCGGTTCGCCATCGGGATCGTCAAGCAGCTTTTTGCTTTTAATCTCGTAGCGCCTACCGGTAATCTCACTCGTGATGTAATCCTCGTTGATAAGATTCACGAACATATCAAGGTCGTTGCCGTCCATAATAATAATGGCGCCGGCATCATCCGTCATTAACTCAAGCTGCATGTCGTCGGCGTATTCCATTGCCTGTTCCTGTGTAACGCTGCCGATTTCCATTTTTTGCAGTTTATTTACGATTTTTTTGCGCTCGCGGACAAGCGTCTGCAGATCAAGCCCATCCGGGAAGCTAAGTTTGTACTGCTTTTCGATCTCCTCGACTTTTTGGTCGGCAAGCGCCTGCTTTTTGTACTCGTAGTTAAACAGTTTTTCAAATTTTGCCTGATTAAAAACAAAGATATCGCCGCCAATAATAAGCACCTGGTTATCATTTGGCATTTTTAAGCCGACATCCGCCTGGAACGAACCGAATTTACCGTCACGGAACTCCCAGCTCGTGGCACCCTGAAGCACCTGCCCCTGCGAAATTGCCTTAACGACATAGAACGCCTTTTTTGGTTCGTCCTTATGCGTAAACCGCGCCAGGATCCCTTTTATACGCTTAAATTCGTGTTCTTCTTGGGAGAATTCTACGATATCGTGGCGCTCTTTTTCAATGAGGTGGATAAGTGTCTCGGCACGCCCTACTTTTGCAAGGTCCGTCCTTAGCAGCACGTTTTCTTCGCCATCGGAAAGCTCGAAGTCACGCACCGAAAGCCCGGTTCCTGCGCCAAGATTAACGAAATTAATAAGATCGTACAAAAAAAGTGGCTTTATCTGCGCGTTCAGATCGCTGGCAAAGTGCGTACTGTACGGCGTGTAATTTTTGTTGAACAGAAAAAACTCAACATCGAGTTCTTTTTTAATGCCGTCGGCGTTATTTGCCCATAGAAAAATATCAGTCGTTTCAGTAGTTTCAGTTTCCATATTCTAACTTTCGTTTTTGATTGGTTAATTACCACTATTTTAACATAAACAAACGCCCCCGGCGCCGACGAGATTCTCGTCGGGCCAGGGGCTGTTCGTCACCTCCAGGTAGGTCAGCGTTCCGGCGCGCGCCGGTCGCTCCAGGTCAGGACGACCACCGCGCCGATCATGCCGATGAGGCCCATCAGACTGAGGGCCTCGCCAGCCAGAACCAGCACGATGACGATCATCACGGCCGCCAGCGCGCACCGGTTGTACAGCCGGTGCGCGATTGCCGCACGGAACGTCGCGTCACGCCGCGCATGCACTCTTCCCTCCTGGCGGTACCGGCGGTACGCCCTCAGGTAGATGAACATGAACACGCCGCCCGCGATCGAGAGCGGCAGGATCGTCGCCAGCGGGTAGAACAGGTTCACCATGTGAATCGCTCCGAACGTGACGCAGCTGATCAGCCGCTGTCCGGTGTTCCACTTGTGCGCGTTCTCCCGCCACACCTGCTCCTCGTAGAGCGCGGCCTGGTTGAGCAGGCCGTAGGTGTGCGGCGTTTGGGTACGGCCGGGTCGCCGGCTCCCCCTCCGCGACCACAGGATGATCAGGACGAAGAGGGACACCGTGGCCACCACTCCGCTCAGACCGATCCGCTCGCAGAACGCGAGGTAGCCGCTGATGACCGAGTACCTGAGCCATGGCACGTAGTGGATCTGAACCTGCACGAGCGCGATGAAGCCGACCAGCATGGGCAGCGCCCACAGATAGTCCGCCTTCTTGAAGCGCGGACGCAGGTCACCGAAGCTGTACGCGATGTGACGCTTCGGCGGCGGCGCCAGCTTCATCAGGGCCATGAGCAGCGAGGTGTAGACCCCGCCTCGAGGCCGTTCGAACACCACAGGGGTGTCGTCGGTCTCCCACATGGCAGTGTCGATGGCTGCGACGAGCGCATCGGCGTCGTAGGACCCATCCCGGTCGTGGTCGTGGTGATGCAGAACCTCCACGAAGGCGTGCAGCTTGCGCAGCACGTTCTTGTCGTCGCGGCAGCTTCTGCTGTCACAGTCGAGATACAGGTAGGTTGACCCGTCCTGCATCTGCGCGCTGATCTCGCCGCCATAGGACTCGTCCAGCCACACCCGAAGGCGCGGCCGGTAGTGGTCGCTGGCGTCGATCTCCACCACTCCCAGGCTCTCCACGACGAATCGTTGGAGCCGAGGGAGAGCGGGCGGTGCGATTTGTGGCATTGCGATGCCTCCTGGTTGTCTGAGGTGCGAAACTTGGAAATTATATTATAAAATAACTTATATGTCAATCCCAGGTAAAGCCATGTCCAAAGTGGCCGTACTTCGCCGTCTGCTCAAATTGAGGGCGTAATAAATCGAGCTGTTTTGCAATGCCGCGCGGAGTAAGATCGTAGCCTTTCACTGTTTCGTGCACGCCATCGATAATAACGCTCGTCTCGAGCGGCTCGGCCACACCAATCGCATACGCAAGGCGGACGAACACTTCTTTTGCCTGGCGCTGCCGCAAATAATCGACAGCGATTTTCCGGGCCATATAGGCGGCGCTGCGGTCTACTTTGCTCGCGTCTTTGCCACTGAAGGCGCCACCGCCAATTGATATACGAGGTCCGTAGTTATCCACGATCAGCTTTCGGCCGGTAAGCCCGGCATCGGCATCAAACCCACCCTGGTCCCAATCGCCACTTGGGTTAATATGCAGCACTACTTTCTCGTCGGTGGCATACGGCTCGAGCCATGTAAGAACGGCGGTTTCGAGCTCCTTTTGTGGCGCATGCTGGAAGCTGGCGACAACCGAAACAATACTGCCGTCCCGCAGGGTTACCTGCGTCTTGCCATCGTGCGGCCAGATCTTGTAGAGATGCTCGTTAAGCCGGCGCGATAACACGACCTCCAGCGGCAGCAGTTCGGGCGTTTCGTTCGTGGCATAGCCGATCATTATTCCTTGGTCGCCCGCCCCGCCAGTATCTACTCCCTGGGCAATTTCGGAGCTTTGCTTTGTGACATGTTCGTACACCGTAACGTTGTCGCCGGCAATACGGCGTACAATAGCACCGACATTAACATGGGTCGCCCGGCTTGTCACCTCACCGGTTACAAACACGTACCCGTGCCCGCCGGCAACGTCAACCGCCACCCGGGCTGCCGGGTCTTCCTCTAAATGCGCATCTAAAATGGCATCGGATATTTGGTCACAAAGTTTGTCGGGGTGCTTGGGCGAAACGCTTTCGGCCGTTCGGTATTGCGGTACTGCAGACATAAAAATACTCCTCTCTATCTGCCCCAAAGCTTCAAGAAAAGAGTTTTCAAAAGGTATGACACATCTTTCCTGAAGTTCAGGCTGGATTTAGCACCTTGCCAAAATGGCAGGTTGCCGGCGAGTCATAGGGCCAGTCCCTCATCGCGCTCTTGATATTTCTAATTGTTACCATGGTTACTATACACGACAAGCTGTTAGCTGTCCACAAACACTTCAGTACCAGCCCGCCGCTCTTCTGTTGTCTTACGGCTCAGTATGGTTGCGATCGTTCCGAGGTTGTGTACGACATTCGGCTGCTCCGACTCGGGATAGCTGACATGAAGACCCAGCCGCTCCCTAAGAACAATTCCGTAGTGAATAAACTGCGCGCCGCTACGGTCATGTTCGTAAAGAGATAAGCGAACAGCAGTCGCCCCCACCATCCATCCTTCTAGCGCCGAGGAGTGCCGCTCCTTATCGCCCGTTTTAGCTAAATCATGGGCACCGTTCTCTGTTAAGACAGTTATCGTTTCGCCCGGCTGCACGTCTTTGAGGTCAAGCGACTCAAATGTCCCATCCTCGCGCTGGTAGGTACGGCCATTTTGCTCCCGGCCATTAATAATCACTCCTCGGTACTCTGTCATATCACTCCTCGTTAGCCAGCTGGATTTGCCTATACGGCGCGTCCGACGGCGACCGCTCATCAAATACCATAACTGATTCTGGCATCAGGCAATAGAGTTCATGCCGGTTTTTGCCGCGTTTTAGCAGCTCGATAAAATCCTTTCCTTTGCCGTACTTATGGACATACAGCGCCAGTACGCGTGCAGCCTCACTAAGATTTTGCACCACCCGCACCGTGCCTTCGGCCTGAACACCAACTACAGGAACCTCCTCCTGCAGCGCTATTGCCACGGCAGCCTTCGCGTTGTCTGCCAACTCCTTGCTGTGACGGCGATCCGGAAAACTGAGCCAGTAAAAATTGCCGCCAGTAACGATAAAGTACACGTTGCAGATCCACGGCTGACCGCCGCGCGAGGTTGCAAGCTGCATTACTCTTGCCCGGTTGATATCCTGGGCATTCACGGAGCAAGCTCCCTCTTTGCTGTCATGTATTTTCTTTTCACTGCCGGCTGCAAGCGCTCAACCGAATACCGGAGCATCGTCCGGGGCATCGTTGCAGCATGATCATCCAAAAAACCAAGCAGCAGGTCTTCGCTGCAGCGCTTCCCTACTTCGCGCAGCATCCAGCCGACCGCTTTTTGGATAAGGTCGTGGTCATCGTGCAGTAA
>DATJIC010000027.1:0-5881 GCA_035493555.1 Verrucomicrobiia bacterium | reverse complement strand
TTCATGAAAAAATCACCCGAAATTCTTGCTTACAAGGGCGAACTTATCGGCCGCATCGAATACTTTTTGGACGGCAAGCTAGCCCTTATTCATATCCCGTGGGAGGATATCCAGCAGTATAGCGACCAATATAACCCAAGCGTCCTGGTTCTTGACGAAATGCGACTGGTTGAAGGTGTCGAGCTAGGTGTCGCTATTAAAACCTACCCCGACGGCAAAGTAACCGGAAAACTGCGCGGTAACCTGCCGATCGCCGAAGAAGTCGCTGGCTATTTTGGCGGCGGTGGCCACAAATACGCGGCCGGTTTTCGCGTTTACGAAGAGTACGATAAAATCGTACCAGAACTACTAACCGCAACCGAAAAAGCATTAAAGGCCTACCATGACACTGCAGCTGCATAATACGCTCACCCGAAAAACCGAACCCTTCACCCCAATACAAGAAGGCAAGGTAACACTGTATACCTGCGGGCCAACCGTTTACGACTTTCCTCATGTTGGTAACTGGGCCGGATACATCTACTGGGATATTCTTGTACGGACACTCATTTCAAACGGCTACAATGTCGAACGCGTCATGAACATTACGGATGTCGGCCACTTGGTAAGCGACGCCGATGAAGGTGAAGACAAGCTAGAAAAAGGTGCCCGCCGCGAAGGAAAATCCGCCTGGGATATCGCCGAGTTCTATGCGGAAGATTTTTTGGCCGGTATTGAAAAGCTAGGCCTTATTGTGCCCGAGCATATCGTGCGCGCAACCGAATTTATTCCTCAGCAACTCGACCTTGTACGGACACTCAAACAAAAAGGGTTTACCTACCAAATAGACGATGGTATTTATTTTGACACCAGCAAATTCCCAACCTATGCCGATTTTGCCGAGCTTGACCTGGAAGCGCAAAAAGCAGGCGCCCGTGTTGCGTTTAACGCCGAAAAACGAAACCCCAGCGATTTTGCCCTTTGGAAGTTTACGCCCAAAAACGAAAAGCGCGATATGGAATGGGAAACGCCAACAGACCTGCTAGACGAGCCCGTGAGCGGAGAGGCGAAAGTAATGGGCTTCCCCGGCTGGCATCTTGAATGTTCGGCAATGGCAATGAGTATTTTAGGCGATACCATCGACATCCACACTGGCGGTATCGACCACATTCCCGTTCACCACACCAACGAAATCGCCCAAAGCGAGTCGGCAAGCGGACAGATATTTTCTCACTACTGGCTGCATAATAACCACCTTAAGGTTAATGGCACAAAAATCAGCAAGAGTTTGGGTAACGGGTTTACCTTGCAGAATCTGGCCGACCGCGGCTTTAGTCCGCTCGACTACCGCATGTTTATTTTGCAAAGCCACTATTCAAACGAGGGCAACTTTACGTTTGAAAACCTGGCCGCTGCCCGCAACCGCCTCAACCACTGGCGTAACGTTGCCGCGCTCCGGCATCAGGCGCATGACACGCTCGCCCAGAACAAAACCAAAGAGGACGACCCATCGCTCGCCGTTATCGGACTCATAAAAACGGCCCTCAATGACAACCTCAATTCGCCGGAAGCCTTACGGGTTATCGATGAAGTCTTTTCACACCTTGAATCACACAACCTGGACCGTATCGACTCACACGCACTCAACCAGCTACTCGAAACCATCGACCAGTTGCTTGGCCTGCAGCTTATTGCCACTACGCCAGATATCGACGACGAGACAAAACAGCTGATCATTCAGCGTGAGCGTGCCCGTGAGGAAAAAAACTGGCAGACTTCCGACGAGCTCCGCGACCGATTAACCGCAAAAGGTATCGCCGTCCGCGACACGCAAGATGGTACCGTTTGGGAATATGTGTAAAGCCTAGATTTGAGAAAAAAAGGGGGGCAGACATTTGTTGGGCGTTATTGCTGGTGTTGTTGGAGCTATCGGATACGCGCCGTATATCCGCGATATTTTAAAGGGTACAACCAAACCAGACAGGGCATCGTGGCTCATATGGCTGCTTGAATACGCGGCATTATTCTGCGCACAGTTGAGCGTAGGAACTGCCGGCTCCCTGTGGCTGATCGGCCTACAATTACTCGCAGTTATAGCAATAAACATACTCTCGTACCGTTACGGAACAGGAGGATTCACTAAAGAGAACAGCCTGGTTCTGTTAAGCGTGTGCGCCGTACTAACAGCTTGGTATTTTATCCGAAGCGCAGACCTCACCATCATTCTCCTTATTGCCGTAGAGGCTTCGGGGGTTATTCTTACTATGCGCAAGGTATACAAACAACCCGGCAGCGAAACGCTTATTATGTGGGCACTTATCGCACTTGCCGGAATGATTGGGGTTATTGCCATAGGAAAGAACGCGTCGTTAATCCTGTACGCCTACCCGGTAGCACTTATAGTAATGGGCCTGGGTGTTATGGGCGCGTCGTGGCTTGGCAGCAAGCGGACAAACAACCCGTCATATGGGGCGACAATTACCGAATAGTCCGTGCGCGTCCCAGCGATATTGCTTATTTTTAATTTTTATGCTATAATATTAATACTCAAACAGTAGGATGAGTCTGAAGCGGCAGGTCCGTATCGTACCCCGAGAGGAGTGGCACATGCCGCTCATTGATATCACTCAGCGGCCCGGGTTCCAGTTCAAGAAGATCGGCGGTGGCACCGTCACCTCAACCGACGTTCTCGTCCGGCGAACCCTCGGCCCCGAGCTGGTCACGGTCTTCGCGCACAACAGCGCGGCGTTCGGCATGGGCGACCACACGCCCGAAAACGGCGTGCAGGTGCAGTTCCACCGCTACGGCCCGGACGACATCAACGTCGCCGACCTGTGGATCAAGGTCCAGCTCAGCGAGGAGCCGCCGAACGCCACCGAGCGCGTTCAGATCCGCGACCGCATGTTCGACGCCATCGTCACCCTAGTCCACCTCCACGATCTCATCATGCCCGACAACTTCGTGCTCGATGTGCTCTGGGGTCCGACCAGCGGCTGCGGCAGCGTGAACGGCACCTTCATCGAGTGGTAACCCCACTGCTCGGGTACACCAACACCCTCACGAGAGGAGACACCCCTTAAACCGGGAGCCCCTCAACTGAGGGTGCTTCCATATCCACTATTTGCTGCAATTTGCTTTTAGTGCCTTGTGATATCATAAGACTACTGTTCGTACGACCGAAGGAGGCGAACATGCCAAAGGGAGGACAGCGGCGCGCCAGGCAAAAAGGCAAGCCGCCCCACAGGGACAGGTACGCGGCGCAAGCTGCCGCATCCCAGGCGGAACGCGAGGCGTTCAACGACCAGTGGTCACGGCAACACCCGACTCCCCCTACGGCGCCCGCACAGGCCCACCCTGATTCCGAGGAAGAGGAGGCCGTTTAAGTGGCTCCATCAGCGTACGAACATGCCCCGTCCGGAAGTTTTTCAGGCGGGGCATTGTTCACTTTTACCGCACTGTTTTATACTTCGTTGCGGATTTTATTTACAATTTTAGCAATGGGGCGTTCGCTCTTTTTACGATTTTCGCGGGCACGCTCGAGGTAATCGTCAAGCAGCACTTTTATACAGCCAGCAATAGGGATAGAAATAATACCGCCCGCCAGTCCAAATACGTACAGTCCGATCGTTACCGAGGCAAGAACAGTCAGTGCCGAGAGCTCCAGCTTCCTGGATTGGATAGTTGGTGAGATGAAGTTGTTTTCAATTTGCTGGTACACAATAAAGTACACTGCAAAAATGATTCCCGCCGAAACATTGTTCAGTACAAGCAGCAGAGAAATGATAATCCCGCTGATTGTTGCGCCGAACATAGGAATAAGTGAAAGCGTAAAGGCAATAGCAACGGTTGGAAGCGCCAGATTACTTGGGACACCTTGGATAAACAGGCTAAGAATAAACACCACCAGACCGGCAAGCGCCGCGCCAATACCCGAAACGGTCAGCTGGCCTGTCACATACCCCGTTACAACCGTATACATACGGTGAACGAGATTACGATGCCGCTTCATGCGCTCCTCGTCGTTATACACACCCCACAGACGCTCGAGCCACATTGGACCTTCAACAAGCATCAGGAAGCTAAGAACGAGTACCAACAACGTGGAGGCGAACGTTGCCGCAACCGAGCCCAGCCCAGCCACCAAGTTTTTGCCGGCATCAGAAGCCCAGACGGAAGTTGTATGCTTAATAGAGTTAACGACACTTTCAACCTGCGGCTGCAAATGATACTTATCAACAAACGTGTTCACGCCATGCCACTGCTTGGTAACGCTGTCAATCAGCCCAGGAACCGTCTCGCCAAACTTAGCGGTTTGCTGGACAATAGGGGGAACAATAAGGAAGGCGAAGGCACCTAGTACTAAAAGCACCAGCACATAGGCGATTGCCGTTCCGCCAACACGGCTTTTACCAGGAAGGTACTTTGCCAAATACGTTACCGGTGCATTTAAGGCGAGCGCCAGGAAAAAGGCGATTCCCAATAGGATTAGCGCCGTGCGAGCGCTGTAAATTGCCAGAATGGCAAAGATAAAACCAATCACCACCAACCAAAAGCGCACGAATGTCTTTGTATCTATTTCTATCCGTGTTTTCATAATGAAGTCATTATAACATCTTTCTTATGCGTACGGCCTGCGGGCAGCCTATTTTGGCAAACCAGCGCTCCTGCTTCTTAGTTCTAGTGCAGCTTTTGCATCGTCGGTAATAACCGACTCGCGTATGTCACCCCGCTCGGCGGCAGCAACGATGCCATCTATTAAAACTGCCGGTGTTTTTGCGGGATTAATAACATATAGCAGCATTGTATTACCGGCATTGAGTGCGGCGACGGCCGTCTTTACAGGATCGGCAAAGCTTTTGTCTCCCGAGGCCGGTAACATTCCCATTGCATCGGTAATAATAGCCCCTTTAAAGCCAAGGTCATGGCGCAAAATATCATGCCACTTTTTAGAAAGGCTCGCAGGCAAAGAATCCACCGAAGAATAGCGTAAATGCCCCATCATAACGACATCCGCACCGGCATCAATACCTGCTTTAAAAGGAGGCTCGTCGCGAACCAGCCAATCCGCGTAGGCAAGTGGCGCCGTTGGAACGGTATGATGCGAATCCGCTTCGGTCTCGCCGTGCCCGGGAAAATGCTTGAGCGTGGTTAACGTCCGGCCCTTACTTGCCTCGACGGCAGCAGCGACCCGTACCGATGCAGACGCAGGGGTGGTTCCCAGCACGCGGTCATAGATAAATGACTTTTTATCGGCGGTCGTATCGGCAACAACACCAAAATTCAGCGTAATGCCAACCGAGGCTACCATGTTCGACCGAGCCACAAATGCCTGCGCCGTTTTATTGACAGGAAGATTTTTTAGTTCGTGTGCGCTCAAATAATTGTCGCCTAGTAGCCGCTTTACCGTGCCGCCCTCTTCGTCCACCGCAACGAGGCGGGGTAATTTTGTATCACCGCCCTTTAACGCGCTGGTTATCTGCAGTAGTTTTTCGTCGGTTGCAGGCATGTTTTCGCCCATTAAAATAAACCCACCCAGCCGGTAGGTATCCATAAAGGCCGAAAGCGCCGCGGGATCGGTGCCATCTCTGTTCATCACCAACAGGCTCGCTACCTTATCGCGCAGGCTCATGCGGGACAATGCCGCGTCCACATATGATAGCGCGGGCGTCTCCTTGGCGTGGTGTTCGGGTGCCTGGGCCTGCTGACGGTACACAAACAACGCCCCCGCAACAGCCAAAATAGTGGCAGCGGCAATAAGCAGTTTCTTCATACCTGTATTATACGCCGGTACCCGTACGGCGCATTTGTTATACTTAAGAAAACAGGAGGATCACATGGCAACTTTTTCGTTTGATATCGTGTCGGAATACGACAAAGCCGAAATGAACAATATATTTGCGGG